>BFBT01000002.1:0-300000 GCA_003112755.1 Lawsonibacter asaccharolyticus | reverse complement strand
ATGGGAGATATGCAGGACTCAAATTCTGACCTGTATATCCTGGCCAAATGTATCGCAGCAGAGGCACACAATGGAAGTACACTTGGCAAGCTAGATGAGCTTCTGGTCGGCGCAGTATTTGTAAACCGTGTCAAGGGCGATAATACTTTTCCTGATACCTATTGGGAAGTGCTGACAGCCCCAGGCCAGTATGCATGTTATTCAAATGGGTCTTGGGCTAAGGCAAATCCAACTGAAAGTGAGATCGCCAGTGCTATCCAGTGTATGACCGGGCAGTTTGCCTTGCCGTCGAATGTCTTGTTCCAGTCGCAGAACCCAAATCAGGGAACAAAGATATTCATGACCAACGGCGTCCACTACTATAATCTGGCATATACCAATACGCCAAGCCCAAAAGATATCTGGGACCGCCCCGCTTTGGACCCAGATGAGATCCGTGCGCTGGCGGCTAAGTTGGATGGCGCTGACCCGAGTACAATCAGCGGGCAGGGTATTAGCTTTGATCTGTCTAAGACTGTGTTTATCGGTGACTCGCTGACAGTTGGCCTCAATAACACGAACAAGCTGTCTTCAAGTGGTGCCATGGTTCTCGCTCAAAAATCAGCCAGCACAGACCAGATCCGAGAATTGGTAGAGGATTCCAACGCATCCAGGTGGGCCGGTAAAGAAGTTGCTTATATATGCGCCGGCACCAATAACCATCTGGACTATGAGGACAACTTCATCAAGAAGTATAATAAGCTCATAGACGCCATCTACGAAAAGGCTGGCAACAACATCAAGATCTATGTACTGACAATGCCTCCTGTGCAGGAGAAATACGACTCTAGCGTCAGCAACGAGTGGATCAAGAAGAACAACCAGAGCATCCAAAAGGTCGCCGACTCGAAGGGCATCCAGATCATAGATATTTGGAGTGTACTCCAGCAGGACGGCAAGCTAAACCCTGAGTATGACAGCGGCGACGGTCTGCATCTGAATGAAGTCGGCTATAAGGTCTGGTATAACTACATCCGTGGCGGTATTACAACCTCGACCATTGGAACCGGTGAAGTCAACATCAACGGAATTAAACCCGGAAATGGCGACATCGAGTCTGACTGGAGGCTCTATGAAATCGAGGATTTTGACTTGCTGGATGCCGTTAATATGCAGGCTCATCTGGGCACCGAGGATGAGACAGCCAGAAACTGGCTGGAGAGTACTGGGGCCTGGTTCATTAGTCTTGGCGAGAGCGCGGCAAACTTGATTGCCAATTTCTTCAAAGCCATGGATGAACTGCTGTTTGCCCCGCCTGATACGACCCTAGACCACTGCTTCCGTGTGGCGACTCAATATAATTCCATGGATGTGGAAGCCCTCGTCTATTCGTCGATCACATTCAGCACTCAGCTGCCCTTTGGCTCTGTGGAGGATGCCTATAGGGAAGAGACCAAGGATGAGCACCGTGTATTCTTGTTTGTGGGGAAGAATGCGATCAAGGGCCTTGGCACGATGGGTTATGGCAACACGATCCAGCTGGTGCCCGGTACGGGGACAACCATTGATGGGATCATTTCACCAACAGGCTCCTACTATCCACCGCTGAACGCTTACAACGGCACCTACATCGAATATCAGGTGGGAGAGGGGACCTCGGTCTTGGCCGTTGGCGATGGCAAGATCATCGAGGTGGATGATGTTGGCGCTACCGGCTCGTCCTCCAAGGGTAAGTATGTAGTCCAGGAGGTCAACTTGCCTGATGGGAAGGTTATGCAGGTCACCTATGGTAACCTGAAAGAAGTCAGTGTTTCTACCGGATCCACTGTCTCGTCCGGCGACCTGATCGGCAAGACCGGAAAGAACCATGATGGCACTGCTAGCCTGTACTTATCGGTGACTATCGACGGTGCGAATGTGGATCCCTCAACTATATTCTATCAGCCCAGTTGGGTCTATGGCGCTGGAAGCCTTGGACAGAACCTGAATAATGCAGATGGTACCATCAACAAGGAGGCCCTGAAACAGCTGCGCGAGGAGCTAAACCTGGTGGTTGGGCTTCAGCCGAACAGCCAAAAGCACAACCCCTATTCACCCAGCGATTTCAACCCAGCAGGCAAGATGCCGTACCTGTGTCAGCCGATGAACACACTGACCCCACTCCAGTGTACCTGGTGGGCGCGTGGCCGCGGATTGCAGTATGTGATGACCTTCTACCCCGGGCGGGTAACGGTTGCTCAGTTCAAACAGTCCAACCGGGGCAACGGCGGCGAGATTTATTACAATGCCAGAGTAGCAGGCATCTTTGGTACTGGGACAACGCCCAAGCCTAACTCCCTAGTCAGCATGGACAGTAGCAGTAGCTATGGACATGTCGCCTATGTAGAGGCGGTTGACTATGTCAATAAGCGATTCTACATCAGTGAGGCCGGTAGCGGCACCTGGTGGGGCAGCCTTGGACAGAACGGCATCAGTTTCAACGATTCCAGAATTCGCGGTTTCGTCTATTTGGACGAGATCCTGATTTAACACAAACATGAAAGAACAGCGGAGGGAGATTCGGACCTCCGCTGTTTTGTCTTTTTAACAAAGAAAATGGCTTGAGGGATTTCTTCTTACCGACGGCACTCGCCGCATCGGCTTCCTCCGGAAGCCCTATATGGCGCATAATTGCTGAGCACAACGCAGAATTGTGCTATAAAAATATAAAAAGCGCGAAGTGCATATAATATAAGTGAAGAAAAGATGGGTATTCGACAAGTCGTATTGAGGTGGCAAACTGCAGATTGGTGGGCATATCTAAGCAGGAAGTCAGAGAGCCTACATAGATTTAACCACACAATTTGTCGAATACCCGAAACCCGAAAAGATTCCATCAAGCCTGACAGGGGAGTGGTCTAAATGTGCTATGAGACTGACATTCTGAATTTGCCGGACAGCCTGTCGTACCATGTGGAGGAGACTCTGTGAGGATCATTCTTTACGCCGAGCACATCCATGTACTGCAGCGCACCGACAGCCTTGCTATAGGCGTTCTCCCACACCTCCGGTCTCAGGATGGCGACCTGCCTCAGGCAGCTCCCTGCTGGCCATGTACGACACTCCTGGTCGCTGAGCAGTGGGCAGAGGACGGCAGTTCCGGATTTCTCTACCGGGCCGATGCTGGCATGGAAGAGGTCCAAGTCCAATGGCTAAGCGCGTCCCGGATGCCCAGGAGAGTCGGACGCATGGCTGTCAAAGTCTCGGATGTGCAGCCGATGCGGTACTCGGACTGGCTTGGGATTGGGCCACAGTTCCTGTTTGCTGTAAGCAAGTACTGCCACCGGGGCTGCAATCTGATGTTGGTCCCATCTCGCACCCAGGGCCGGCCTGGCCGAGATCCGTGGCTGTATCGTATCCAACTCCAGATTAAACCCATTTTTCTGGGGGTGGCCTTGCCTGAACGCCCAAAAGAAGATCAATCTAAAGCATAAAACAAGAGCCAAATGAGCCTCCAGCATGGAGGTTAGGTGCAAAAAGAGAGAAGGAGGGTTGGGCCATCGTGGCCCAGAAGTATGAACGAACGAATTTATGTAAAAGAGGGGGACTGTCTCAGCATGGTAATGCACCGACAGCAGCGATACGAACTTTTAGAAATGAAAATCTGCGGCATCGATCCTGGTTTGAATGGCGGACTTATCCGCACGCTGCTGCCGACGCCCTATGAGGTAAATGAGGTAGCAGAAAACACGGCGCTGATGATTCAGAACCAGAACCTGATATTGACATCACGGCCGTTTCTTTCGCTTCCTATTGTGCGAACACGAATTTGCCGCTGGATCAAATGGGCCAATGAGCATCCCGATAAGGTCCAGGATGTCATGCAGGACCCGGGCATCCATATCAGCGAGGAGGATGTGTGATGTATTGTCCCAAAAACATCGATATTCCTGCCTACGAAGGCTATTTGAAGTCCTGCATTGCCAGCGAACGGGAAAGGTACGCCATTGCCATCGCCAGGGCCGAGGCTCATAAGGCCGGTTATGAGGAAGGCATCAGCGTGGCTCTGGAGGGCCTGCGCTGTTCCAACTACGAGAAAAAGCTGGATGATGAGAGCTACCGCCAGGGTATCAATGATTTTCTCTATGAGCTGGGCAAGGAGCTGGGCATCGGCAGTGCCGGCCTTCGGGAGAAAAATATCAGCCTGGATGAAAAGGCCGCCCTGATGGCTGAGCATATCCGCTTGGAGTTTGGGGCCGTCGCCGGAGACGAGGGGTGAGCTGTTGCCAGCAACAGCGGAGCCTCACGGACCATATACGAGGCGGCTCCTCCAGATGGCAACAGGCAAAATCCCCGTCGATTTCTTCGGTAAAAAAGACTCAGCACGCAAATTTCCCATCAACAAACAACCTGCCACCCCAGAAAGGAGTGTATTTCAAATATGATCCCACTGAGCAAGATACAGGTTTCTCCCGTAAAAGAGAAACAATTTGAAAAGAAGCACATTACCTGTGTGGAAGAGTTGGCAACCTTCTTTCCCCGTAAGTACCAGGACTTCCGCACCAAGAAGAAGATCAAGGATCTGATGGACGGAGATGTCTGTCGAATCGACGGCGTCGTTACCCATATCTATGACAATGCTAAGTTCTCCCTCCAGCTGGACGACGGCAGTGGCTATATCTACATTACCTGGTTTGGCGGCTGTTTCTTCAAGGACTCCTTCGAGCGAGGCGCACTATGGACCTTCTGTGGTAAAATCAGCTTCTACAATGGTCAGCCGCAGATGGTGCAGCCGGTCATGGTCTGCCAAGGCGAGAATAAGCTGGCTCACATCCATCCCTGCTACTCCAAGATCACCGGCATGTCCGATAAGTACCTGTCTGAGAAGATCAGAGCCAGTCTCTCTGTGATGGCTGCAACCGCAAGTTGGACCGAGAAGGACGCCGTGGCCAAGGCCATGGGGCTGATGGAGCGGGTCGCCGCCTACCAGGAGATGCACCAGCCATCCAGCGAGGACTCCTGGAAAAAGGCCAGCCGCCGAATGAACTTCGAGCAGATATACGACTTCTACGAGGCCCTGTTCAAGCGTCGCCAGAATAAGGCGTTTGTCCGGGCCAAGCCAATGTTTAAGCGGGAGGTCATGGACGCTTTCATCAAGAGCCTTCCCTTCGATCTGACCGTGGACCAGAGTAAGGCCGTGGAGTCCATCTACAACGGCATGAACCAGGAGATGCCCCTGAATGCCCTGGTTTCCGGCGATGTCGGCTGCGGCAAGACGGCCGTCGCCCTCATTGCGGCCCTCTGCGCCCGGGAGAATGGCGGTCAGACGATTATCATGGCTCCCACCCTGGTGCTGGCCAAGCAGCACTACGATGAGATGTCCAAACTGGCTGGGTCTGATGGTATCGCCTTGCTGACCAGCGAGGCTAAGGGCAAAGCCCGGAAGAAGATCCTAGCAGGGCTGGCGGACGGCAGTATCAGCATTCTCATTGGTACTCACGCTGTCCTCTCTCCGGAGCTCCAGTTCCGGAACCTGGCCCTGTCCATCGTGGACGAGGAACACCGGTTTGGCGCCGCCCAGAAGGCACTGCTGTCCGAGTTCGACAAGACGGGCGCACACCATCTCTCCATGACCGCTACCCCCATCCCCCGTAGCTACGCCTCCTCCGTCTATGGCGACTGCCTGGATATTATCACCATCCAGACGATGCCAAAAGGCCGCAAGACAGTCATTACTACCGTGGACCATAAGCGGCCGGATGTCTATCAGAAACTGCTGGAGCAGGTGAAGCTGGGACATCAGGCGTATATCGTCTGTCCCTTCATTGAGGACTCCGAGAGTGAGCGGTTCAAGGATGTCCTGTCTGTTAAAACAGTCGTGGATGAGGTCCAGCAGTTCCTTCATGATAATGCCCCCATGTATAAGGCTGACAGCATCAGCGGCGATATGAAGCAGAAGGATGTACTGGCCGTCATTGATCAGTTTGCCCGCAATGAGATCCAAATCCTGGTCTCCACCACCATTGTGGAGGTTGGCGTCAATGTTCCCAATGCCACCGCCATCGCTGTGATGAACGCCGACCGGTTTGGATTGGCGGCTCTACACCAGCTCCGTGGCCGCGTGGGCCGCAAGGGCGACCAAGGCTACTGCTGCCTGGTCAGCGATACCTCCAATGAGAAGCTGGCGGCCATGACCATGTTCCCTAGCGGCTTTAAGATTGCCGAGGTGGACCTGCAGTTGCGGGGTCCCGGCGATATTCTGGGCAGCGAGCAGACGGGAGACTCCAAGGTCGTGGATATGATCCTCCGCTACCCGAAGTTGGCGGCGGCCATCCGCAACTATTTTCAAACAAAGGAGTGACCTGGTATGACAAAACAGGAAATTATGATCGATTATGCCGACTTTTTGGCAACAGTGCTGGAAGGCAAGGGCCCTGAGAAGCTCCCCGTGGAGGGGCCTCTGATCGACGCCTACCTGTATAGCAGTGTGCTGGCGTATCTGCGTCCTGATTGGTTTCAGAGCAAGAAGTTCGATCCCGCCTTTTCTGACCTATGCCGACAGCTTTCTGACTACCAGGAGAAAGCCGGCCGAGATGTCTTCTTTTCCTCTATTGCGAAGCACTCTAAAATTGTAACAGAAAGTGAGACTTGCAAGTCCTTTGATGTGGGGAAGGTCCGGTACTGCGTTGAGCTCAACAGCGGAGTCGTTCCCTCTCAGGATATTGGTCTCCTCATATCCAAGGAGCCCAAGGACCGGAAGTTTGCCATGCGTACTATGGCCAAGTTCCTGCGCCGTGCATTTCCTAAGCCCAAAGAGGCGCTCATGGTGCTGTCAACACCCAAACCAAAACCTGCCATGGTGCTGCTCACAGATCGCATCAACTCTGTTTTGAGTCCTGCCGTCCAATACCCGGAGCTTCCCACAACAGGTATCCTGCCCATGAGCGAACTGCCTTTCCAGCAGCTCAATACCGGGGAAAAGCGGGATTTCATGCATGAGATGTGGCGGTATATCACCATGCTTATGCCTGAGACTCCTTACTCGGATGCGATCTTGCCGAAGAATATGCGCTGGTCCTATGTGGATGGGGAAAAAACCAAGGAGGTAGACATCAATAGCCGGTTTGCCCGGGAAGCGGCCTGTCTGAACCCTGAACCACTGGTCTGCTATCTCTGCCGGCCTGAGTTTCGGCGACTGTTATCTGCTATCTTCTATGTGCGCAGCAGCCAGTTGCCGGTCGCGCCTCTGTACAGTAAGGGCAGTGAGGAGCGGGCTCGGTATTTTGCATTGCATGATTCCGTCCTTGCCCCCATTATGGAAGGAATGGATGAGGCGATCCGGTACCAGGTCGATATGGCCGGCGACGCGCTCATGGGGCAGGAGAAAATGAAGATCCAGCTGGATGAGGCTGAGCAGGAAGTCAAAGACCTGCGGGCACAGCTGGACGAGATGTCCAAGCGGACGGCTGCTCCCGAACTGGAGCAAGAACTATCCAAACTCAAAGAAGAGCTGACAGCCGTTAGGAGGAAGTCTGAGACAGACCTGGAGCGGGTCAATGCTAACCTGTCCCGGTTGCAGGGGGAGAATAAGCGGCTGACTGAAAACCTCAAAGCGAGCCAGGCATCCTACAATGAGATCAACGAGCAGTACATCAACCTGCTGTGGGAGGACGGCATGTTCCTGGATGAAGACGACCTGCAGGAGCAGGATGCGCCGCCGGCACCCTCCGGCGTGCGGGAGCGCATTGGCGAGGAGGTCTATGAAAAGCTGGCCGGCAAACGGCTGGTGGTCGTAGGCGGCCATGCCAATACCCAACGGGTGCTACGAGAGTTGTTCCCTGAATGGCGGTTCTTTGCCGTCGACGAAAAGCTCACCGACTCTATGTCCGCCGTGGACGCAGTTGCTGTCCTGGCTCGGTACACCTCCCACAAGAATGTCGAACAGGCCAGGGCCGCCGTCAAAAGCGCCGATGTTCCCATGCTCACTGTCAGCTACAACGGGCCTACCAGCATCTGCCAGGCCCTTGCGAAAATGCTTTAAGGGGGATTCATCATGGATAAACAATTTCTCATGGATGTCATCGTCCAAAAAGAAATCGAATCAATCGAAAATGAGAGCGAAAGCTGCTGCACGCTCTACCTCATGAATGCGATACTGGTCCATTTCCGGCCCTGCTGGTTCTCCAATAAGAGAATCAACGACGCCTTTGTCGATCTGGAGGAACAGCTGGACCAGTACTTCAAGAAGTTCGGGAAGCGGGAGGAGTATGCTTCCTGCCTCCGCGGAGACGGTCCTGCATTCCACCCCTGGCAGAATATCATGGACTCAGCGCATCTGGGGCTGATCATGGCCGCCACCGCAAAAGAAATGCGGTATTGCAAGAATGTCTTCCAGCAATATGTACGGCGGGTATTTCCCAATGCCAAGAAGAACCACGCCAAATTCTTTGATATGGTCGACAAGGAATTGAAAGCCGTGATCCCGCAGCCGAAGCTGGGCAGGAAGTTCGATGTCAGAGACCAAGAGAATGTGCCCACTCATCCTTCTGAAACCCGCTCCGGCAAAGAACTCATGGACCTGTACAAGGAAATGATGAACTATGTCTTCATGCTGATGGTTGGCACCCCCAACTTCTCCTTTGCGGGGGAGATGGCAACTGTGTGGACGACTATCCTCTCCAATGATTCAACGGTCACTGCCGACCCCTCGTCCTCGCCGGCCCGGCAGGCCAGTTGCCTGAACCCCTCGTTCATGGCCGTGGCCTCCTGCCAGCCTCGGTTCCAGGAGCTAATGTCCACCATATTCTATGTCCGCAGTAGCGGCCTGGAGATCGAGCCGATGACCAGGCGGGTGGATCGGCGCAAGGAGCGATATTTTGAGGCAGCCAGGGAGACAGTCCTGCCTGCCGTCAGGGCCTTCAACGAGGCCAGGGCCGAAAACGCCAAGCTGACCAACGCCACTGCCCGGTTGAGCAAGGCGCTGATGGCCGAGAAGGATGCGCATGCCAAGGACATGGACAGTATGGAACAGGCCATCGGGGAAGAGCGGCGCGAGACCAAGCGGGCTTCTGCATATAATGAAGAAGTTTCCGCCATGAAAGAGGAGGTCGCCAAGGCCAGAAAGAAAGCCGACTCGGCCGCCATAGACCTGGAACGGACAAAGGCTGCTCTCTCCAAGGTCCAGGAGGAGAACAAGCGGTTGTCCGCAACCGTCAGCGAGGGCCGGGCTGCCTTCAATGAGATCAACTCCCAGCTCATCAGCATGATCGAGGAGCAAGACCTGTTCCTGGATGATGAGGACTTGTTGGAGCAGGACGCCCCGCCGGCCCCCACGGGCGTGCGGGACCGCATTGGTGAAGATGCCTACCAGAAGCTCTCCGACAAGAAGCTGGTCATCGTCGGCGGCCACAGCAATACCCAGCGGGTGCTCCGGGAGCTGTTCCCCGAATGGCGGTTCTTTGCCGTCAACGAGTGGTTGCCCGACACTCTATCCTCCGCCGACGCGGTGGTCATCCTGTCTAAGTATGTCTCCCACAAGAGTTACGAACAGGCCAAGTCGGTCGTTAAGGGCACCGGCATCCCTATGCTGTTGGTTAACTTCAACGGTCCCAGCAGTATCTGTCGGTCGTTGGCAGAACAGATTTTTTAACGAGAAGGAGGGCGGGCTCATCCAGGTCCGCAAAAATATGAATATCTTTGAGAAACTATTTGGGACTTCTTCCCAGCGTGAAGTCAAGGCGATCATGCCGATCGTGGATAAAATCGAATCGCTGTCCAGTAAGTATGAGGATATGGAGGACGGCGAGCTCCAGGGGCAGACAGATGCCCTCCGGGCCCGGCTGTCGGCAGGGGAGACCCTGGACGATATCCTTCCTGACGCCTTTGCTGTCTGCCGCGAGGCGGCCCGGCGGGTGCTGGGCATGTATCCATACCGGGTGCAGCTGATTGGCGGAATAATTCTCAATCAGGGGCGGATTGCCGAGATGCGGACAGGCGAGGGCAAGACGCTGGTGGCGGCCCTGCCCGCCTTTCTGAACGGCCTATCCGGGGAGGGCGTCCATGTGGTCACCGTCAACGACTACCTGGCCAAGCGCGACTCTGAGCAGATGGGCAAGATCTACCGGTTCCTGGGGCTGACGGTCGGCCTCGTCTATCAGAACCAGCCGCCCTTTGAGAAGATGGCTGCCTACAAGGCCGATATCACCTATGGGACCAATAATGAGTTTGGGTTCGATTACCTGCGGGACAATATGTCTGTTTCCAGGGAGGGGCAGGTCCAGCGCAGCCACCGGTTCGCCATTGTGGATGAGGTCGACTCTATCCTCATCGACGAGGCCCGGACACCCCTCATCATCTCCGGGCAGGCTGAGGCGGCTAGTCCCCTGTACATGATGGCCGACCAGTTTGTGCAGTCCCTCAAGTGCTGCCGTATCGCCAGCGTGGACGCCAAGGAGGAAGAGTCTCCCGACATTGATGTGGACTACATTGTAGATGAGAAGTCCCGTACAGCGACTCTCACGGCCCGCGGCATCCGCAAGGCTGAGGCTGCGTTCCAGGTCAAAAACCTGGGTGACATCGAGAATACGACCCTGGTCCACCACATCAACCAGGCGCTCCGGGCCAGAGGCGTGATGCGCCGAGATATTGACTATGTTGTGCGCAACGGCGAAGTGGTCATTGTGGATGAGTTCACTGGGCGCGTGATGCCGGGTCGGCGCTACAATGAAGGGCTACACCAGGCCATCGAAGCCAAGGAGGGCGTCCAGATCGCTAATGAGTCCAAGACCTACGCCACCATCACTTTCCAGAATTTCTTCCGGCTGTACGATAAGCTGTCCGGCATGACTGGTACAGCCATGACCGAGAGGGAAGAATTTGGGAACACCTACTGTTTGGATGTGGTGGAGATCCCCACCAACAAGCCTGTCATCCGCAAGGATCACCCGGATGCCGTCTACCGCACAGCCGCCGGCAAGCTCCGTGCCATCGTGGAAAAGATTGAGGACTGCCACGACCGGGGGCAACCAGTGCTGGTGGGTACTGTTTCTATTGAGAAATCGGAGGAGCTGTCCAAGCTGCTGCGGCAGAAGGGTATCCCCCATAATGTCCTCAATGCTAAGAACCACGAGCATGAGGCCCGCATCGTGGCCCAGGCCGGCAAGCTGGGCGCCGTGACCGTTGCTACCAATATGGCTGGCCGCGGTACCGATATTATGCTGGGCGGCAACCCTGAGTTCCTGGCTAGGGAGGAAATGCTCAAGAATGGCGTCTCTGAGGAGCTGTTGGCTGAAGCTACCAGCTATGCCGATACGGACGATGAGGAGATTCTGAAGCTGCGGCGAGAATATGTGGAGACAGAGGCTAAATACCGGATCCAGACCTGCACGGCGGCCAAGGCCGTTCATCTGCTGGGCGGTCTGTTCATTCTGGGCACCGAGCGGCATGAGGCCAGGCGTATCGACAATCAGCTGCGCGGCCGCGCCGGCCGCCAGGGTGACCCTGGCGAGAGCCGCTTTTACCTGTCCCTGGAGGACGACATCATGCGCCTGTTTGGAGCCAGCCGGGTGGAGGGCATTCTGGATAAACTGGGTGTGGATGATGATACGCCCATTGACGCCAAGATCCTCTCAGGGGCCATCGAGAGCGCGCAGCGGCAGGTCGAGTCCCAGCACTTCCAGGCCCGCAAGCGGGTGCTGGAGTACGATGATGTGATGAATACCCAGCGCAAGGTCATCTATGATCAGCGCCAGCAAGTCCTGGATGGCCTGGATGTCCACGAGCAGATCCTCAAGATGCTGCACAAGGTCATCAGCAACAATATTCTTGCCAATCTGAATGAGAATATGGAGCTGGATGCGCTGCGGTTCCAGGGGATGCTGAAGCCATACCGAGCCATGTGGATGCTGCCGGATGAGTTCCACCTGACCACCGAGGAGCTCAAGGCGATGGGGCTGGACAAGCTGACGGAGGCCCTCTATGAGTCGGCCGTGGCCGGATACCAGCGCAAGGAAAATGAATTTGGTACGGAGCAGTTCCGCCAACTGGAGCGGCTGTTCCTGCTCCGGTCCATCGACAAGAACTGGATGGACCACCTGGATGCCATGGAGGAGCTGAAGAAGGGAATCACGCTCCGAGCTTATGCCCAGACGGATCCAGTGGTTGCCTACAAGAAGGAAGGCTACGAGATGTTTGAAGCGACGGTGGATGCCATCAAGATGGAGACCATCTGCGCCCTGTTCAGCATCCACCCGCCCAAGGAGGAGGCGAAAGAAAGTGCCTGATATTTTGTTTTTGCTGCAGAAGGATCGAAACGGGTGGCCAGTTTCGCTGGCTGCCCCCTTCCCGGAATCTTGCGATGAGGCAAACTGGCTGGCAAATGAGGAGAAGTTTGGCTGCACCCTGGCTCTGTCCGGGCAGACGGCCAAAACAATCGTGCCGGTGGGCAGCATCGAGTTCGTGAACCAGTATTTGTCCCAGATGGGGCTGGGACCGATGGAAGCCATGAATATTCCGCCTGAGCTGGAACAGGAACAGTTCCTGGGGCGCCGGATATTCCGGGATGTGTCCAAGACTGAACTGTCCAGGCTGAGAGCTGAGTTTGGGCCGCTACTGCTGAAGCCAGGTCGCCATCCTAAACGGTTCGAGGCGATACCCCATGAGGAGCGGCTGCTGGGTGAGATCCCTGACAATGAACTGCTGTTCGTCTCACAGATGATCCAGTCTCAGTTCGCATCCGAATGGCGCGTCTTCGTCTCCAGGGGGCGCGTTATGGACATCCGGCCCTACTTCATGGAGCACTGGCTGGCCCCAGACGCAGCAGTTGTACATGACATGGCGGACACTCTCCGGGAACACCCGGCCCTGGCCCTGGATGTGGCGGTCCTGCTGGAGGGCGGCCGGACGGTGGCTATCGAATGCCATCCATTCATTGCCTGCGGCCTGTATGGATTCGAAGGACCAAAGATGGTGAGCATGGCGCGGGACGCCTGGTTGGGTGAGCTGCGGCGGCAAAAGAGTCACCTTCTCGGCCATAAATAACCGAGTCCCTTTGTGGCGTTCAATGGAAGTAGTAGGGAAGAGGCCGGTCCTTTGCGGGGCTGGTCTTTCTTCTTTGGAAGGTATCCGTCTTTTTTAACGAAGAAAATGGGCGGGGATTTTCTCTTTTGCCGGAGACTCTTGCCGCGGGCCGGTTCCCTCGTGGGGAACCTATGTCGGGTCCGTGAGGGCTGCCAAAACAGTGCCGCTTGCGCAAGTCTCTGGTGTTGTGTTATACTGGGAACTGCAAAAATTAGAGCAGGGGAGCGGATATGAACTGCTCCCCGTCAAGAGGACAGAGAAAAAATATAAAATTTTCCCGGCCAGCAGCTAAATGTTGCTGGCCGCTTTTTATGCAGCAAGGCACAACTTGTGTTTTTCTATCGGCGTCAGTACACCCAAGTTACGCTGGACTCTTCTGGTGTTGTAATAACGGATGTAGCACTCAATCATTTGCACGAGTTCCTGTTTGCTGGTGAAACGCTTGCCGTAATAGCGTTCCCGTTTCAAAATGCCCCAGAATCCTTCCATAGGTCCATTGTCAATGCAGTGAGCCACACGGGACATACTCTGAGTCATTCCAGCCTGTACGAGTTTGTGGTGGAAGGCTCTGCCTGTGTATTGGAAACCTCTATCGCTGTGGAACAGCGGGTGGGCATCTGGATTCGCCTTAACAGCTTTGTCAAAGGTTTTGTAAACGAGTGGATTATCATTGCGCTCACTGAGCACATAGGATACGATGCGCCGGTCACAAAGATCCAGAATGGCACTTAGATAGAGTTTATGTACTTCCATGCCATCATACCATTTGAACTCTGTCACATCAGTAAGCCATTTCTCATTCGGCTTCTCCGCATAGAATTGGCGATTCAGCAGATTTTCAGCAAGATACTGAGGGTTCTTTGCCCGCCTTGTGCAGCCGCGGTTATTGTACTTCACAGTGGATCTTATATCTTTGGCTCGGCAGATGCGTAGCACCCTCTTGTCATTGACATAGATACCATGGTCATGACGCAGATCGTCATTCAATCTCCGGTAACCTTTATCTGGACTTTCTGAATGGATTTTCTCAATCTTGTCGGCCAACTGTTCGTTCTCCTTTACTCTGTGGCTTAGCTTTCCGGAAGCCCATTTGTAGTAAGCAGAACGGGATACATGAAGAAGGTCACAGGCTGTCTCAACAGCAACCCCTTGTTCTTCGTGACACTCTCGAATGGCTATATAAGTATGTCGTTGTCTTACTTCTGAAAGGCATCCCTCCTCTCTACTTCGTCCAATTTTTTTAACAGTGCATTCTCCATTTCCGCCAGATACAGTTTATGTTTGAGCTGCTCAATCTCAATTTGTGCCTGTTCCAGCTCGGTACGGGGAGTTTGGTCCTTCTTGCGCTGTCCACGCCGGTCTTGTAATCCTGCTTCTCCCATCTGTTCAAAACGAAGTGTCCAAGTACGAACTTGTTGGTAGCTTACCTGGTATTTTAAGGCTATTTCTCCGTAGTTTTTCCCTATAGCGATACATTCCCTGACGATTTGAACTCGTTCCTCAAATGTGGTTTCTCGTCCTTGCTTCATGTAACTTCCTCCTCCAGAAAACTTTGTAGAGTTGAAATCTCCATGAGCATTATACACCTTTATCCAGTTGCTGAGTTGACGATCATTTCGCAACTTATATTTTTTGCTGATTTCTTCGAGACTTCCCACCCCGGATAAGTATTCTAGCACCGCCTTTAACTTTAGTTCTGGCGGATAGACACGATTTTTCTGATATGGTAAAAATCCAGCCGCCCCTTCTGTCTCATATCGTGCACTCCATCTATAAATCGTCGTTGTCCCAACTCCTGCATCCCGGGCCGCCTGAACTAAGCTTATTTCCCCTTGCTGGTACTTCTTGATAATCTCGACTTTTTCTTCTGTGTTTAGTTTACCTTTTTGTGACATAGAATTGCTCCCTTCATGATAACAGTTTGTTTTTTCACTGTCTCTCATAAAGGGAGCATATCAATATGCATGGAGGCTGAGTTTTTCTTTTCTTCTGTCGAGCACAAGGACTTCTTTCTGGACCAGTTGGCCGAAGCCAAAAGGCGGAAGAAACGCCAAGACAGCTATTTTAAGTCGCTGGCGTACCTTTGCGGGCTCACGGCTGAGACCCGGAACCATTTCTCCGACATCTTCGATCTCAGCGATTGGTCCATCCGCCCGGAGGCCGCCGAGGCGGGCTGGCAGACCGGCACATCGCTCCGGGTCACCCGGCTTGCCTTCAACCTTTGGAACAGCTGCGGCTCAGATGGCGGGAGTGGCGCCACGGAGGAATATCTCCCGGACAACCTGTTTTGCTGCGAACTGATGGAGGCATTTTTCGAGGCCCTCCGCATTCGCTTCCCCGAATATGCCGGACTCCGGCAAAACAAAATCCCCTATTTGGGGAAAACCCCTTGACTTTGGCCGCGGCCGCGCATAAAATAATATCAGCAAAGTCTCCCCTCGCATCGGCGCACACGCGCCCAGCCTTGGGGGCGGACCTCCCAACCCCGGTGAAGTAGGCCTCGAACCATCCCTCGTCATGAGGGCTGGGTCCTGCGTCCAGTTCCCGCGGCCGTGAACCGTCCCTTTCTTTCAGGCTTGCGAATATGGCTTTCTCACCCGCCCGGATGTTTGTTCCAGGCGGGTGCTTTTTTGTTGTCTAAAACAAGGAGTTCCTGCCTGTGCGCAAAATCGAAATCCGGCCATGAGCCACGCAAAAACAACACAGCATAAATCCGAACAAATTATGTGTAAAATCCGGCCTATTCTCGCAAATTAGCATGAAAAATATCAAAAAATATTCAATTTTTCTCGAAAAATACTTGACAAATCCGCATGGCTGACATAAACTAAGTCCAGGAAAGCAAAAGACCTTGTCCCACTGGAAGTCCCGGCCTTCGGGCCGCTCGACCGGTGCATCGTCTTGGGCCGGGAAACCGGCTAAGGAGTTCGCTCCTGAACAGATTGGTGAAGGCAGGGTTCACGCGCTGGCAGACCCCGCTCGGGGGCGGAGTAATCCGCTTCAAGGTTCGCCTGGTCTGCGGCCACCCGCCCAAAAGCGGGTCAGGTCACGGACGCCGGATGCGTAGGCCTCTTCGTTTTCGGTGTGCCGCCGTAACCTCCTATCCTGCCGCAGTGGGCGGCGGGGAGAGAGGGTGCGACACGACAAGCCTGACCGGCTGGCCAAAGGGCCCTATGATTGCCTCCTCGGAGGATAGCGCGGCAGGAGAGAGTTTTATCTCGCTCACATCATAATGGACAGGCAGTTTTTCGGAGCCGCCTGGATCAGCAATGACAGAATATTTGCTTTCTCACCAGCCTGGCGGTTCGCCAGGCTGGTTTTTTTTGTACTGATTTTCCCCTCGCGGATGGCTACAAAGGTGGGGACTTTCCTGCGGTCCATTTTGTAAGCTCACGGGCCATACATAGGCTCCCATCGGGAGCCGGCATGCGGTGGCGCCAATGGCAACTAAGAACGCCCCTTCCAGCTTTCTTCGTTAACAATTGCGCAGTAAATCCCCCCCGGATTTATCTGTGAGGGATATAGAACGATGTGGCAGAACCATAGTCCAAAATATTATCTTTTGCCGGTAGGAGCACTGGCCTATGCCCGCTACTCTAGGCCGCACAGACGGGAACCGCGCCTAACATGACCGTCGAACGAGAAAAGAGAAGGCGTACCCTGACATATGCCAGGATACGCCTGAAGCTCACGGCTGATTGTTTCATGCTTCCTTTTGGTTTTGCGCTCCTACAATTGAATTTCTGTCTACAAGAAGTTTTCCCCCTGTGATGATCCAGCCACAACTTTGGCTCTCCAACACTGAACCATGCCAGTTAGAAAGGAGCACATCATAGTCAGTTACCTGTTCCAAGTAACCGTTCACGATATTTTGCCCACCCCAGATCATCACCCTTTGTCCAAGCAGAGCTGGGGTAAACTGTTTAGTGTTGAGTGGAACCAAAACGGGGCGGAAACCGACATCTGAGCGGCGAAGCCCTGATCCAGCCCAAGACCAGGTGCGGGCGAAAGAGTACCCACGGTATGCGCGGGTATATTCGTTAGCTATAGGTCCACAAGCAGGTGTTTCTTGCCCCCAAAAATATGTCCATTTCCAATTCCAAAGTCGGTTATCCTCACCTACGATATCTAAGGCCGCATCCCATTCATTGGGTTTAGCTTTGTCTGTCCCGATCTGGAGCAGCCTGATTTGATAGTGGTACCCTTCAATGATGATACATTTACCAAAAATCAAATTGCATGCATTGAGGTCATTCCAGCTGACATTCGTTAAAATACACCGGTCGGCAATCAACATTTCATTGACTACCACCCAGCTGATCTCTTTGCCAGGAATCGTTTTTCCAACCTCGATTGATTGTCCAGGAGCGTAATCAGCTCCTATTTCTACTGGTTGGCCATCTAAGTAGAGACTGCCAAGTTTTATGATATTTGCCATATGTGTATTATCCCCTTTCTGTACTCCCTCCTAAATTGAAATTTGATACTATTGTATGCAAAACTTCCGGAGCTCATTCGAAAGCTGAAATGGAAGGAGATGTGCCCATTAGGAACATACTGCAGCCGTCTTCAGACTGGTAGGGGAGAGGGGAGTGCGAATCATTGGCGCAGCTAAAGTGCCTCAAGGTAGTTCCCCAACTTTAGTTCAGGGATGGTAGTCTGAAAGAGCCGTCTCACGGACCATATGCTATGAGTTGAAAAATCTCAGGGAAGGAGATATTCCTCCAGAGGATTTTTCTATTAGAAAAGATGGGGTTCCCTCAAAGCCTTCGCCAGCTTAGGTTCTCTCAGGCAGCCAGCCTTGCTTCTCCAGCTTGGCAAAGTAGGCATAGGTCTCTGGCGCCGCCTCCTGCAGCCTCTGGAGCCAGACATCGGTGTCATCGAACCATTTTTCGAAGAATTCGGCAAAATATTCATTTTTGTTGGTTGCGGCATAGTTACCAATGACAGGTTTTGCCTGGTCTACCTCTTTTTCAAACAGGTCTCCAACAATTAGAGGCCGCCCAAGTTCAGAATGCAGAAAATGGCCAAATTCGTGGGTAACACTGGTTGAACTGCGTACATAAATGGATTTATTCGCATAATGGGTAAGGCCCGCCGCCGAGGTTTTATTTTCAGTACTCCATTGGTCTATGAAATCGTTGCCGATGACTAATGACCAGCCTTCGTCGTCGAAACGATTCAGGATGACCTCGGGCAGCTTGGACGCAGCCTCCAAATACGGAGCGCATTTTCCTTTAAAGTCTTCATCAATTTTTACATTGAGTTTGTCCACAATAGGCGGCGCCGGCAATGCCAAGTTTGTCTGGCTGGTTTTGTATAGAATTTGGACAGCCTCACCCCGAGTAATCAATCTCTGCTCAGTATCAGCTTCATCACAAAGCCCCAGTCTGATTGCAGTATATATGCCATCATCAAGCTGGTCAGCTTCGTCAATCTCCGGCTCATACAAGACCTGGCTGTAAACAGGACAGCTGCTACAGGATAAAATTGCCTGATACGCGGTTGTATTCATAACTCTGGAATGTTGTACTTCCATAGGATCTACAACATAGCCCATACGATCACGAACATAATTTGTCGCAGATTCAATAGTCCATGATTCATCAGGGTAGTGCATGCGGCACAGCATCAATGAAAGCTCACCATAAGTAATATGGTTGTTGGGTGAAAAAGTAGTTGCACCGGTACCGTGGGAAATACCTCGGTCATAGACATACTGGACGGCCTCAGCATAGGGGGCATTTTTGGAAACATCTTGGAATGGATTTTTACTGGTTGTGGCCAGCGCGGAAGTAATGGATAGATTAGCAAAGATCGTTGTAGCCAACAGAATCGCTGAGAGACGATGGATAATCAAATGGCAATTAAATTTCATGCGGCAAACCTCCCGTGTTTGGAATTTGCTGCATGATATGCAAACTGTCACCGTGCAATAGGCCGGAAACGATTTGCTTTGTACGAGATAGGACGCTTTTCTCCGAAAAAAAGAGCCGCAGATTTGACATCTACGGCTCTTTCTCTTTTGATTAGCAGTTTCGAATTACGGGGCCCTTTCCCTTGATCCATTGGAGCAGTTCTTCCACCGTGAACCACCCGGAATTATATTTGTTTTGCCCCTCCGGGTTTAGGAAAAAGATGACCTTATATTCTGACTGATATACGGGGTCTTCAAAAAAGTCTCTCCAAGCGGGCTTCAGCGCATACCAGCTGAGGCCGGCTTTTTTTTGAGCTTCTTGGCAATGCCTGTCTTCTCTGCTGCAGTCTGAAGTTGGCGAGCATCCTCATCCCGCACCAGCATTTCAGCCTTTTCCTCCCTAACCAAGCCAGTGTATGTTTTTCAAGAGAAGGTATCATCGAGCCACTTTTCCATCAAATGCTCTTTTTGAAAGTATTGATGTAATAAATCAGGAAAGCCTTCGTCCAATTGCCCGGCTATATACTCTGTTATCCTTTTATCAATATCCTTCTTGGACATGGACTTAGATCCAAAGAAAAGTCCGATCAAGAAATCTCTATCTTCATATCCATCGGCATTCATATAGAGTTCCAAAAAGTAATAATCGTCACGCCCTTCAGCACGGACATTCTTGGAACATTCAGCATGGATCGTAACATTATGCCCGTTCAGAGAGGGGCCATCTATTGAGAATTGGCAGCTGTAGAAGGGAATATCTACCTTGCAGATAGTATAGTTAAGCATTATAAATCCACCTTTTAGGCATATTTCAGTTCTGCTCCAGCTCAGTCAGCCGGCTACAAATGGACAGGTACTCTTCCTGGAAGAAGAAATGGGGGACAAACCCTTCTCCGCCTTCGTTGTAGGTGTCGTTGTATTGCTTCCGCAATCTTCTAGCTCCGTCTCGGTCGGGTAATCTGCCATCCTGCATCTGGTGTTCCGCCTGTTGCTTTTGAATACGAAGAGATTCAACCTCTTCCTGCTTCTCCTTTTCGGCGCGCTCCATGCTTCGCCGGGCGTCAGTAGCCAGCAGCTGGTCCCACTGTTCCTGGCTGATTGAATATACCTGGTTGCTGCAGCCGAGAAAAGCTCCCTCATATTGACTGGTTTGAACAACGCTGTAAAAATCCTCACAATGCATATGTTTGAGTTCTACTTCTTCAGACACTGGATGCAAAATTCGCTCTTTCCAGTCATCAGAAAATCGTTGCTTGTCCTGTTCACTAAGGTGCTGGGCTTTGCAAAGATAGAATCCGTACGAATCCGCACGCTCCGCCACCAGTAGGACTGGCAGGCTGGGATCCATCTTAAACTCGCATGCTGTGTGCTCTCTTTTCATTTTCCAATCTCCTCCCATATCCAGCTTTAATCTTAATTATATCATAAAAGAGGAATGCTTCGTTAACTATATCATGAGCCGGGTTGCCCCCGAGCACGGATGCTGGTATAATGGGAACTAAGGAGGGCTGGTTCATGGAGAAAAAGCAACTACGGTTTTCTGATGGGGACATTTCCAGGTTAACGCAGCTTTTGGAGGGATGCGAGGGGGTGAGAGTCCGCTGCCGCCGAGAGATGAGTGGTATTTGGCTCTCCTCCGACGGAAGTGATATGGAACTTCGGCTTTTGCTGCTGATGAATTTCAGGCTAACCGTTTCCCGCGTTCTCTTTGCGCATCGCCGCCAGGGGACAATGACAAAGGTGCTAGGTTTCCTTGAAAATTTCTGCAAAGAGCATAATATACCGGAAATCGTGATACAAAGCGTAGAGACAAAAGAAATGTCCAACTGGTGTCAGAAAAACCATTTTCAGCCCAACCCCAGTGCCTCGATACAAATCCATGATTTCATCATGGGCGACTACCGAAAGTACATTGAATAGGGGAGGGCGGGCCTATGGATTATGCAAGTGCCAGTCGGCTCCCCATCTTCCTCAGCTATCTGCTCCGCCATGCTCCCCAAGTAGCCGGCTTGGACATGCCCCCCCATGGCTGGGTGTCCGTAACGCAGCTAATCCAGCGTGCAAGGGGCGGTTTCTTTTCAGCGAGGATGGACAGCGCATCAAGGCCTACCAGGGACACACGATTCCCTGGGTGCAGCCAGAGCTGGAGCCTCTGCCGCCCCCGCAGCTCCTATATCACGGGACCACTACCGCAGTGGTGCTGAAGAAGATTTTCTTTCTTTTGCTGCCCTGCAGGTTCCCTAAAACCCATATGCTGGCAAGCCGCCTCGCACATAGTGTTCGATACGGCTGTCCATTCACCCACTTAGAAATCGCCATAAGGCATTTAGTTGGAGGCAGCTTGTGTTATCTTCGCCGTTCTAGCGAATTTCCTCACGGACCACATGTGATGTATCCAAAGCACAACGAGAAAGAACGAAATCTCTCACACCTTTTCTTCGTTAGAAAAGCAACTTCCAAGTTCAGCGGCTATCTTTTTCCGCTGTATCCTGTATGTTTTAATCGCGGGGAGATTCGTCTCCACAATCGTTGAAAAAACGGGAATTTAGGCGGTTGCCTGGACGCAGCTTCAGTTTCCAGTCTCTTGTCCATTTCGTAGTCGGAATCGTCCGGGCAGTCCGTGAGAATATGGGTCATCCACGACAGCGTTTGGTAGTCAAAGCCGTTTTGCCTGATCTGTTCATACTCGGATTTGGTATAGATTGACTCGTACACAAAGGCGAGATTTAGGGACTCAACAAAGCCGCCCATCATAACTGCGTAGACCGGCTCCGGTGGGTCGTGCTTCCAGATATAGCGCCATTCATCGGTGATATCTTCTACATTGATCCATTCCAATATTTCAATACAGTAGCATGGCTGCTCTGGAAAAAATCCGTTCATCAGAAACTAGCGTACCTCCTGTCAATTTTTAACCCAGCGCCCAGGCAGCATCTAACCTGGAACCTTGTCGATGGCGGGGTCATAGATGAGTGCCCCACATTCCCAGCAGTATAGTCTACGACGGGACTGCCTAAGAGGTGTTTCTGCTTCGCAGACGACACATTGTATTTTGGGCAGAGGTTTTGTATAGTCCACAAATGGAGCCAGCTGCTTATGTGTCCTGAGATATTCCTCTATTCGTCTTTGCTCTTTGCACTCTCCACAAATTCTCTGATAAGGTTCGGCAATAAAGACTTTTTTGCACCTCTGACAGTGTTTCAAGCTCATCCTGTACATGACAATCACCGATGCGATTATATAGAAAGGCTGGAAGAAAATCAAGATTTTATTCTGTCCAAAGTGTTCTTCGCAATTTTTTGGATTTTTTCACATCTGCCTCTGCCGGATACACGCCATAGCCTCGCAAAGAAACAGGGAGAACCTATGTTGCAAATTAAAGATTTCATGCAGGAAACTTATTAGACAGATTTTGCACAATGATGCTATAATTTTCCCATTAGATTTTCAAATGGATAAGGAGACCCTTATGACAAAAGAAACAGCAAAAAAAGTAGCCTTGCTGGCCACGCTTTTTGTGGTCGGCATACTGGCCGGCATACTGATCGGCGGGGCATTTGTGTATTGGCTGGCCTCGGCGTCCCTGCCTCCAGCTTCGACCGAACCAGTTGTGGCAGTGGATTCAGATTTGGCTTACGGTGGCGTATATATCGACCTGATTGAGCAGGCCAGGATTGATGCGAGATCGGAAGAAGATCAGAGCAGTTCCGATCCCGATAGTTCAGAACTCTATGTAGCAAAATACAATGCAGAAACCGGATATGCGGACGGGATCACTGTGACCAGCGCTGGGATCACGGACCGGCAGCTCAGTTTTGTGCATGAGGGCGTCCAACTCGATCTGCACTTCGTAAACGATGTTTTGATTGGTTGCCGAAAAACCTATGAACAGGAACTGACAGATCGGCTGGCAGGCCAGGCTTTAGAATCCTGTACTGCAGAGGAACGGGAGGTGGCAGAAGAGTGCGCCATGGAAGTCATTTTGAATAATGACTCCTGGGAAACAGACGAGGACTATCTGAAGCTGGTACTGGCCGACTACGCGAATCAGGTGCTGGAATATCAAAGCGAGCATCCAGTGGCTTTAGACTCCCAAAAATGATTGGAAATTTGTATGTGAGCGGGGTGTGAGAGCCGTTTATGACAACAAAAGAACGCATAGTTGTTTCTGCATATACCGGCTTTCGGATGTGTGACATGGATTTGATAGAGACATATGTCCAGGAAAAGCTCGGACGGCCGGTTGTCTCCAGCGAATGGGGAGATAAACATTTCCACGAGATTGTACAGGCTATGGTTGCAGAGGACTTTCTGACGCTCTGTGAGTAGCTGATTCTCTCGCCGAACTATACAGGACTTTGTATGGTGGTTGGCAGTTGGCACAAACAAAGAAGCCCCGCAGCTTGTGCTGCGGGGCTCTGTACTTTCAATGTAAGGAATAGGCACAGCCTTGTCCATCGTCAGCGGCCATACACGCGGAGCAAATCGGTTCTGCACCGCGATTTCGATACACCATGCACTGATTCTCTCATCGAACTAAAGTTCGGGAGCTCCCTGTAGGGAGCCTATGTGGTAGGTTCCCAGCAGGGAACCTATGTGGGCGACGGTCTAGGTGGCGATGCTGATTATCCCGCTCCGATCAACAGCCAATGTACCATCCTGCATCTTTGCTGCGAAGCTGACTTCTCCAATCAGTCCATCAGCGTTTGGCTGAATAACAAGGTCGTAGGCAGTCGCATCTATGAGGCTTCCAGCAACTGCGCCGGCCCTGCCAATAACCAAGGCTTCCTGGCTATGCCTGATGGCAGAGGGGTCAGTGGGCAGAGGCTCCAAGGCGGGGCGGAAACCGAGGAGCGCGTGCCGAGAGGACGAGTCACTCCAACCCCAGTGGCGGGCCGAGGTGTACCCACGAATCGCGCGGTGCGACACAGACCCACTCACAGGTTCCTGGCCCCAGAAAAATTTATGATCCCAGTGCCAGAGAGTATCATCCTCGCCAACAGCGTCTAAGGCAGCATCCCACTCGTTGGGAACATCCTCCTTACTGCCGACTTTGAGTAGGCGGATCTTAAATCTAAGACCTTGTACTGTGACCTCTTTGCCAAATACCAAGCCTTGGACATCCAAGTCATCCCAGCTGACATTGGTCAGCAGGCACTGGTCCGCAATGAGCAACCCATTAACAGCTACCCATCCGATCTCCTTGCTGGGAGTCATTTCTCCAACCTCAATAGTCTGACTTGGAACATATTGCATCCCTGTTTCTACTGGACGGCCATCTAGGAAAAGACTACCCAGTTTTATTATATTTGCCATACATGTGTCATCCCCTTCCTGTGCTTGCTCCTAAATTGTTGTATAATACTGTTGTATGCGAAACTGCCGGAATTTATTCAGAGGAACATGGATAGAAGAGGGGAGAGGAGGGGTACAAGCAAGCTATCTTTTCTACAAATGAACTGCCAAGAGGGCTTTTTTCTTCTGGTCTGCCGCTTCGCATATGGCCCCTCAACCAATGGGCACAGGATACAACAAGTACTCCTATTGCACTCCTGCGAACGCCTGTGGTATAATATAACCAACAAAGGGGGATGATCAAAATGCCGGAGCCAAAGCGCGACATCAAGGATAGCGTATTTACTTTTTTGTTCAGCGATATCGAATATACAAAACAGCTATACCTGTCTCTGCACCCGGAGGATACCGATATCCGGGATGAGGACTTCAGGCTGGTGACACTGGAGAATATCCTGGCCATCGGCCAGTACAATGACCTGGGCTTTCAGGTTCGGGACAAACTCATTTTGCTGGTGGAGGCTCAAAGCACTTTCTCCCCGAACATCCCTCTGCGTATGCTGATGTATCTGGCAAAAACCTACAACGAGTATATCGAAGAGCACCAGCTTTCCCTGTACCGGGAAAAGAAGGTATCCATCCCCCGGCCAGAACTCTATGTCATATACACCGGGGAAAAAGAAGCCCCCGATATCCTGCGTCTAAGCGATATGTACGAGGGTTCGGGATCTGCTGACCTGACAGTGCGGGTACTGAGGGATGGCCAGCCTGGAGATATTCTCTCTCAGTATGTGGATTTCTGCCAGGTGGCAAACGAGCAGGTATCCCTGTATGGACGCACAGACGAGGCTCTTATGAGTACCATCCAACTCTGCCTGGAACAAGGTATCTTGGTACCATTCCTGGACAGTCGGAAAAAGGAGGTTGTTGACATCATGACAAGGTTATTCAGTCAGGAGAAAGCCTGGGAGATGGAGTTGGCGGCCAACGCTCGGGAAAACCGGGAGGCGGGCCGTGTGGAAGGCCGTGTGGAAGGCCGTATGGAGGCGCAGACTGACATGCTGAGACGACTCCTGCAGAAGTTTTCTATCCTGGAGGTCTCTCAAATCATGGGTATCCCACAAAGCGAGATTGAGCGGCTGACCAAAATCTAAGATATTCCAAAGTCCAGCTGCCCAGAGGTGCGTCTCTGAACGGCTGGACTGCTTTCCTTTTTATAGGGATATGAGGCGGGCTGGCTCACGGACCATACATCGGCTCCCGGCGGGAGCCGACACGCAACGGGGTCAAGGGCAACGACAGACACCCTTTCCTGATTTCTTCGTTAGAAAAGACTCCTGAGCATGGATATCATTGCTACAAACGGAGACGCCTGTCAATCTTTTCTAAAGGAGAAAACAGCCGGTGGATATTCTTTTTGCCTGACATCTTCGCTGCATAGGTTTCCTTCGGAAACCTATATATGACATGCAGGCCAGCCTTATCATGCGGCCAAAATATTATTTTCTGCAGGTGCATATAATATAAATGAAAGGACAACCAGCGGGCGTTCTCTAATACAGAAGAGCCGCAACGCAAATTCGAAAAAGGAGGCAACCCCAACATGAAAACACTGAACAACAAGAAGCGCATTTCTATGCTGCTCATCGCAGCGATGCTCATCAGTATCGTTGCCGGCATCTTTGCCAGCAATGGTAAGTCCACTTTTTCCGATGTGCCCAGCAGCCACTGGTCTTATTCCTATGTGGAGCGAGCTGCCGAAAATGGCTGGGTATCCGGTGTAGGCAATGGTCTGTACGGCGTAGACAGGCAGGTAACCTACGGTGAGCTCGCACTTATGCTTGGGCGGTCAGTTTATCCTGAGCTGATTGATTGGTATGGCGGCGATCCGGCAGAGGTTGCGTGGTATGTCCCCTGTCTTGCGGTAATGGCGGGCATGGGCCTGGATAACGGAACCCCTCTTGATAATGGGTTTGAGGAGGTCGCCCTCCAGCCAATCAACCGGTATAATATGGCGCAGATCCTCTACAATTTCCTGAAGGACGGCGGCAAGGTCCCCAGCTACAATGCTGCAGCTGTGCAGGCCAGTATCGGTGATTGGTCCAGTGTTCCCAGTAACTATCAGGATGCCCTGATGGCTGTTGTGAGTGCCAGTATTATTACAGGTGTGGACAGCAACGGTACCTTTAATGGGAATGGACTGATGACCCGCGGACAGGCAGCAGTTGTCCTGTGCCGGATGTATGATGTGTTCTCTGGGAATGGCGAAACTACTCCCACCGATCCTACCACCCCTGGTACTTCTACCGGCGAGTTGGGACAGAAGCTGCCCAGTGGCGCCACCGCAGCGGCTGGTGTCCTGTCCAGTATCGGTAAGGATGATGCATACCCTACCTATGGCAATTCTGATGCTGTTTCTCCCAATGGGTACTTCACTGGCGCTACCAATGTGGATATCGGAAATGCCAAGTTGCAGTATGGGTTTCTTGAGCTGGTCAATGAGGCCCGTGTATCCGAGGGGCATGAGCCTCTGACTTGGGGTACCACGGACAGTATGGAAGAATACACTCTGATTAGATGCAATGAGATAGTCAGTAACTTCAGCCATGACCGGCCGAAGGGTAGTTTTTCTGGCGAGGTTTGTGCTAAGGGATATTCAACAGTACACGCAGCTTTTAATGGATGGATGAACTCTTCTGGGCATAAACATTCTTTGATGAGTGATACCTACAGCTACATGACGGCCGCAAGTTCAGGGAATTACTGGATCATTTGTCTTTGGTCTGATAGCGGACTCAAATTGGCCGAAAAGTGGTCTTCTAACAACTACGACTATTCAGCCTACATTGGCTAAACAGATCCAGCAGGAGAATCCGAGGCATTCTAGCTTGGAATGGCTCGGATTCTCATCTTATAGTTCACAGGATTGTTTTCAGGCTGCTATCCCTTAGGTTTAAGGGTCGAGGAGAGCGCCTTCAGCGCCTCCGAAGTAAAATTCGACAGTTGTTCGCCCTGTCCGGTTTGGACTCCCAGTGCAGAGCGATACAAATCTGTCGAGCATTCAATGGGAACGCTGTTCTTTGCCATCTTGCAAATGGTAGGGGACAGCGTTTTCACCGTTTTGGCAGCTTGCTTGTCGGCCGTGTCCAGCTTTTTGCGCTTTGTGATAGGGGAGAGAGCATCCTTTTGCGAAAAGCATGGAGGGGTGTGGCAGACAAAAATCTGGAGTCAGTATAACTACTGACTCCAGATTAAAGGTATTCATTTTACCAAACTGGGTGATGGTAGTTGCTGGCAGGGTATCGCTCTATAGAGTCCATATTCTGAAACAGACTGATGATCCAGCAATTCCCGCATTTTGCAGCTGTCATATAGACATTGCCAGTGTCCATCAATGCAGTTTTGTGATCAGGAGACTTCATCCATGCGCTGAATGCAGATGCAGCAGAAGGGGATCCCCGCATGATCACTTCTCCAGGGGCATAGCCTCCATTCGGACGGTCATGGCTGTACTTAATTGTTAACTCATATGCCCGTAATAATACCATTTCTTCAGCTGCATCAGAATCGGCCCACTTAACAGGGGCCAGGCCTTCAGATACACGAATCTCATTCACCATATCCAGCAGCTCATACACTAACTGCGCCTCACCAATTTCAACTTCAGTGGCCCCAGTAAAATAGCCGTTAGGAGAAACAACATCAGAGTTGCCATAGGTAGGGTAGGCATCATCCTTGCCGATACTGGACAGAACACCAGCCGCCGCAGTTGCGCCGCTGGAGAGTTTCTGCCCCAGATTTCCTTCGGAGGCACCGGGCTCAGCGGGCTCAGTAGGCTCGACGGGTGTAACGGATCCGCCTGTTTTAATCACTTCGAACATCCGGCACATGACCACAGCTGCCTGACCACGGGTCATCAGACCATTTCCATTAAAGGTACCCTTACTGTCCACGCCGGTAATCATGCCGGCGCCTACAACGGCAGTCAAGGCCTCCCTGTAGTTACTGGGAACATTATTCCAGTCGCCAATACCAGCCTGGACCGTAGCTGCGTTGTAGCTGAGCTCAACTTCCTTATACGCCAAAATATTATTGAGCAGCTGAGCCATTTCATAGCGGTTGATCGGCTGAGACCAGACATACGAGTACCCATCATACATCCGGGTCCCCTTGTCGATGCCCATAGCCGCTATCGTTGCACAGTAAGGCTCATACCAAAAAGCGGCATGGCCGCCATAGTGCTCCAGTTCCTCTGAAAGGAAAGCTCGGACCAGCATAGTGGAAAACTCGGCATATGTCACCTGGTTGTCCACTCCAAACTTTCCATTCCCAATACCAGACACCCATCCGTTCTCGGCGGCTTTCTCCACATAGGAGTAAGACCAGTGGCTGCTGGGTACATCGGTGAAAGTGGGCTTACCATTGCTGGCAAAGATGCCGGCAACGATACTGATGAGCATCGCTGCAATGAGCAGCAGGGAAATGCGCTGTTTTATGAAAATGCTTGTCTTCAAAGAAATTCCTTCCCCTTCACGAGATGCCTCAGGAGAAAATCTCCCCTGAGGCATCTCTTCGATAGTATTGATGGTGTTGGCACTTAGCACTTATCAGTTTAATCTTTGAGAATCACATTTCCACCAGATGTCCATTATTAGGTTCATCAGTAGACGGGATGATGATAGTTACTGGCGGGGAATCTTTCTGTATTTGCAATCGACTCCATATTCTGTTCTACACTGATAACCCAGGAATTTCCGCAATTTGCTGCAGACATGTATTCATATCCTGGATCCAGCAAGATGTCTTTATGCCGAGAAGAATTCATCCAGTTGCGAAATGCAGCATTAGAAGAAGAAGGCCCTTGTGTGCAAACTTCACCAGGTGCATAGCCCCCATTAGGCCTATCATGGCTAAATTTTATAGTTAGCTCATATGCTCTTAACAACACAAATTCTTCGCATGCGTCAGAAGGACTCCACTTGAGTGGTGAGATGCCTTCCGCTTCCCGTGCCTCATTCACCATGTCCAGCAGATCATACACTAACTGAGCTTCACCAATTTCAACTTCAGTGGCCCCAGTAAAATAACCGTTGGGAGAAACATCATCAGAGTTCCCATAAGTCGGATACGCATCATCCTTACCAATGCTGGATTTCACACCGGCCGCCGCAGTGGCGCCGCTGGTCAGTTTCTGCCCAAGATTTTCTTCGGATGCACCGGGATCAGCAGGCTTGGTAGGCTCAACGGGCGCAACTACTTCACCAGTTTTAATCACTTCGAACATCCGGCACATGACCACAGCTGCCTGACCACGGGTCATCAGACCATTTCCATTAAAGGTACCCTTACTGTCCACGCCGGTAATCATGCCGGCGCCTACAACGGCAGTCAGGGCCTCCCTGTAGTTGCTGGGAACATTGTTCCAGTCGCCAATACCAGCCTGGACCGTAGCTGCGTTGTAGCTGAGCTCAACTTCCTTATACGCCAAAATATTATAGAGAAGCTGAGCCATTTCATAGCGGTTGATCGGCTGAGACCAGACATACGAGTACCCATCATACATCCGGGTCCCCTTGTCGATGCCCATAGCCGCTACCGTTGCACAATAAGGCTCATACCAAGGAGATGTAGGACCGCCATAGTGCTCCAATTCCTCTGAAAGGAAAGCTCGGACCAGCATAGTGGAAAACTCAGCATATGTCACCTGGTTGTCCACTCCAAACTTTCCATTCCCAATACCAGACACCCATCCGTTCTCGGCGGCTTTCTCCACATAGGAGTAAGACCAGTGGTTACTGGGTACATCGGTGAAAGCGGGCTTACCGTTGCTGGCAAAGATGCCGGCAACAATGCTGATGAGCATCGCTGCGATGAGCAGCAGGGAAATGCGCTTCTTGTTGTTTATTGTTTTCATATTGGGTTTCCTCCTTTTTCGAATTTGCGTTGCGTCTCCCCTGTATTGGAGAACGCCCGCTGGTTGTCCTTTCGTTTATATTATATGCACTTGTAGAAAAAAATATTTTAGGACGAGTCTTTCCTAACGGAGAAATGTGGCAGGGGATTCGTCTTTTGCCAGAGGCCATCAACGAAGCCGGCTCCTTCGGGAGCCTATTTGTGGTCCGTGAGGTCGCTCAGCCCTGGCTCCGGCAATCTAAGACCTCTTGGATGAACACCTGTTGTCCTCAATATAATACACCACATTATACCGCTTGGCAATATTTGCTTGGCAAATTGGCGGGCTCACGGACCATATAAGGTGCAGCTTCGGACTAAAGGAAAAGAAAGACCGCCCTGCCAAATTTCTTTACTAAAAAAGATCCCAAAACTTCGAAATCGTCCCAGCGAGGCCAACCATCTCTTTGGAGGCAGCTTGAGATTCGATGGCCTTTTCTAACGAAGAAATAAGCAGGATTTTTTCTCGTTGGCCTGGAGCTGTGTTGTGCTGGCTCCGTCCTGGAGCCTATGTATGATCCGTGATACTGCACCAAATGAGAAGAAGGGGGAATGTAGTGCAAAACAAAAACGCTCATGGCCATTCTTCTCGCAAAAAGGCTAGTATTCTCCACCGAAAATCGTTTTCGGTGGAGGTTTTTTGCGCCAATGGTTCAAATATAATTTGCATATAATTGCTATATAGCCGAGACCTCCTGAGAGACTACTTGTTTGTAAAATAAGTTTCGGTGAAACTGCATATAATATCTGTGAATCGCGTAAGGATGGCTAACAGTCATCTTGAGCCAACCGAAAGGAGGTGGTGATACACATGATTGTAGAAGATAAATAGCGCTTTTTCCTCGAACCTACTAACATCGCATTGCGGCAACTGCAGAGCCGCAACCCTAAGGAGGAACCAATAAAATGCAGAAAACAACTATGTTTAAGCGTATCATGACACTGTTCCTGGTATTTGTCATGGTACTGGGGATTCTGCCAATCTCCGAATTCGTGTCTCCCGCAATTGCGGCAGAAGCAAAAGAGGGGCCGCCTCCCACGACAGAGATGGTTTCGTGGAAATTTTACAGCAAGTACGACTCCCCGGTTTTGAAACCGTCCAGGGTCATTCCCCGAACCTTCATCTTTAGTCTTAATGATGGAGTCGCCCCTGGTTTCTGTGCAGATCATACCAAAGATGTCAGCACAGGTGCAACCTGGAGTAATCCAGTGCCAATTGAAGGAACCAAGTATGAGGTCATCAAGCCTCTCATTGCTGCGTACAACTATACCTGGTTTTACTCCCGTGAGCTGGACGACCGCTATCCAAATCAGACCACAATATTCAAAAAGAAAATTGCTGAACAGGAACGCGGTAGTGTGCATTACTACTGGGACGAAACTGATCGGATCTCTGCATCTTCTATGTCCCAGGCTGGTGCTTGGCTGGCTGGACAAGGTTTACTGACAGACCTGAGCAACCACGATCAACAGCTGATGATTGCCCATGAGCGCAACCTCACAACTAAAACGATTTACGGATCAGTTTCAGAGTCTGACGAGGAAGTTGCTGGCTGGGTTGCTGAGTCCATCGGTAAGTATGAAAACGGCGACTACGGCGAGTATCAGATGTTTATCTATACCCCGCCAGGCGGTAAACAGCCCATCATCACTTCTCTGCCGCCGGATACGATTCCGAAGGATGGCTGGTTTAAGTTGAAAAAAACCGATCTCAGTGGTAACGCTCTGAGCGGTGCAACTTTCGCCGTTTATACTGATGCAGGACACCAGAATCAGATTTATCAGTTTATCACTACGGCTGATGAGTGGACTTATGTGGATGTCAGTAGATTCATGGACTCAGCCACCAAGACCTTCTATCTCAAGGAAATCTCCGCTCCACCTGACTATGTTCCCAATGGTGCTGGCTACACAGTTACTGTTAGCTCTACCAATAATTCTACCAAGGAGACGGCCGCGGCGGTCAATGGCGGCGTGGCAATCAAGAACGGAAAGTCTCAGCCTCCTTCTGGAGTAGTTCAGAAGGTTGATCCGGACGGCAACGGCATTGGCCCTGCCACCTTCCACTTCAAGAAGCTGACCCCTAATGCCGTCGATATGGACATCCCCTGTGATGAGACTGGGACACTGAAACTCCAGTGGGAAGACCCTACTGGCGAGGACTATATCGAGCCAGGTGAGTACACTGTGACCGAAGTCATCCCGCCTCCGGGCTATGAGATGTCTGAGGAGTCGCAGAACCTTCGTCTGTGGTTGGAAGATAAAGATGGCGATGGTATTCAGGAGCCCTATTCCAGCGGTCCTATCGTTTTCCAAAACCAGCCTAAACACACAGTTATCATTCAAAAGGTAGATGAGACGGGCAATGGCCTTCCTGGCGCCGTGTTTGATGTCTACTTCAATGGGGCAAAGGTTGATAGTGTGACCACTGGTCCTGACGGTACTTTCAATTACACTGGTACAGACGGGAACGGAGTGTCTACTGGAACATGGGAATTCGTTGAAACGAAAGCCCCTAGTGGGTACCTGATCCCCTATATGAACTATCAGTCGGTCACTGTCAATACTCTCTATGATGATGTCCGTGTCCACACCCTGACCTTCGTCAACTACACCTACCCGGAAATCGTGATCCAGAAGGTTGCTGCCGGCAACGACCAGCCTTTGGCCGGTGCTGTGTTCGAGGTCATGGTGGACGGAACCAATCTTGGCCGCTTTGGCCCCACTGGCCCCGACGGCACCATCATCATCAACCACGATGTCTACGGCGAGTTCCTCAAGAACGACAAACAGGACTCCTGGACTGTCCAGGTGCGTGAGGTCGAGGCCCCGGAGGGCTATCTGATCGATGATACCAACTGGCAGACCGCGGAGATCAGCCGTGGTACCAAGCTGGCCCCCTTCGTCTTTACCGACACCAAGTACCCCGAAATCGTCATCCGCAAGTCGGACCGCGAGACTGAGGAAATGCTCCCCGGCGCCACCTTTGATATCAAGATCGACGCCGGCGCCAGCTTCAACCTCACCAAGCAGACGGACGAGAATGGCGAGATTTGGATCACCTATGACGACTATGCCGAGTTTATCGGCGACATCGTCTGGGACCGCGGCTGGACGGTCACTGTCACTGAGACGGTGATGCCTGACAAGTACAACCGCGACCCGCAGCCAGAGTCTGATGGCGGAGCCGGGTTTACCGTAACCAAGCAGCTCCTGCCCGGCCAGTCACTGCTGGAGTTCGACTTCACGGATACCCACTACCGCGACCTGCTGGTCGTCAAGTCGGACGCCTCCAACTCCTGGCGGCTGGCAGATGCCAAGTTCAAGCTGGAGTCCATCAACCTGGACGATCCGGCCGCCGGCGGCACCATCAGCCGTGAGGGTACCACCGACGCCAACGGCGAGCTGCTGTTCAAGGATCTGCCCAACGGCACCTACAAGCTGACAGAGCTCACCCCGCCCACCGGATACGATATGCCGGACCCCCATGAGTGGACGATCACCGTTACCTCTATGAGCGACCGGGTCATCCAAATCTCGGTGGAGAACGAGCCCCGTGAGGGCCTCACCATCACCAAGCATGACGCCATCACCGGCAAGCCGCTGGCTGGAGTAGAATTCTCCATCCGGTACCTGGGCGATGGCAACGATTCCACCAATACCAGCAACGAGCCCCGCACCTATACCACTGATGCCAACGGTATTATCCATCTGCCTGACGCAGTCCCCGGCTGGTACCAGATCATTGAGACGCGGGTCCCGGACGGCTACATCATTGACAGCGAACCCCGGCTGGTCCAGCTGGTGAACGCCCATGATACGGTCGTCGTGAACTTCCACAACTATCAGGACACCCAGCTGATCATCCTGAAAAAGGATAACCAGACTGGCCTGCCCCTGGCAGGCGCCCGCTTCATGGTGACCACTGCCGGCGGCAACTTCATCGCCGACCTGGTCACCGGGTCCACCGGCTACGCCACCCTCAATGGCCTGGAGCCTGGCTCCTATGTGGTCAAAGAGGTGGAGGCCCCGGACGGGCACATCATTGACTCTACGCCCCAGACCTTTGAGCTCCGCGTCGGACAGACAGAGCCTGTATTCCTGGTCTTCGGCAACGACGGCAAGACGACCCTGTACATCCGCAAGGAGGATGAGCAGACCCGCCTGCCTGTGGCCGGGGCCGTGTTCAAGCTGAGCCGTGTGAACGGCGAGGTCATCAAAGAGCGACTGGAGACGGGCCTGGACGGCCTGGCCAGCATCGGCGACCTGCTCCCCGGCGACTATGTGGTCGAGGAGATCGAGGCCCCGAAGGGATACCTGCTCAGCGAAAACCCCAAGCAGAATGTCTCCCTGAAGGCCGGCGAGGTTGCGACAGTCCTGTTCCGGAACAATAAGCCGGGCGGCGTCGCCATCCTCAAGCAGGATGCCATGTCCGGACTGCCCCTGGAGGGTGCCAAGTTCACGGTCACACGCCTGGACGGTTCTCCTGTCGGCAAGGAGCCTTACTATGTGACCGGCAAGGATGGTTACATCCGGGTGCCGGGCCTGGAAGCCGGCTACTACTATGTCCAGGAGATCGAAGCCCCGGAGGGCTACCTGCTGGATAGCACCCGGCATCAGGTGCGGGTGGAGAACTTCGAGGTCACGCTGCTGCAGCTGAAGAACTACGAGAAGACCACCCTGGTGGTGGAGAAGGTGGACGCCCAGAGCAAGGTGCCGCTGGCCGGCGCTGAGTTTGGACTGTTTGCCATGGACGGCAAGCAGATCGGCGATCCCTTCATTACTGGCACCAACGGAAAGGCCAACCTCACTGGCATCGAGCCTGGCTGGTACATCCTGAGGGAGCTCAAGGCCCCCATTGGCTATGTGCTCAACGAGGATGAGTTCAGGGTCGAGATCAAGGAGGGCCAGCCCACCACCATCACCGTACCCAACACCCCCGAGAGCGGCATTACAGTCCGCAAGGTGGACGCGACCACCAAGAACCCGCTGGCCGGCGCACAGTTTGAGCTGCGGGACCAGGACAATAAGCTGCTCGGTAACTATCAGACTGACCCCACCGGTTCGTTCGTTACCGTGAATGTGGGCCCCGGCACCTACTATCTCATCGAGACCAAGGCCCCGGACGGCTACACAATCGTCAATGAGCGCACTGAGGTCAAAGTGGCGGAGGGCGAGAAGCCTGTCGTCATCATCGAAAACCACAAGGACAGCTCCATCCAAATCTTAAAGACTGACTCGGTCAGCGGCAAGTACCTGGAGGGCGCTGAGTTTGAAGTCAAGGAGCTGAACACCAACCGGGTGGTCGGCACCTACACCACAGATCGGGCTGGTATTGCCTTTACGGAGCCTCTGCCCGCTGGCAACTACATTGTCACCGAGATCAAGGCTCCCTGCGGCTATATCCTGGATGAGACCCACCACCATGTGGAGGTCAAGCCTGATACGCCCAGCATCCTGCGCGTCACCAATACAGCGCTCACCGGCATCATGGTAACCAAGGTGTCTACGGTCGACGACGAGCCCCTGATGGGCGCCAAGTTTGAGATCCGGACTGCCGAGGGCCGTGTACTGGGCGAGGTCACCACCGACACCACTGGTACCGCCACCTATCCGATCGCAACCCCCGGAGTGTACTATGTCAAGGAAGTGGAGCAGCCGGACGGCTATCTGCTGGACGAGACTGTCCACCGTGTCGAAGTGGTGGAGGGCCAGCTGGCCACCCTGGTGGTGGAGAACGCGCCTATGGCTTCTCTGGTCATCTTCAAGGGTGACGCAGACACTGGCCGCGGCGTTGCTGGCGCTGTGTTTGAAGTCTACCATGCAGATGGAGCATTCATCGGACGCTACACCACCGACGCCCAGGGCGAGGCCCTGATCCGGCCCATCGAGCCTGGCCACTATATCGTGCGCGAGGTCGCGGCTCCGGATGGCTATGAACTGCCCAATGTGACGGAAAAGACGATCACAGTCAAAGCAGGTCAAATCAACCGGGTCACCTTCGAGGACCTGGCTTACGGGTCCCTGATCGTCCGGCTGGAGGATAAGGCGGACGGGCACCAGCTGCCAAACGGCCGGTTCCAGCTGATCGTAGCCAAGACTGGTGAGATGATCATGGAGGGCGTCACCGGCAACGATGGCACCATCATCTGGGGCAACCTGCCTGCCGGCGACTATATCGTCAAGCAGACCTACGCCCCGGATGGCTACACGATGACGGAGACAGAGATCCGTGCAACTGTGGTCTCCAACGAGACCCGCACGGTGGTCTTCCAGAATGTGACCTCCGGCATCGTCATCGAAAAACTGGACCGGGTCACCTCCGCGCCGCTGCCCAACGCCCGGTTCCAGGTCACCCGGAACTCGGACAATATCGTGATCGGTGAATATGTCACCGATGAGGATGGCCTTGCCCTGGTGGGCGGCCTGACTCCTGGTATGTACACAGTGGAGGAGCTGGCAGCCCCCACAGGCTATGAGATGGATGCTCCCTCCCAGCTGGTCCATGTGAAAGACAGCGAGTTTGCCCACGCGACCTTTACCGATACCCCCTATGCCGGCATCACCGTCAACACGGTGGACCAGTCCAACCAGCCTCTGGCTGGCGTGGTCATTGAGATCTGGCGGCAGAACGGCGAGCTCATCAATACCTGGACCACCGACAACACGGGCATCGTCCAGACTGATAAGCTGACCTCCGGGTACTATGTGATCAAGGTCATCAAGAACCCGGATGGCTACACCCCCAATGTGACCGAGACGACCGTGCAGATCCAGAATGGCGTAGCGGTCAATGTCCGGCTGGTATTCAACGCCGGCGGCACCCTGAACATCTACGGCGTGGACGCCGCGGAGAAGGGCCTTGCCGGTATGCGAGTGGAAGTGACCACGATCGATGGCACCAGGGTCGGGACCTACGCTACCGACACTGCGGGCATCATCCGTGTACCTGGCCTGGACGCCGGTTGGTATGTGGTGACAGTCACCAAGGCCCCAGATGGCTACACGCTCTCTGAGGTCAACCAGAGCCAGAATGTGGAGATCACCAGCGACGGCACCGCCCAGGTCCGGTTCCAGTTTGGAAAGACCTACGGCGTCCAGATCCGGACCTCTGTAAGCCAGACGGGCGCCATGGTGCCCGGCGTGGAGTATAAGGTCACCAAGCTGGATGGCTCCGTCGTCGGTACCTACACCTCCGACAAGGCAGGCCTGGTCTATGTGGACCTTGAGCCCGGCTGGTATGTCATCGAGCAGACCCGCCTGCCCAAGGGCTATGAGAACTACTCCCTGTGCGCCAAGCGCAATGTGGAGGTCAAGGCCGACCAGCCCACCATCGTGGACTTTGTCCTGACCCAGCTCTCCAGCATGCGTGTAAAGGTGGTCGATGGGACATCCGGCGCTCCCATCTATGGGGTCAAGCTGACCCTCAAGGATAGCTCCGGCAAGATCGTCGACGAGTACACCACCAACAATGAGGGCTATGTCACCCTGCGGGGCGCCCTGGTGGATGGGACCTACACGCTGAACATGATCTCGGTACCCAATGGCTATACGGCGGATACTATCCCCAAGACCATTGAGGTGCTCAACGGGCAGACCGCCGAGGTCGTGTGGAAGCTCTACAACCAGGCGGGCCAGATCCAGGTGCATCTGACCTCCACCGCCTACAACGCGACTCTGGACCTGGCTGCCGGCAGCAACCTGCCGGGCGCCGTGTTCGAGATCTACGACCCGTTCAGTTATGCGGTGCTGGCTACCATTGAGACTGACTCCTATGGTGTCGCCGCTTCGCCCGGCCTGCCCATCGGACGCTACATCATCCGCGAGAAGTCGCCCGCTCCTTACTTTGGCCTGTCCGGCAAGGAGACTGAGGTGTACATCAAAATCAACAATGATGTGGTCCGAGTCGAATATCAGGCCGCGCCCATGAACCTGAAGGTCACCCATACGGTGGCCGGCAACGCCAACGCCAGCGCCGGGGCCTTCTCCAAGTACCTGTTCAAGGCGGCCAACAATGACTCCGGCGACCGCCTGGATAACTTCTTCCTCAACATCACGATCCCCACGGACGCCGTCCGCGGCGGGACCCTGTTTACCGGCAAGTGGTCCTCTGATGTTGCCTACAACATCAGCTATAAGACCAACATGAACGACTACCGGCCCATGGCCACCGGCCTCAGCTCGGCCAGCTCTTACCAGTACGACCTGTCCTCCCTGGCTCTGGATGTCCAGAGTGGAGAATATGTCACCGATGTGCGGTTTGAGTTTGGCACCGTGCCTGCCGGCTTCAAAGTGACCAGCGCCCCTGTCTTCTACGGGTATGTGATGCCGACCGTGCCCAATGGGTACATCATCATGATGCGCTCTGAGTGCGGCGGCCAGTACAACGGCTATTGGAAGACTGAGTCGGCCCTCTGCACCACCAATGTGGTCAATAATGGCGGCGGAAAGCTGCCCAGCACTCTGCCCAAGACTGGGTACTAAGCCCGGCCATCAAACAACCGGCCTGCTCGGGGCCTCTGGAAAGGGGCCCCGGCATAGGGCCGGACATGAAAAGGAGATAATGTCTTATGAAAATCGTCGAGTGTCGCGTCATCCGCCCCAAGGACAGGCGTTCTGTGGTCCTGGCTACCGCCGAGCTGCTGTTCGACAATGGCATCCGGATCGTCAATATGCACCTGCTGAAGCCCCGGGAGGGGCAGGAGGGCAACCAGCTGCGGATGCCGGTCGTGCATACCAAAAGTGGGACTACCCTCAATCCCTTCAACCCCAGCAGCCCAGAGTTCCGGGCCGTCATGCACAAGGCCGTGGAGGAGACGCTGGCCGAGGCTGTGGAAGCCCAGGTCAACGACTACACCAAGACCTTTGAGACGGTGGAGGAGTTCCGGCTGCCTGTGTTCAGCCGGCTGAAACTGCATAAGTTCCCTGACAACCATATTCCGGTGAAGGCCATGGTCTCCGTGACCGTTGATGGCGAGCTCCGGCTCAACCGGATCGCTGTCATCAAGGCCATTGATCCGCCCGCCTATGTCGTCCAGCTGCCTACCTATACCCTGCAGGGCGGCCGGCGGCCGGCCAGGTATTTCCGGTTCCAGGCAGAGCCCTATGAGGCATTGTATAAGCTGGTGACGGACGCCTATTTTAAGGTGGCGGAGGTTGCTGCGGATGAGCCTGTGCAGGATACCGAGGAGCCCGCTTAATTGAAGAACATTAGCCCCCAGGCTGGCTGTGATAGTCAGTCTGGGGGCTGTTTTTTGTTTGTAGAAGAGGTTGCTGATGTGCGATGGCGGGGGAGAGGGAGGATGGTTGTTCCGCGGGCAGGGAGGTTTTACCCTGCTGTGTGGGAGCCCGCCGCAGCCGGTTCCCTCGCGGGATCCTGCGTGGGTCCGTGAGGTTCCATTGTTTCCTCCAACAATTAGTTCTCTCAGATGTTGTTGCTAACAAGCAGGGCTCACGGACCCTACATAGGCTCCAAGAGGAGCCGGCCTGCGGCACAGCCCTGGCAAAAAGAAATTGATGTGCCACTTTTCTTTGTTAATAAAGACCCAACATAGGTTTCCTTTGGAAAACTACAGCCGCAAGTTCCCCGTACAAAAGGAAACAGCCTCCGAAAATCGGAAGCTGTCTTAGTAGTGATGCTGTTAGGCATATTCGATATTGGTATGCGCCAATAGTTTTCTCCGTATTTGCATACCATGCAAATAGCCTGATTGGGTTCAGGCTGCTACCCTCCCAAGTTTTTGGTTGGGTGGTCAGGAGTCTTTCTTAAACAGCGCTTTCAGCGCAGCATAGAGAAGCTCCAGAATAGATTTCGGCAGATTCCTCCTCTGGTTGGGCTGTGAACCTTCAACAGAGCGATGGTGATCCGCCGAATCGTGCTTGACGGAAACGCCGTTCCTTGCCATTTCGCACATGGCATCGGACTGCGTTTTCGTCTCATTTGTGGCAATCTGCGAGATAGCGGCGCGCTCTCTAAGCCGCCTATCGATCTTCTTTTGGGCGGCATAGTCGCCAAGATCGATGAACAGCCGGATGACCGCTGCCAGATATTCGCAGAGCGCCAGCAAGCGCTTTAGATTCGGATTGGCCGGTTTCTTTGGAAGAAGGACTGGCCGGTATGCCAGCAAGACTGCCAGCATCAGGATTGCGGCTATCAGCACTAAATTTTGGAACAACATTGTTGGAATCCTCCTTTTGATCGGAGGATAGCAGTGCCAATAGACCATTCGCTCTGAAGAAGGGATCGCCCACATCCCTGTCGCAGTACTATATCCTATACAGGCTTCCAGTGGATGCCTGCATTTTTTGTTTTTCTCCTTAGCCTACTTGTTCCCCCTAAGATGTCCCTCATCGGTCTCTCATCCCAAATTGGAGGAACGACTAATCGTATGCAAATTTCCGCTATTCCATTCTGCACGCTCAAAGACCACAAGTTGAGGAGCCCTCACGGACCATATAAGGCACAGCTCCGGACTGAACGCAAAGCAAAAACTTCCCACCCCCATTTCCTTGTTAAAAAAGACTGAACTCCCCAGCTAACAGGGAAGCAACAAAGAACACAGACAAAATCATTAGAATAAGTATTGTAATGGTTGCATAGAATTAGTCAGATTTCCAATTCTGAGACAAATAAAAAATTCAGGAGGCAATACATATGGAGAAGAACATTAACGAGCTGCTAGGCATGTGCTTCGACTGTGAAAGCACCGACTGCGCCCTCAACAACAACGGCGAGTGCCGTTTCCCACTGGTGTACGAGCGTATGCCTGTCATCACCGAGGATGATGGCTGCACTGAGGGCGTCATCAACCTGAGTGGGAAGTGAGGTGTCGGACATGGAAAAGAAACATCCGTGTGATACCTGTCCGCGTACCGGCGACTGTTTTGAATGTGCGCTGTATCCGGATCACACCGCCAACGAGTGCGTGAACTACGAGTGTGCGCACGAATACGAAGGCACCTGTCTGCTTGGCATCTATTCCAGATGCGGGGCTTATAAGGCATCCTGACCAAGAAGGAGATTATGATGATTGAAGTAAAAATGAGTCTCAATATGCTAGCCCGCCGCTGCGGCTATTTCTTCAACGCATACCTCACTGAGGGCTACGAAAATAAGCCGAATGTCAACAATGGCTACAACTGCAGCCATCCTGACTGCGGCGATGAGGACGAAGGGATTGGCTGCTGCCGGGCAGATACCTGCCCGCTGGCCTATCCTGCCGATGGTGACGATGACGATGACCAGATGGTCGTTGAGATCGCCGAAGAAGACTTCAACCCCCGGTATACGACCAAGGTGGAAGATGAAGGGAAGGGATAAACATATGGGACGAGGAAATACCTGTGTTCACGGGAAGTATGAGGGGTTGTACTTCATCGACCGCGATCACATCGAGGTCTATGTGAAGGATGACCCTAAGACGGGCACCCGCGACTTTCGGTTCTTGGGAGGCATGACTTCTGAGGATCTGTGTGGCTCCGAGTGGAAGTATGATCCGGACGAGAGCCAGGCAAACCTGGCCCGGCTCCTGGGCGATTTCATGTACGACATCCATGCATGGTATCCATCATTCAAAAGGTGCGAGCCTTCCCGCTTGGAACATGGGGCCCGCATCATCATGGAAAACCAGCTCTACTGCATCGCAGTTGAGGACAACGAGTGGTCGTTGGCTGTGAAGTTGCTCCAGAAGGGCGACGGCGAACTGGAGGGCCTGCAGCGTGGGTGGTTCGACAAGTACATGTTCGCCATCCGCAAGTCTCTGCTGAAGTATCTGCCCGACATCGGCACCTATACGGGGCCGTGGACCTCTGGGAGAATCACCAAGGAAGAGTTTGCACGGGAAGTAATCGAAAGGAGAGAGAAGAAACATGTGTCCTGACATCGAAATCGTCAATGGCTGGTTTGAGCAGATGCTGGACGAGGCCATTCAGGAAACTGAGGCGGCCATGTCCAACGAGCATATCTGGGAACTGGCCTATGAAGGAGATGAGGCTCCTAATCCTCACTCCCAGAATCTCGCCAACTTGAAGCGGTATAAGGAACTGCTGCAGGCTGTGAAGCGGGATTGTATGATCTGACCATGCTCCGGGCGAACGGATACCCCCGCATATTCCTTCATGGAGTTTGCGGGGTGTTCGCCTTGGCGTTGCACGACCGCCTTGGGTATCCGATTTCAGCCTTCCATTGGAGAGATGAGGATCCCGGCGATCTGTGGGCTGGGCTGGAGCATTTCTTCTGCATCGCTCCTGACCGGGTGTATGTGGATGTTCGTGGGGCGACCGGTGATTTTCAGGCATTCTGCATGGATTTCCCATCGCCCAAGCACTTCCGGATCCTGGAGGATTTAGATGCCGTTCAGCTCAGGACCGACCTGGCTCATGAGATGGGGCAAGACAACCTGGATGTGCTATATAACAAGGCTATTGATGAGATTGACGCTCATCTGGAGAGCTACAATGTATAGGAGGAATGAAACATGTTGTTTAAGGATTTTGCTCAGAAGCTGGGCTTTGGTGATGATATTGCCAATGTGGCAAGAGGCAATAATTCAGAGCTGCCTCGGGTCGGCAATGTAGCCCGAAAGATCGACATTGCGCTCCGGAACGCGGTGAATGACCTCTTTAATGACCCGGACAGCAAGGAGAAACTCCTGGACGCCTGTGAGCTGACCCGGAAGCCGGAGGACATCTCCTATTACCTGGTCGACTCGGTCCTGATGACGCCCGATGAGGATTGGTTCCATGTCCGTTGGATTGCCCGCATCGGCGAGCAGAATGTGGACATTGCCGTCTTTAAGCTGCTGACCAAGGAGGTCGACCTCTGTGGCAAGACGATTGCCTTCGTGGAGGGCGCCGAGTTCGAGAGTGGACTGGCTGACGACATGACGGACGCCATGGTTGCAGCCCTGAAGCTGCATAATGAGGCCGGCCATGACCTGTTCGAGCGTTGGTGCTATGGCTCCGATGATTGGCGGGCCGACCACCTGATCTGTCCGGCCTGTGGAAGCCCGATCGGGGCCTACTCCAGCGGTGGACGCGTGGTTGCAGGCTGCAACTATTGCGAATGGGAACCCACGAAGAAGTATAGCTATAAGTCTGAGCTGGCCAATGTGGAGAACATGAAAGCAGAACGGAAGAAGCATCGGAAGTACTGCCAGAAGGTGGAGAACCATAATAAGCTGCAAGATCGCATGATGGGCGAGATCAAGACCTTCATTAAGGCAGCAACTCATGAGTCTCCCAAGGGAGATCTCTTCTATCGCTACCGCTGCAGTATCGACGATGCTATCAGTATACTGCAGAATACAGCCAACCAAATGGATGTGAAACAGAAAAATCAGAAGTAGGGAGGAAAAACTATGGAGAGCAAGTACATCGTGAATGTCTATGTAGGCGTGGAATCTGGCGCCGATGGTACATCCACCGCTGTTGTGCTCGCAGACAACGAGCCAGGCAGACTGGACAAGGCTGTGGACCGGCTAGAGGAGGCTCTCGATATCCGAGAAGACGAGAATTCTGGCGATTTCAATTGGAATGTCTTCCACTGCCAGATCCCTGATTTCCTGGTGGAGCAGATTCGTAAGGACGCTGTGAAGGACTATCTGAAACAGTTGATTCCCTGATGCTTGCAAAAAGCCGCTGCCTTCGGGCGGCGGCTTTCTTTTGCTGTTTTGTGAATGAATAGGTCTTTTTTAACAGAGAAATGTGGCAGAAGGAGTTCCCTTTGCCGGAAACCCTCGCCGCACAGGTTCCTACGGAACCTATGTCTGGCATACAGGCTCCCCCACCAATCCCATGCAAAAAAACCACCCGCCCTCCTGATCCAGGAGGACGGGCAGCAGATTGTTGTATTTAACGATTTGCAATATCGGCCCAGGGCAGCTTGGAGACATCCACAGACTCATACTGATCCAGCAGCTCTGTGAGATATTGGACCTTTGCCTTCATGCCACTGTCTGAGCAGGCCCGACGGACAATATCCGTCTGATGCCACAGGTGAGCCCAGGTCTCGGCCCAGTCCTCGGCCCGGCTGGTCATGGCATAGCCGGAGATATAGCTGGACGAGCCGGAGCTCAAGCTCAACCATCTCTCGCAGGTTTTGTTCCAGCCATTCAGGACGGCGGCGCTGCTCATTACCATATGGCCCATCTCATGGCTATAATACTGGGCGTTTCCGGAGCCGGTATAATAGATCTGGTCCACTTTCTGGGCGTCGCCGGAACTATCATAGACATGGACGCCATAGCAGCTGATGCCCTCGAATGTGTAGGGACAGAGAATGATCTCCGCTTTGCGATTACCCTTTCGGGCAGCCATTTCCTTTAGGAACCCATCCGGGTACAGGTCGTAGGCGGCTTTCATGATCTTCAGCTCGGCCAGCACATCCTCGAAATACTCGGTGTAGCCGGCAAAATCAGCCACATCCTCATGCTGGATAAGCCCATTGGCCTTAGGCGTCCACTCAGGCAGATAGAAGATCTGGATGCCAATCTCATTCTCCAGGGCCCGGCAGTAATCGTAGGCAACATCATTAGCATAACGGACGCGGGCCGTGCCGGTGAAGTCGACGCCCTGCGCCGGCTTGTTCGCCTGCTCCATCAGCGCCTCGAAATCGATCTTCTTCCATCGCTCCGGATGGTACAGGGAAGACAGCATAGTGCAGCAGACAGCTCTGGACGCCGTGCCGGACGGATTGAAGTCGCCGTTGGCATTCACGCCGCTGATGATGCCGTTGCTGTACATCCAGATGATCCAGTCTTCATAGGGCGTGCCGGCGACCGCTGTGGCATAGTCACCGATCAGCATGGATGCTTCCATGTAGCCGCCATGCGGTTCTTCGCCCTTCACCTCGATCATATAACCGGCATAGGACATCCCCAGCAGACAGGCGAGCTCATCCCGGGTTGCAGGCTTACTCCACTCCTCGGCGCTGAGACCGAACATATTCAGCTCATCATAGATGGACTGGGCAATGGTTCGGTTGCCCCAGAAATCAGGGCCATTCACAGCCTCGACCTTCGCCAGCTCATCCGCGGAGTAGCTTTCCCGGGGGAACATTCCAAGGGCCATCGTGTACGCTTCCAGGCGGGAGACGGTGGCGTTTGGGCGGAAGTTGCCGTCAGTGAATCCAGATACAGCGCCTATTTCTGCCATTTCGGTGACATAAGGATAGAACCAGTCGCCGGGGTTCACATCAGAAAAGGTTGCCGGCTTGCTGGGGGCAGATGCAAATACGCCGGCAAAGATGGATAGTGCGCAGACTACAGCCAATATGCGGGAGATGATAATTCTTCGTTTGCTCATATAAATTTCCTCCTCTAAGTTGCCTTATACTATATTATATGCAGTTGCCGAATTTAATATTTTATATTATACTATTTGGGGCAGGGAAGAGCAATAGCTTCCGCCAGATCCCTCTGCGGGAGGCAGGTCTCACGGACCATATGCGACACGGCGCAGCCAAAACGCAAAAGGAAGATATCCCCGGCCACTTTCTTCGTTAAAAAAGACTTTGGCAAACCAATATCGTTTTGCACGACGGGCAAAATTGGCTGTGGTTTGAATCAACAAAATAGAAATTTTCGGTTTTGCATATAATAGACAATAGAAAGGAGTCGATCTCAAATGCCGAAAAACAAAGCCTCGCCCCGTTGGACGCCTGAAGAGGATGTTATTTTGAAGCACTATTACCGTTCTAAGGGCCTTGTCTATTGTGTGCAGAGGATCCCCAACCACTCTCAGGCAGCAATCATCGTCCATGCCGGTCTTCTGGGCCTGTCCAAGAAACGCCCGAAGCCCAGGAGCCAATGGACGGAAGATGAGGAATCCATCCTCCTGAAGCATTATGTGAACGGCGGCACCACAGCCTGTATGGAGTTCCTGCCTGGCCGCACCAAGAATGCGATCGCACACCGGGCCAGAAAGCTGGGTCTTCAGACCAAGGTTGGATGGACAGAGCCGGAGCGCGAGATCCTCCGTAAATATTATCCAGATGAAGGCAGGAACTGCTCCAAGCGGCTCCCCGATAAATCGGAGAGCTCAGTCTATGATCAGGCTGCCAAAATGGGACTTGTTCAGAAATCGATGGCCCCATGGACCCCAAAGGAAGATGCCATAATCAGGCGGAACTATAAAAATGTCGGAGAGTGCAAGCGGCAGCTGCCCCACCGTTCTATCAGCAGTATCGCAAAGCGAATTAGCGCCCTTGGGCTAGGTAAAAAGCTCAGGGCCAGTTCCAAATCGTGGACCAAAGAAGAAGATGCCATCCTGCGGGAGTATTATCTCAAGGAGGGCAATATGGTCATCATGCGGCTGCCTGGCCGCTCCCCTCATGCTGTTTGGGTCCGCGCCGATAAGCTGGGCCTGACAGATCGGTACCAAGAAAATTAAGAAACAGCCCGGAGACGACTCTCCGGGCTGTTTCTTATATGTCAAGTTTCGCTGGGTTCGATCTCAGACGGCTCATCACAGGAGCCTGCCGCGGCGACCGAATAGGTCTTACCATTCATCTCCAGGATGCTCGCCTGGCTTTCCTTTCCAAGGTTGGGCTCGGCAGCGTCATCGGCAAGGATAAACTCCCAGGGGGAGAGCTGCTGAACGGCTGAGTAGGGGAGTGTCGTCTCGCCGCGGCTGTTAAGAAAGATGTACCGAGCCTTCATATCGGCCCCATCTGCCAGGATCGACTTAACCTCCCATTCTGTGGCATCATCGGCAAACAGGAAGCTCTCCTCGCCGCACTCAGTCCAGAGGACCAGGGAGGCGTCCATGGGGGTTTCAGTGTCCTCCACCACCGGGCCAAGCACCTGGAACAGGGCGGTGCCCACATTGAAGGAGCTTCCGGTGCCCACAGTCAGCAGCATGTTGCCGATACTGGTCTTAAACTCCTCATAGGCGTCGCTGCCCTCAGCTCTGGAGGTGACCACCAGGTTCTCGCCGAACTGCTCCCGGAGCGCCGATACGCCGGTCCAGCGGGATTCTTCGCTGTTGGGGACAACAATGAAGTTCAGCTTTTCCACATCAAACTTACCCAGGGCCTCGGCGACGGTGCCCACATCAGCCTCGCTGCAGCCGCCCAACAAAGCCGCCTGCCCGGAGGAGACGGCGATGGCATAGCCCTCCGGCAGATAGTGAACGGTGAGTTCACTTTCTTCATCGGGGGAGATGTTGTTCTCATCCATCTTGGGAATCTCCACATAGCCGTGGTCGGGTTTGGGAGCCGGCTCCGGGTCACCGATTGTCGGTTTGGGCCCGCAGCCAGCCAGCAGCGAAAGGGCCATGGCGGAGAGGAGGACCCCTCCAATCAGTTTGTTTTTCATGTTTTTGCAACCTCCTAAAGTTAGATTTGAAGCAATGCTTTCTCGAACTCCTTGTAGCTGTACCGATAGTTTGCGTTGGAGAATACCAGGGTGGCAAAATCGGTGTCCTTGCGATGCTCCGGCTGGAAAGTTATGTGGCATGAGTGACACCTCCCTCCATACCATGTTATATATTTATTATATGCGGTTGCTTCTAAAATATTTTCAGAGCACCCTTTTTGCTAAGGGATGTTTTGCCGCCTCAACACGACTTGTCGAATACCCCGAACCCCGAACTTCTCCACATAGGGCTCGCAGACCTTGTCCAGATGGATGGTCTTGAGATCCGCCAGGGACGCTTCCCAGTCTTCGGCAAGGCCGGTGACAGTGACTTTAACTCGTCCGTACAGATGAGGCATATTGAGTCCTCCCTTCTTTGCAATTTGTACTGCTGCATATATTATATGCAAATTGTCTGGTTCATATTTTCGATGGATGGCAGGGGAAGGTAGGTTTTTTTAACGAAAAAATGGGAGAGGCCGTCTTCGTTTGCCAGGTGGTGTTGCCGCAGGCGGGCTCCGTTCCGGAGCCATGTCGGGTCCATGAGGGCTCCGCTGTTTGGGGCAACAGGCAAAGAAAAGAAGGAACCCCGGCAAGATGCCAGAGTTCCATTCTTCCCAATCGTTAGCTCCCAAAAAACAGGGAGGCCCTGGCACTTTGCCAGGGCCTCGTTCTGTTTGGTTTAGCATACTTCAATATCCGGCCGTCCTGCAATAGGATTCCGGCCCTTTTGTCGCCTCCTGAAGATCGTTTTTCCAAATTGGAGTATATTCTTTTATATGCAGGCAAGTCTCACGAACCCCACATAGGTTTCTGAAAGAACCGGCCCGTGCCAAAGCTCCCAAGGAAAGGCAAAAATCCTCTGCCACATTTCTTCGTTAAAGAAGATTCTAACCCCACCCCAAAAAGTGGACTATTGAAATATAAAATCCGACTAGCGCATATAATATAATCAGAATCCTAGAATAGACCGGAGCCTGTTTGCATAATACAAACCTATAAAACCGATATAGGGGAAACAAACCTATTGGAAACTTAAATTTCGAAAGGAGGAAGGGCTGCCTCTTCTGCAGCTACTGCAGGAACGCTGGCTGCCCGTACGATAATGTGTAAGAAAAGTTCGACGAAAGACAAGCTGACCCTTGGTCAGATGCTGAAGAATACGGTGCGCAATGACCCCAAGGCTGGCATTTGGATTGTATCGTTCATTGCGGGACTGGTCACATTCCCGCTTATGTTCCTCTGCCTCTGGTGGGTCACTGGAAACATGGTGCCCCAGAGTGAGCTGGTCGGACATTTGATCAAGTTGGCTATGGTATCCGGTGTGGTATCCTGCCTGGTCATCCCTAGTGTGGCCAGCTGTGCCCGTGTGGAGAAAATGAGCGGGCCTGCCGATTCGGAACCTGCTGACCCCGCCAACCCACAGGTTGCGGAGAGTTCTTCTGAGGGCACTCCTGCTCCCAAACCGCAGACTGAGAAGCCGGCCGATAAGAAATCTCGTCTGGCTGAGCTGCGCGACCAGATGACCACCGTCAACACAGAGGCGATGGGCGAGGTCACCACGACTTTTGATGACATTGCCGGCTACGCGGAGACCAAGAAAAACATGGAGTTTATTGTTCGCTGCCTGCGGCATCCAGAGCAGCTGAAGGCTGTTGGCGGCAAGATTCCCAATGGCATCCTGCTGTACGGCCCTCCAGGCACAGGCAAGACCCTGATGGCCCGAGCTCTGGCTGGCACAGCTGGCGTGAAGTTCTACGCCGCCAACGCCAGCGAGTTCGTCAATATCTGGGTGGGCCAGGGTGCGACCAATGTCCGCGCTCTCTACGCGGAAGCTAAGAAGAACGCGCCCAGCATCGTCTTCATCGATGAGATCGACGCCCTTGGCGGCGCCCGTAGTCCTGGCCAGCACCAGGAGTACCGGCAGACTCTCAATGCCTTACTGTCTGAGATAGACGGTATGGACAAGGACAGTGGCGTGCTCACCATCGCTGCGACCAATGTCCTGGAGGAGCTGGATCAGGCTCTGATCCGCCCCGGCCGTTTTGATAGGAAGATCGCCATCCCGCTGCCCAACTATGATGACCGGCTGGCCATTATCCGCCTGTATGCGAAGAAGCGCGCCATGACCGCAGATGTCTCCCTAGAGGCTATCGCCCGTCAGACGGTGGGAATGTCCGGTTCTTCCATCAATACCCTGTTCAACGAGGCGTCCATCCGTGCGGTCATGGGAAACCGGTCTGTGATTACATGCGAGGACATCGACATGGCCCTGACCCAGATGATCACCAATGGTGAAATCAGCAAGACGGTCGATAAGGATGAGTTGGAGATGGTCGCTTATCATGAGGCTGGCCACGCTCTGCTGTCCCGGCTGGTTGCCCACGACCCCGTGCAGAAGGTGACCATCATCGGAAACACGGCCGGCGCTTTGGGTATCACCATCCACGGTGGCAACGAGCAGAATCTGCTGCCCCTTGAGACGCTGCGTGGCCGGGCCATCATGTGCTATGGGGGACGGGCTGCTGAGGAGATTATCTTCGGCAAGGAGAATATCAGCACTGGTGCAAGCCAAGATCTGAAGGATGCATCCCGCTATATTCGTGCTTACATTGAGTGCGGCGCGGGCAAGTCCCTACTCAATGAGAGTTCCTTTGCCGGACAGAACATGATCCCTGACACCAAGGAAGCCAAGGAGCTTTCTGTCCAGTTCTACGATGAGGCCGTAAAGGTCCTGACCGAGAACCGGCACCTCCTGGACCGGATCGCTAAGGCGCTTCTGGAGAAGGAGACGCTCATGGAAGATGACTTCGAGGCTCTGTTCGAGTGAATCTCCCAACGGCTAAAGCCTGGGGTTTCGGCCCTCGGTGGACACTCAAAATCTATGAGCAGAGGTGCGACACAGGCCGCACTCCGTGGTACATTCTTAGCTACGGACCATGCATGGCTGCGACTTTTCGAGGAAAAGTCGTGTGGTGCCTAGTCTATGGAAACAAATCTGCCGCAATGCAAAATCAGCCTCCTCAAATGGGGAGGCTGATACCATTTCTCAACCAATATCAAGGACGGCAAGCCGGTGCGGGTTCCGGAGACGGACCCGTCCATCGCCGAAGTCAACGATTTTTCCGGAGACAACCAGCGCCATGCCCCGGCGGTGCGTATAGGCATATTCTCTCTGGGCTGCCGCCAGTACATCTTGTGGGTCCCGCCCGTTCCTGGCGCAGGAGCCAGTCCAGAGGATAGTCTCACTGCCATCCTGGGCAAACATCATGTGCCCGCTCAGATCGTACTTCTTTGAGAAAGCAGCCATATCAGGGCAGACAACTGCGACACACTCGCCGGGAGCCAGTTCTTCGGCGCAAATCTCGGCAACTGCTTCAGTCAGGCCCTGCACCTGGACATCCACATCGTCTACCGACCGGCTGGGCGCCTCCAGATGCGGATCCATGAAATCACAGACAACATCCATCTGGCGCCTCGGGCTCTCCGCTGTCAGGATCGCTGTCTTCATGCCTGGACTGTAGAAAGACTCCAGCACCTCAGAGAGTGCAGCGGTGCTGGCATGCGAGTCCAATACCGGCCAGCCCCAGGGCGGCGTATAAAGGCAGTCGGTTGAGAGCTGCCGGTCGAACAATTCGCCTCCTTCCTGACATCCGCGCACATGGAATCGAATTGGTCCCTTGTCGTTCCGGGCCATATCCTCCAGATATTCACGGGCCAGCGCAACGGCACTCGCAATAGATTCCAAGTTCAGCATATTGTTGCCCCCTTATTAACCCATCATGTTTGTGGGAAGTACATATGTTCTTATACCCGATTATAACACGGAGCCGTGCGTTTCCGCAATATGCGAAACAGCGAAAATTGTCAAAATGTTCTGCAAAAGGCGCCAGGAAAGGAAAATATATCACTTCGCTGCAAAAACTCCTAAAGGGGAATGTGATAGTTTGCCACAAAAGTAGCTGGAAAATGTGCGAAATGGGATTGCCGATATTTGCATATCATTGAATTAGTACCCAATTTAAGGTGGAAATTAACTAAAAGGAGGAAAACGACACATGTCGGAATTTATTAAGGAAGTAAGAGGCGATTTGTTAGCCTACGACGCCAAGGTCCGCTGTCATCAGGTCAACTGCAGAGGCGTGATGGGCGCAGGTCTGGCCAAACAGGTGAAGGAGAAGTACCCGGAGGCCTATGAGCAATACAAGGCCCTGTGTGATCAGTTTGGCAGTTCTCTGTTGGGCCATACCCAGTTTGTGATTTGCCATGATGGGACCGTCATTGCCAACCTGTTTGCGCAGGATGGATATGGCACTGATGCTGTGCAAACGGTCATGGGGGCCTTGGACGATTGCCTGTCCCAGGTAGCCAATTTCTGCTTTCGGATTGATGCCAAGCCGGCCTTCCCGAAGCTGATGGGCTGTGGTCTGGCTGGTGGCAACTGGGATGATGTCAGCAAACTGATCGCCCAGTACTTCGACTTCAAGTCGGCTGGCTGTACCATCGTAGAATATACACCAAATGAGACCATTCCCGCTCCGGCTGAGAAGCCGAAGGTGGATGTGCCGGCTGCTGAGCCTGAGCCAAAGGCTGATGAGCCGGGTACCGAGACTGGCGAACCGGTCCCTGCAGTTGAGCCGAAACCGGCAAAGAAGCCCCGGGCGCCGCGGAAACACAAGGAGGAATTCGCGCCTGATTACTTAGTGGACGACTTGGAGGCCAAGCTGTCTGAAGTCACCATCTACACGGATGGTTCCTGCCGGTTCAACCCAGGCCCGGGGGGCTGGGCTGCGGTCCTGCTTGCTCAGACCAAGAAAGGTCCGGCCGAGAAGCGCGTCTCTGGCGGTAAGGAGGAATCCACCAACCAGGAGATGGAGCTGACGGCTGTAAAGGAGGCCCTGTCTTTGCTGAAGACGCCCTGCCGGATCACCTTGTACTCTGACTCCAGCTATGTCATCAACACGATTGCGAAAGGATGGCTGGAAGGCTGGAAGCAGAAGAACTGGAAGAAGAGAGGCGGCATCGCCAACCTGGAGCTGTGGCAGGAGGTCGACCAGCTGCTTCAGCAGCACAAGATCAACTGTATCTGGGTCAAGGGCCATGCGGACACTGCCTACAACAACATCTGTGATGAGATGGCCCGGGCTGAGTCCGCGAAGTTCATCTAATCGGGGTGGCTGCCATGAAGAAGCTGTCTGCATACCTGTGGCTTTCCTCGAAAGCCATGTGGCGAGAGGGCTTTCAAACGCTCCTCTCCCGCCTTTACTGGCGGGGGAGGGGCCTCAAAGCCCGCATCCATAGCTGGTATATCCAGAAAATCTGGATGCCGCGACATCAGGAACCTGAGTTTACCGAGGCGGAACGCCAGGAGGCTGCGGAACTGATAGATGAGATTCTGACAGAATTAAAGATGGGGGAGATGCAACATGCTGGAAAATGAAATCCGCCATGCGGCGATATGCGAAGAGATCAACCGTGCCTACAAACAGGGGGCTGGGAAGGAGTTTCATGAGACTTTCCACGGCTTCCGGGATAGGAATGACGCCATAAAGATGTCCAGGAGCCTGCTGGGCCTGAATCTGGATATGTTCAAGAAGATGAGCAGAATTCGGGACTTCGAAGCGGCCCGCAGTGCGTTGGTCGCATTGGCCAACCAGGCGATGATGGTCATCATTGAGTTGGATGGCAAGCCCACCGAAGAGGATAATCATTGGGAACTCTGCAGGGAGTTGCAGGAGCTGTATCATCGAAAGAATCTGGATTATGGGGACAGCTTCCATCTGTCCTTTCTTGAGGAAGGGCTGGCAATGCCCCGCATCCGGCTTGGCGACAAGTATCTGCGTTTCAAAACTCTCACTAGCGGCGAGAAGCAGCGGGTTTCGGATGAATCGATCCGGGACACGCTTATCGACTTGGCTAACTACAGCATTATGACTATCATGGAGCTGGATCAGGCCATGAGTACCAACGCCGACAAGCGGGAGGCTTTCCTGCGAGCTGCCGAGCGCATGAATAGGGTGCCTATTACTGTGGTTGAGGTATGAGCTCAAACCAAAGACCGGGCAGCAGCAATGCTGTCCGGTTCTTCTTTGGGATGTGGCTGGATTGTGGAGAATATTAGCCACAAAATATGTTCCGTTAAAACTGCATATAATATTAAAACAAACAAAAAATCAGGGGTGATATATCAAGATGGCTGTTCTTGTATCGACCTACACATCAACATCAGACCGCAACCTAGCGGTAAAGGCCGCTCAGGGAGACCAGGATGCTTTTGAACAGATCGTTTTAGCAAACCAAAATAAAGTATATTCGCTCTGCCTTCGGCTAGTAAACAATCGGGATGACGCAGCCGATCTGGCTCAGGAGGTATTCCTGAAGGCATGGCGGTCGTTGCCCAATTTTCGGGGTAACAGCAGCCTGTCCACTTGGCTGTACCGAATGGCTACAAACCTGTGCATCGACCATCTTCGCTACTGCCGCACCCGGCAGGGGCTGAGAGGGCCGTCCCTGGATGATGAGGAGTCGACCATCCCAGAACCGGGCGACTGGAGCCTGGATCCACACCATAAGCTGGAGAAAACAGAGATCAGCCGAGCCATCGAGCGGGGCTTATCTGCTCTGCCGGAGCACTACCGGCAGATTATCACGCTGCGGGAAATTGCCGGACTGGACTATCAAGAATTGGCGGCAGCCTTGGACATTGATCTGGGCACTGTGAAGTCGCGCCTGTCCCGAGCCCGGCTGGCGCTCCGGAAGATATTGCTGGCGGACAGCAACTTTTCGGACCAAATTCTGTCCAATTATGGGAAAGGAAAGGAGTGATCTGGAATGTCTTTCTGTCGAAAGTATGAACGAATGATCTCCGCAGATATAGACGGAGAATTGTCTCCGGAAGAAGAGAGGGAGATGCAGCTCCATCTGAATTCCTGTCGCCGGTGCCGAACCCTGAAGGTCGAGCTGGAGCGCATGTGTGCTTCGATTCGGGTAATGGATACGATCCCGGCGCCGAAGGATCTGGCTAAGAAGACGATGGTCCAGGTGCGGGCAGCACATAAATCCAAGGTCACCCATCTATTCCAGAAGCCATGGACAAGGGCGGCAGCTGGCATGGCCGCCTGTGCCGCTTTCTGCATCTGCCTGTATGGAGCAGCCACACAGGTCAACATGAATGGTCCGGCCGGCAGCGACGCGTCGCCACAGGCTGTCATGTACAGTGACGGCATGGAAGATGCCAAGCGGATAATCCCGAAGATGGCCATGGACTCTGCTTCCGTGACAGTAGTCCGGTTTGAGCAGATGCCGGAGGGATGGGATGAAGTCCCATTCGAGGAAGATGCCGCTGACGGCATTGTAGTGTCACAGGAGACAGCACAGAAATTCCTGTCATTGTTGGATGAGCAGAAAATTGGCTATACCCTGGAAGGCGATGTGGACGCCGATGGATGGCAGTTTGTGTTGAAAAATACTAATTGAACATAGAAAAACAGCTTTCCAAGAAACAAATCTTGGGAAGCTGTTTTTTGTGTCAGGCGGACGGTGCGTATTTCTCCTGGAATTCGATTAGACTGCAGCCCAGATAGCCCAGGATGAATTTTGATACAACATTGATATCCAGATCCCGGTCTGTCCGCTTGCGGACTACATTCCAGACATGTTCGCCCAGGTCATAACAGACATCGGCCAGGTTGGTCGTGCAATAAATACGCTGGACCTTGCCTTTCTTCCAGCTGTTGACCCGCAGGATTCGGCACTGGGCATTCAGTTCTGCCATGGTCATTGCCGGCATAGACTGCTGGCCAGCCAGCATGTCCAGGTTCATGACCGGCATGACACCGGTCGCCAGGACTTCATCCCGCATCTTGCAGAAGGCCGCGGCCGTCCACTTGCAGTCGACAACGGCCCGGTGGTGGCCGACGATGGGAGTTCCGTAGAACTTGGTGATAAAGTCCAGGTTACTGGCTTCAGCCTCCGGATGCAGGTACTTGAACAGCTTCATCGTGCAGATGACATCGTTGTTCAGCCTGGTACCCAGCAGCTTGTACTTGTTGCCCAGCATGCGCCAGTCGAAGGCCGCATTATGAAAGACGATTGGGCAGCCATCTACAAATTGGCGGAATGCCGGTAGGACCGTCTCGATCTTGGGGGCCTCAGCCACATCCTCGGTATGGATGCCTGTGAGGTCAACAATCTTCTGTGGAACCTTCTGATGGTTTTTCATACGGCAGTAAGTACTGAAGGACTGGATGACCTTGTGTGTCTCCACATCTATTTTGACTGCACCAATCTCCAGGATGTCGTCATAGGCGCCAAAGCCAGTTGTCTCAGTATCTGCTACAACGAAGACTGTGTTGCCGGCAATGACCGGCAGCATGCTCTCGGCCGATTTGATGGGGAACTCATTCTTGGGCGCTCCAATTTTTGTCGCCATAAATTTGTTCTTGCCTCCTCCCTTTGGGATTTTCGTTTTCGCCTGTATTGGGGTACTGTTATATTTTATGCGGTTGCACCATTTTTTATTTTGGAAGCGGCAGGGAGGAGGTGGTTGGCTGGACATTGGAAGGTTTGTTTGGGGATACGGCCCTAGCGAAACGGGTCGTGTGGCGAGTCTTTCTTAACGAAGAAAAGCTGCCAGGGTTTGTTTTGTTTGCCGGAGGCTGTGGCCGCGGGCCGCCTCCGTTCCGGAGCCTATGTGAGGTCCGTGGGGCCTGCTTGTTTTTCGCTACGGCAGAGATGGTTGGTTGTAGTACAAAACAACGGAACCTCACGGACCCCTCATAGGTTCCCGTGAGGGAACCGGCCCGCAGCCATAGTTTCCGGAGAGCAGGACAGTCTCCGCCACATTCCTTCGTTAAAAAAGATTTGTACTTCCAATCTCTAATTTCAAAATATAAATTTGGCGTATAGCATATAATAAAACAAAACGATTTCTAAAGCCGGCGGTCTGGCCGAAATACAAAAACGAGCTAGTGCATATAATACAATCAGAAAGACAGCCCTTCCCGCCACGGTCCCTAATATAAAATTTTTGGGAAGTGCATATAATATATGTGAACGGCTTTTCTCCGGGATCCTGGCTGCCAAATACAGCGGGAATAAATTTCGGAAGAAGTGCATATAATAGTATCAGAATGCCATCAAAGAATTTCGAAGGAGGATTGTTTCATGAATCTCAAAGAGGCTTTCCGTTATCAGAATTTCCTGGACCGGCTGCTGAACCAGACTATGGCAACCATGTCCATTCAAGACAACCTGCTGGAGGTCAGCAAGGTCCACCGCCGGAGCAAGGCTATTTCCAGCGCTGAGGACGAGACTGAGGTGGCTGAGGTCACCGAGTTGGTCGTTCCTGACACCGCCATCTCCCTGGCCCTTTCCATTGTGAAGGAGAAGGACGCCCTGACCAAGGCCATCGGCGTGGCCAAGGGCAACCTGGCCGGCGGCATCGGTGACATGGACGCGGCCATCGAGGCTAATAAGTGCCGCCAGTCGGTGGCCGAGAAGATCCGCAGCATGCTCCGCATTAAGAGCGGCAAGAAGGTGGAGCGGGGCACCGGTTATACCTTCAACGGCGAGGGTAACCAGGTCCCCTACATCTATGATGTGGAGGTCACCACAACCGAGCGGTTTGACCGCGCCAAGCTGAAAGCCACCATGCAGGATCTGCTGTCTGAGGCCGATAAAGTCTCCGCCCAGATCGACGAGGCCGTAGTCAACACCAAGGTCGACTACAAGGCTCCCTGGGATGTGAACGCATCCTTCGAGGATATCCTTTCCGCCCTCCAGGTGAAGGAAGGCTAAAGCACAGCGTCCAGCATTACTGGGAGGCTCCGGCCTCCCGGGCTGGGCGGGAATAAGCCGAGAACAAGTGAATGTAGCTGAGTTGGCCAATCTTTGTCTTATGTGGTGTACGCAGCCCCGGCAAGACCGGCAATTGTCCGGCCTGCACGGGAATGCGATGACTATATAATCAAATACTTGAGTTTTTGCTTCTAAAAGCAAAAAAGATGAAGGTCACCAATCACCAGCCGTTGTGACAAACATCAGCCGCCAGTGCGCGATAGCACAAATGTGTTAGTCCGCGAGTCATCTCGATATGTTGCACAGGTTTACGACATTCGTTTCGCCACGCAATGCGAACTATGTGCCCTAAGGACCGCAAGTCCGTTCAATATCTTTGAAAGATATTTCTAGGATTGTTAAGATCCATTGAAAAACGGATTAGGCTGTACTTTTGCAACATCACTCTGTTCAACGCAGATTTCCCACCCAGCCCGGAAGGCCGGAAAGTCCAAAATAAAAAATTGGGCTAGTGCATATAATAATAGTGAAAGGGATAGCTAGAGGCCCTTTCCATCAAACTTGATTTCAACACTTCCGTTTGTGCATTTATGTATCCCCGGATTATGGATCGATGCTGAGTCTGTTCTCTGGGGCCCCGGTCGCCGGGGATCTCCGTAAACATCGGCATCTGGTAGACCAACTTCTGGACCTCGGGTCTGGCGGAAACGCCGGAAGACAGCAGCGAGGACCGGGCCGCAGAGGAGGGGCGGCTCACACTAATTAGCATTCCACGATGAGTGTCGTTTGTAATGTGGTGGCCGATGAGCCGATGCTGAGCTTGCCGGTTTGCCTCCGCCCTCGGGGCGGGCCTTTCACCCATCGGCATCTGGAAAAACAAAGTTTGGAGCCCGGGTCCGGCAAGGAATGCTGGAAGACAGCAGCGGGTGCAGACAGGCAGAGGAGGGGCCTGTTTCTTCAAAACATATTTAATCAGGGGGCTGGGCTCTCCACCCAGCTCCCGTCTCCATGCTGGCGTAGCTCAGTTGGCAGAGCCCGGCATTCGTAACGCCGTTGTCGTCGGTTCGATCCCGGCCGCCAGCTCCATCTTTTCAATTTCCATTCCCATGTGAAGGAGGGGCTTCTCATGGTTCAAAACAACGGCCTGGAATTCGAGTATCTCGTCCAGGCTTTTTTCGAAGAACGAGGCGTTTCGGTATTCGAGACGCCTGGATCCAACGACTACGGTGCCGATCTGGTACTGTACCGCAACGGCAAGATCGCCGTGATCCAATGCAAATGCCATTCGTCTCCGGTTGGTATCCATGCTGTGCAGGAGGTGACCGGGGCAATTAAGCACTACGGGGCTGATGCCGGTATTGTTATCAGCAATCAGCCGTTCACCCGCCAGGCGGTCGCCCTGGCTCACTCCAATCATGTACTCCTGATCGATGGATGCATGCTGCAGGCGACGATGGCCGGCGTTTCGGACGAGATATTGTTCGTGGACGAGTTTTTGGCGGGGCTGCAAAAGTACAGCCCTGTGCGGCAGCCGGTCCAGCCGGCAGTTGTCTGTCAAGTGCGGCGGGTGAAGCGGCCGGCGCGGGTGAAGCTGCGGAGAATCTAATCGTGCTGGTGTAGCTCAGTTGGTAGAGCATCGGTTTTGTACTCCGAGGGTCGCAGGTTCGATCCCTGTCACCAGCTCCAAACATGATGGCTGCCGGCTGCAGCCCGGCCGCGCCTGTGGAGGCTACACCGCCTCCCTCCGGCAGCGTCTCCGAAACTCCGGTTGTCTTTACGCCGGGCACCTGGCTGTCCGGCAGAGGTCAGTACTATTTCTTCGATGAGGATGGAGCTTCCGGACGCACGGCTAAACTCGGCGACGGTACCGGCGTTGGGTTCTTCTATACAATGGACGGTGGCCAGGCGGATTTTTCCATGGGCAGTGCGGACAATTCCTTCCGTTGCTCCGTGAGCGCCGATGGCGACGCCATTGTACTGGAGTGGGAGTCTGGGAGGGTGGAGCACCTTTCCTATGTTTCTGAGCAAGGTTCTGACAGCTTCCAGTTCTTCAGCAACGGAGAGCTGACTGTTATGGCTCTGGAGTACTCTCATCCAGATATATGAGAATTTGGGCGACCACAACAGCACCGCGGCCTGGTACACCGTGGACTGGATCACCGGAACCGGGACAGATGAGGCCGGCGCCAAAATCTCCTTGGTAGGCTAAGCGTGTGGGCCAGAAAGGAAAGAGTGGACATGGACAAACTACGGTTAGACCTCGATTTCAGCAAAGACCCCATTGCCCAGGATATGATTTGCCGCATTATGCGCGACAAAGGATTCCAGACACCCCAAGAAGCCGTCCAATATGGCGTTAATTCTGATACTGCCACAGACATCATCGAAAACAGGTGGGCACAGGATGCCTACATTCGATGGCGGCATGCTGATCCGGAGAGGGAGCTGCACTGGATCCCTCTCGCCGAGCCTAAGTTCATCGTCGAGATAGACGAATATCAGCAGGCTTGCCTTAATCTTGCTGAATGCATCGAAAAGGTATCATCTCAGGAAGCCGTTGGCCTCCTACTCATGTTTGCGCTGGGCCGCATGGGCTATCATCTTTAACGAAGCGACTGGCTATGATGGCTGCTTGCAATACATTCCAAATCAGAAAGGATTGTTTTTCCCATGAACATGAAGAAGATTCTGTTGGCGCTGGGTATTGGCGCTGGTGTAGGCGCTGCCTGCTATTTCGCCAAGAAAAAGCTGGACGAGATGTACTACGACATGTGCGCGGCCCCTCCATATGTGCCCAGTCCGGCTGGCCCTGCGAAGCGGCCTGCGGCAACCGCTGAGAAAAAACCCACTCCTGATGCGCCGGCCGCTGAGCCTGTCGCAGAGGAAGAGGGCGCTGAGCCCTCTGCTGCCGACGGCGAAAACCTGAAGGAGAGGCCTGCGGCCGATGCTCAGGAGACTCCTGCTCCCGAGCCTGCACCTGCCGCTGGCCCCGAGTCTGAGGGTGAGGGCGCACCCACCGGGGACGGGGAGAGGGGCGATGCCCCCAAGGAGAAATCTCCCAAGACCAAGTCCTAATGCGCCATACCCGCCGCTCATAATATATGGGTGGCGGTTTTTTTGTCCTAAACAGAGGATTCTGGCCTTTGCCGTCTTGGGCTTGTCCTGCAAGGACCTCCCTCGTTGTCCACAACGATTTGCTCTGCCGTTCATGCCCAGCGGAACTCTCACGGACCCAACATAGGCTCCGGAGCGGAGCCGGCCCTCGGCCACGGCTCCCAGCAAAAAGAACTCACCCGCCAGTTTTCTTCGTTAAAAAAGATCCCCAAATCACAGTCTCCAGAATGAGAACTCGCTGTCCTGCATAATATCCATACAGTACCCCAATTCTGGAACAGAAAATACATACAGGAGGTAACAAAAGGATGAGTGAGATCAAAAACGAAACCTTCAACATCGGCGACCGGTTCCGAGGTCTGGTAAACGGCGACATCTTCGTTGTGGAAGCTCTGCCCAAGAAGGGCGATGAAGTCCGTACTCCGAGTGGCGGGCGCTGGTTCGAGAAAAGCGACAGTGTCGTCTTTGTCTGTGAATCGGACGGCAAGTGGTCCAAGGTTGGTCTGGAAATGGCCAAACGGCTGCAGCTGGAAAGGATCGGGTGAGAGATATGAGATTCGTGAAACCCAGGAAACCGCGGGGAACGAAGCTCAACGGGGAGAAGTCCTTTAACTTCTGCACCGGCTGCTATTCGCCCTTCTGCGACCCATTCCTTCGCCCGCCCAATGTTGACCGCCGGCTCCGTGCCGGCCTGTGCCCGGCCTGTGGCAAGCCCAAGGACCGCTGTGGCTGCAAGTCCTCCCTGGATGCAAAACGGCCAGTCATGGTCACCCATAACAACCGGAAGGGGAGGCGGTGCTGATGCGCTGGTTGATCCAATACATCCGCTCCTGTTTCTGCCGGCACGACTGGGAGCTGATCTTCAACACCCAAGTCTCGGTTGATGACGGCAGCTCTTACAGCTGCAAGGTCTACCGGTGCCGGAAGTGCGGCTACAGCCGCCGGTATAAGAACCATTAACAAAAGGAGACATGAAAAGATGGATACGAAGAAATTTCCCATTGAGGTTGGGCAGGAGGTATTCCTGTGCCCCACCGGAAACTACACCCGCATGGGCATGAAGCCAAGGCTGGGTGTAATCACCAAGATTGCCCGCAAGTACTTTTATGTGGACATTCAGTCGGCCTGGGGAGAGGCGAAATTCGAGATTGAGACCTTCCAGAATGTCAATGACGACTGCAACTCCTCTTGGGTACTCTATCCCAACGAGGAGTCCTACCTGGAGGAGAAGCGCCGTCAGGAGAAACTCCAGGCCATCCGGGAATATTTCCGGAACTGGGCCCGGGAGGTCCCCAGCGAGATCGTCAACGGCGTGTACGAGCTGATCAGGGCGGAGGTGGAGATGGATGCGGATTAAGATCAATGACGATTTTGGCATCCACTCCGGCTTTTTCCTGAACCTCAAGCCCGGCTACACACCTCTGGTTGGTCCCAATGGCGCCGGCAAGACGACGCTGCTTCGGCAGCTGCGCGAGTACGCCAATGGCCATGATATCATGGTGTTCGACTACTCGAACCTTGTACACGGCGGCGGCAATGCCATGGACAAGTATCTGTGGAGCGGCAATATGGAGCTGCTGGCCATCTCGACCACTAGCTCTGAAGGCGAGCGGATCGCCATGAACTTTGGCCAAGCTGTATCCCGCCTGGGCGCCGCCGTGAGGGAGGCCAAGCAACAGGGGAAGGAACTCTTCATCCTGCTGGATGCCCTGGACTCTGGCTCGTCCATCGACCGGATGAGGGAGATTCGTAGCCTCTTCGACTTGGTGGCCAAGGATGCAGGAGACACCGCCTACATCATCTGTGCCTGCAACTCCTACGAGCTGGTGAAGGACGCCGAGGCTGTGAATGTGCGGACCGGCAAAACGGTCAGGTTCAAGGACTATGAGGACTATTCCGATTTTGTCTGCTCGTTCATGGAAAAGTTCGCCCCGCCCAAGCGGGAGGAAGAAACCAGGGAAGGAGGACGGATGCGGAGGCGTGGCTGACACCTCCAATCCAAACCCAAGATGATCAAAGGTCGCTATGTCGCGCAAGTCACTATCGATTATGAGGTCAAGGAAGATATGCCCGGCCTGCTGCCGTTTGAAAAGCTGAAGGATGTCGTCCAGAACCAGACTACCGATGCCATTAAGGCAATGCTGGAGGATGAAATGGGCGAGGTCGGAAAGATCACCGTTGACCAGCAGTTCGCCGACCTCTGGCAAACGGAGGATTGACCGGCGCCAAAAACTTCCGCTCCGTTTGGGGCGGAAGTTCTTTTTTCTTTGGAATAGTTTTCAGAGGGTTTGCATAGGATAGGACATCCACCGATTTGGGAGGGCACTGAATCGATAGGTTAAAATATAAGTCAGGCTACGAACCTGGCGAAGGGGATATCTTTTATCGACAATGCGACTCCAGTTTTTCTGCTTCCCTGGCAGAGCTGTGAGATACATTATGAAGAAAAGTCGCGGAAGCTCACCGCGCCGCCATACAATGCAGCAGGCGTAAACGCTGTTGGGGATATATGGAGAAAAGAAAAGAGCTCGTGCGAAAGCGCGGGCTCTTTTCTCATGCTACCAAGAAAATATGATCCATCCAACCTGCATATAATATATGCGAGGAGGGATGTTTTATGACTCACATGTCTGCTGAAGAATATAGAAACATGAATTCAAAGAAGAAAAAAATCTCCAAGTACCGCAGTCGGTATATCTATGTCTATGAGGATGGGCTGGCGTCCGAACAGAAGGACCTGACCGGCCACGGCGCCATCGTACGCAAATACGACAGCAAGAAGGAATATGCCCGGCACAAGGAGCTTGAGCTGTTGGAGCGGGGCGGCGCTATTTCTGATCTAAAGTGGCAGGTGCGGCTGCTGCTCCAGGAAGGGTTTACGGATGGGGACGGCAAAAAGGTCAGGCCTATCTACTACAATGCCGACTTTACCTACATCCAGGATGACAGAGAAGTGGTGGAGGATGTGAAGGGGATCGACCGGTACACGGGCAAAATCCGGACGACTGAAGCGTTCCAGCTCAAATGGAAGTTGCTGCGGGCCAGGTATCCAAATAAATCATTCCGCATCTTCTGATGTTAACAATTGTGCCGCAAATCCCCCGGATTTATCCGTGAGGGATATAAGGCGCAGGACTTCACACACAAAATGATGTGGCAAAATATAAATCTGAGAAATTGCATATAATAACAATACAACAACAGGGTATTTGAAAGCTGAGCGCGCCGCATTCTCGTGACTTCAGTCGTGAGTTAGGCGCACTCCTACTTGGCTTTTACAATGGAGGTCATACCCGACCATACCGGCTTTAGCCGTGGGGTAGCTCACCTATACAACGACAAAAGATGGCCTCCTTGTTTTTAGAAGGCCAAGGAGGGATTAAAAATGCAGGAATTAAAACATCCTAATCAGATAGAATTTCAGGTGACTGGCGATTACGCGATGTTCAGCGACCCCGTTACCCGAATGGGTGGAGAAAAATGCTCTTATCAGGTGCCTACATATGAGGCTATCAAAGGTATTATGGCATCTATTCTATGGAAGCCAACACTGATCCTATATCCGGATGCCGTTCGCATTATGGAACCGATCCAGACAGAAGCTAAGGGTATGCGGCCGTTGGTCTATCAGCCCAAAAAGAAAGGTGTAATCAGTGATCTTTCCTACTACACCTACCTTAAACGCGTCCGCTACCAGGTGCGAGGCCATTTTGAGTGGAATTATAACCGTCCTGAGATGGCCAACGATCGAAATGCAAGGAAATATAGAGAGTTTTTCCAGCGCATGATCGAAAAAGGCGGCCGGCGGGATATTTTTCTGGGAACCCGTGAGTGCCAGGGATATGTGGAGCCCTGTGTTTTCGGGGATGGGGTCGGTGCGTATGACAACATCCCGGAGTTGAGCTTTGGGCTGATGCTTCATGGTATGACATACCCAGATGAGGCCTACTCTAAGGGAAGCCAAGGTATGCTGACCTCAAATTTTTGGTACCCAGTCATGCGGAACGGTATTATCACTTTCCCGCGCCCGGAAGATTGCCCGTTCCATAAACCGGTGCGCAAAATGACAATGAAAACCTTCAGTGTGCCGGAGAAACACCAGGAGGTGATTTAGGTGGGGTTGTTTGAAAAGGCGATTGAAACCTATGACGCTCATGCGTCACTGGTTGGCAAAGTTGTTGAAGGCCATTTGATGTTGGCGCCGATTTCTCATATCGTGGCACGAGCTGATTTAGAGGTCACCCTGGATGCTGCAGGAAAGTTTATTTCTGCCAGAAAGGTGGGTAAGAACGAATCTAAAATTCCCATCCCAGTTACAGAGCAATCGACGGCTCGATCTGGGAAACACCCGCCAGCACATCCGCTGTGCGATCAGCTTAGTTACCTTGCTGCTTACGATAAAGCCCGACATGAGAACTATGTCACACAGCTCGCAGAGTGGACTGCCTCTGCCCACAGTCATCCGATGTTGCAACCAATTTTGACATATGTAAGGAGCGAAACGATCCTCGCTGATCTATTGGACAGTGGGCTCATTGAATTGGATGGGAGCGGCATTCCAAAAAACGAGAAGTTGATGGTTTGCTGGAGGGTGAAAGGATTTGGAACGCCTGATGATGGATGTTGGCAGCAATCCTCTTTGGTTCAAGCCTTCCAGGAGTGGTATGCAGAAAAACAATCTGGTCGCCTTCCTGCGCTGTGTATGATTACCGGTGCCTATGACATCCCAGTTCCTCCAGGCCAGCAGCCCAAATCCCTTCATCCTGGAAACGGAAATGCCAAGCTGATCTCGTCCAACGATGATGCTGGATTTACCTATCGAGGCCGGTTTACTGAACCCGACCAGGCTGTTACGGTCAGTTATGTGGCTTCTCAAAAAGCCCACAATGCACTGCGTTGGTTGATTGCTGAGCAGGGCGTTCGGGCCGCCTATGGTACCCGAATCTTTCTCTGCTGGAACCCTGGTGGAATTGGAGTCCTGCGAGTAACAGATCCGCTTACTGGTATTTATGGAGAGGTTGTTCTCCGACCAAGTGATTATCGATGGGAGCTGCAGCGCACTCTGGAAGGTTGGCGCAGCCTCCTCCCGGAGCGGGACGGGCAGGTCGTTGTTGCGGCTCTTGATCTCACTTCTGCCAACACAGGGAGACTGTCTGTTACTTACTACAATGAGCTGATGGGGAGCGACTTCCTTCAGCGGCTTCACGATTGGGATCAATACTGCTGCTGGTACTTTGGCTGGGACAAATACCTTTCCAACGCTGGCATCCGCTCTCCCAAGCTGGAGCAAATCGTGACCTATGCATATGGGAATCCGCGGCGTGAGAAAGGTACCATTCGGATGGATGTGGAAGACAGAGTGCTGGGGCAGCAAATGCAGCGCCTTGTGGCTTGCAGGGTTGATCAGGGACATATGCCTTTGGATATTGTCCGGGCGCTGGTTCAGAAGGCATCTTCGCCCCAGTGTTTCAGCGATCCTAAAACCCAGAATCGGTTGTGGGAAGATATTCTCGCAACAGCATGTGCTGTTATTCAAAAGTACCGCCATGATATTTACAAGGAGAAGTGCCTGATGGATTTGAACTATGAGAAAATGGATCGAGACGCCTTGTATGGCTGCCTTCTGGCTCTTCTGGAAAAGGCAGAGCGAGATACATACAAGGAAAAGGAAACTCGTGAACCCAATGCAATCCGGTATATGTCCGCATTCTGCCGCCGGCCGCTGACAGTTTCCGCTCAGATTTTTGAGAAGTTGAATGTGGCTTATCTTCCCAAACTGACCCCCGGCCTGCGTCAGTTTTATCGCCGTAAGATTGAGGATGTCATGTCCAAGATTCAGCAGTGGAATGAGGAGAATGGTGTTCCGGAAAGTCAGTGGAACGCCCAGCTTGGTGGGATGTATCTGGTTGGATACAGCCTTCAGCGCAAGGATCTATATACCAAAAAGGAAAAGGCCAATAAAAATGAGGAGGAAATGAAAAATGAGCATTCTGCAGCATAAGATCGACTTTGTGGCCCTGATCAGCGTGACCAACGCAAACCCCAACGGCGACCCTCTCAACGGGAACCGGCCCCGCACCGATTACAACGGACATGGTGAGATTTCGGATGTGTGTATCAAGCGAAAGATCCGCAACCGGATGCAGGATCAGGGATTCCCGATTTTTGTTCAGTCTGAAGACCGCAGCGACGACGGCTTTGACAGCTTGAGCAAACGGGCGGCCGCTGTGATGAGCGGGATCAAAGACCGCGATGAGTACGCCAGAATTGCCAGTGAAAAATGGATGGATGTGCGTGCTTTCGGACAGGTTTTTGCCTTCAAGGGGGAGAGTGCGTCGATTGGGGTTCGAGGCCCAGTATCTATCCATCAGGCAGTCAGCCTTTCCCCTGTAGATATCAACTCCGTGCAGATCACTAAGAGTGTCAATGCTGAGGACAAGGGCAAGGATGAGGCTATTGCATCGGATCGCATGGGAATGAAACACCTTGTCCGGTTCGGCCTGTATAAGGTCATGGGATCCATCAATGTCCAGCTGGCGGAGAAGACCGGCTTCTCCGAGGAGGATGCCCAGGTGATCAAGGAGTGCCTGCGCACGCTCTTTGTCAACGACGCATCTTCCTCCCGACCGGAAGGCTCCATGGAAGTTATCAAGCTGTTCTGGTTCGAGCATGATTGCAAGAATGGGCAGTATTCTTCCGCCAAGGTCCACCGGTCTGTGACGGCTACTCTGCGGCCCAGTGTCGAGGTCCCCACGAAGGTTGAGGATTATGAGATCTCTGTGGAACCGCTTGTTGGGCTGGCCCTGGAGGAACTGGAGGGGATGTAAGATATAGCAGGCCTTATGAGGTGCGAACATGCACAAAGACATGCTGCTTAGTTCGCACCTTGCATCTAATAATTTCCCGGACCAATCCCATACATTTTGTTCTACTCCTAGTATTTTGGCTGGATATACACAGCAGGGTTTGGCATTTTACTACATTCTTTTGCCGAAAATATTGCAAATTTTGTTTTAGTTTGCTATCGCTCCCCGTGAGGGGAGCGCGGATTGAAATAACTTCCATAAGGTCTGGTTATCGCATTTGGTACAATCGCTCCTCGTGAGGGGAGCGCGGATTGAAATATACGGGGTACACTTCGTGATATGCACGCCAGGCATCGCTCCTCGTGAGGGGAGCGCGGATTGAAATTGCCGGACGACCTGGGCTCTGAGTTTCTGGTGACATCGCTCCCCGCGAGGAGAGCGTGGATTGAAATGCGTCTCAGGAGCACCTCAAAAGACGCACCAGAGGCATCGCTCCCCGTGAGGGGAGCGTGATATCCTAGAGGAGGGGCTCAGCATGTTCTGGTAGTTGGCATCAGGGCACTGTCCAAAATGGCTCTCATTACTTTTAATTTAATAGTTTTAGACAACGATTAGGGGAATTAACATCGTTGGATAGTCCAATATTTGTCTAGGCATTTGCACACAGGCACCACATGACCTTCGGAGAAGGTCACCACATGACTTTCTTTTCAGAAAGTCACAGATGCCGCTTTATATCCATGCAGCTAAAGCAGAGGGTCTTACAGCGGCACAGATAAAAAGGAGAGATAAGACATGAATGCCAGATTATTAACTGCCATGGAAACGGAGCAGGCGCTTGCCAATCTGCTGTCTGACCTGAAGGCCCTCATTTCCGGGGGAATCAATGAGACACCTCCGCTGGACGGGGTGACGCCGCTCAACGGCAGCCCGTGTTGTGCAGTGGTGAGTTCCAGGTCTATCATGGAGTCACTGCGTTTCAACATGTCGCCTCGCTACTATCTGCAGGGCGCCCAGGCTGATGCCGTGGCCTCAGCTGTGGCTTCCTGCAAAACGGTGACAGAGCTGATGGAGCGGCTGCGTGGTATGGTGGTTGCGCAGAAGGTCTCCCATGGCGAGGACGCTGGGACGGCACTGAACCCGCACACACTTGCGGTGATCCAGGAGTTTATCTCCTGACACAAAAAGGACCGGCCTTGTGCTGGTCCTTTATCATTCAAGTAGTTTTTACAAACAGAGAAGGAGCACGGGGATTTTCCCGAGCTCCTTCTTTTGATGTGTTACTTGGCGTCGAGCACTGCCCGAATCTTGGCGGTGGCCTCCATAATGGCCGCCCGCAGACGGGCAGTCTCCAGGTCAAGCGGCGTCAGCTCCATAAGACGGTCGCTGCAATCTCGAACTGTCTGATCCAGCTTCAGCAGCTCATCCCGAGCCAATTCAAGAATATCCTTCTTCATGGCTTAGTTCTTCTTGGTCCCAGGGTTATGGCGGCAGGTGTCGGCCTCACTGTCATAGTCGCAGGGGCCGCAGCCGCTATGCCGGCACTCGTCGCAGAGCATCAGCCGTTTCCCGCAGTATGGGCAGAAAGCCTTGAATCCATTGCAGTCCGTATCCCAGCCGTGGATCTCAACCTCGGCTTCGCAGTGAGGGCAGAGCTCAGTAACGATGTAGGTTCGCTCGCCAAGCTCAGGGTCCAGGGCGAAGCCCTTGTGGCAGAAACCGGTCAGATCCGACAGATAGTCGGAAATGGTGTCCTCATCGGTCATCCCTTCCGGGATGTCGATTTCGGTAGGCAGACCCTCCAGGTCTTCAGGATCGTCCGCATCCCAAATGATATTGGTAGCCTTCATGTTGACTTCTCCTTTCTCACTTCACATAAACTTCCACGAGGATGTAATCCTCCGGGTGCTCATGGATATCCCGCATCTGGCCGGGATCCGGGAATACAGAGAAGTAGGCATACCCGCAGCCATTCTCCAGATAGGTACCCCACTCGGAATAGCTATGCCAGCTATTGTCCAGGGCGCGGGCAGCCTTCTGCAGGTCGTAGGTGTCCGGTGTGTCTTCCTTGATCCCGGCGGGATCCATGCCAGGGATATAGACCTTGGACAGGCTGTTCACAAGTCCGCGCTTGATGCCCGGCAGAATCCGGTCTACCTCGGCGATCAGCTTGTCCGAGTCTTTGAAGCCAAGGGTGAACTGATCGACATCGAAGTCGCTGGTGTAGAGATAGCTTTCCGGATCAGAGGCGCAGTCGTTAAACCCAGAACTGAGCGCGTCCAGGATCTGGCGGTACACAGACTGTGGAACGATGCCGTCCTTCAGCTGCTTCAGGTCCTCCTTGTCGAGTCCAAGATCCTCCACATTGAACAGATCCTCCAACCGCCCATTCTTGACCTCATGCGTCAAATCGTTGTCAATGTTGATGTTGAGGGCCTTCCAATTCGTGATTATCAGCATTTTGTTTTGCCTCCTTGTATTTCTTGTATTTCTCCAAAGATTGGGTACTGCTGAATAGTATGCGGACAGTGCTCAAACAATTCTGGAGAGGAATAGGGGAGAGTCTTTTTTAACGAAGAAAATCATCCCGGATTTGTTTTGGCTGCCGGGCCTTTTGCCGGAGCTGGCTCCTAACGGAGCCTATGTAGGGTCCATGAGGGCTGCTGTTTTGTTCCACCTAGACCGTCGCCAGGGAGCTCCCGAACTTTAGTTCGGTGAGAGGAATGGCGTCTCGGTTCTTTAGGCTAACCAAAGAAAACGATAGCCTCCCCCCGCTACGGGGGGGGGCTCTAAAATATTAAAACGCCAATGTGCAAATAATATATGCACGACGATATCATTGCAAAACTGTGCCTGCAGAAAGCAGGCGGCAAGAAGTTCCACAAATGCATGGGCATCTGATATTCAGTCAGCTCCCTGCGGCAAGCCGGACGCCGGTCCCGCAGGCAGTTATCTATGCCGCCGTAAAACCCTCTGCTTTAGTTGTAGGGATATAGGGCGGCATCCGTGCCTGTGTGCGAATACCCGAGCAAACATTGGCCTACCCCCTGCGGGGAGAATGAAAATATTTTCTACGCAACTGCATATAATATGAGTAGAAGTTCAGCAAGGGAAGTGTCCTATCCAAATATCCACCTATCCGCGCAGGGAAGGAGGTGTCCACCATGGAAAAAGCCTACAAGTTCCGACTGTACCCCACAGCAAAACAGGAAGAACTCATTCGCAAGACCATCGGCTGCAGCCGGTTCGTCTACAACCAGACTTTGGCTGCTCGAAAGGGCGCCTACGATGACGGCAACCCGATCAGCGGCTACGACTGCGTCAAACTGCTGCCCGGGCTGAAGGACACATATCCTTGGCTGCGGGAAGTAGATTCCACAGCCCTCCAGGCATCTGTCCTTCACATGGACCAGGCCTACAAGAACTTCTTTGCTGGCTGCAAGGGCCGAAGGAAGGTCGGGTTCCCGAAGTTCAAGGCCAAGCATCACAGCCGGGCCAGCTACACCAGCAAGGTCGTGGGGAAAAACATTCAGGCAACCGACAAGGCTGTTAAGCTGCCTAAACTGGGGTGGGTAAAGGCTAAGGTCTCCACCACGGTGCAGGGACGGATCCTCAATGCCACCGTCAGCATGAGCCGCAGCGGTAAGTTTTTCGTGAGCCTCTGCTGCACAGATGTAGACATCCCACAGCTGCTCAGCACTGGCGCCGCTGTCGGCCTTGATGTGGGCATCAAGGATCTGGTCATCACCTCGGATGGCCAAAGGTATGATAACCCCAAGTACCTGCAGAAAGCAGAGAAGAAGCTCGCCGCTCTCCAGCGGCGGCTGTCCCGAAAGCCAAAGGGCAGCCGTAACCGGGAGAAGGCCCGCCTCCGTCTGGCCAGGCAGCATGAGTACATCGCCAACTGCCGGCAGGACTACCTGCATAAGCTCACCACACAGCTGGTCAGAGACTACGACATCATCTGCGTGGAGAGTCTCAATGTAGGGGGCATGCTCAAAAACCACAAGTTGGCCAAGGCCATTACTGACGCATCGTGGGGTGAGCTAGCCCGCCAGCTCAAATACAAGGCTGCCTGGCAGCACAAAATGCTGGTAGAGGTTGGGACTTTCTTCCCCAGCAGCCAGCTGTGCAGCTGTTGCGGGTACCAAAACAAGGAGGTCAAAGACCTCTCGGTTCGGGAGTGGACTTGCCCGCAGTGCAGGGCTCACCACGACCGGGATCAAAACGCGGCCCAAAATCTGCTGATGGAGGGGCTACGCCTGCTGAAGGCCAGTACCTAAAGAATAAAAACATCATGGTACGGTGGGGCACACCGGAACCCATACGCTCGGGGAGAGGGTGTAAGACCCTGGTATCTCACAGAAGTCTGTGGGATGCCATGGCAGTCCTCGATGAACCCAGAATCCCCTGCCTTTAGGCATGGGAAGTGTCAAAAATCTTTCGAAGTACCTTATAGAGGGTGGTAGATTCCCGCCCGAGAGCTCTTAGAGCAAGGTCTCCCTTCGGGGATCCGCCCTCCTTCGGGAGGGGCGTGGGGTTCGCCCCGGGGCTCAAAAGTCCAACGGTACTTGCGCTATAGTCTGTTGCCTCTGTCCCACTGCCGCAAGGTCAAACCTCTGGAGGGTTCCCCCTCCTCAGGCATATGCAACATTTGAAGCGCCCGTGTACTGTCTGAGGTCCCGAATAGTTTACCCGGCTCCTCTTCGGGGAAGCCGGGTGAGGTAATCTGGCATTGGACAGCGCAAAAACAGTGTTGGACCCTTGCCGCAGCTGAATTAGGGATGGGGCTAAGTTCGGCACTTCGCCGGACATAGAACCTCCCGAACTTTAGTTCGGCGAGAGAATCAGCTGTTTCTTCCTACATATGGTGGATATCCAGTTGTGCAAAACGGAGAATTGGCGGTAAATTTTACGGAGGAATCCAGGTCTCTGAGCAGACTTTCCCGGCGACTTTTTCGGCAAAATAGCGACAATTCTGTGGGCCGCAATGGTTGCCAGCTGTGAGGAATGGTTCTCTCTGGTTCTGCATAGGATAACACAGACCTTCAATTTGGAGGAATTAAAATTTTGCTGTGTGCATACTATCAAGTTATATATCTTGTATGATAAAAATTATGAAATACAAGATATAGGGCAGACGGCCATGCACACGGCTGGCTGCATTAAATTACGAGGAGGTAAATCCATGAAAATCAAGAAGAGAAACGGTTCTGTTGTGGAGTTCAACAAGGACAAGATTGCATCCGCCATTGCCAAGGCATTTAAGGCTGAGGTTGGCGCCGCCGACCCGATCACGGTGAATTACCTGACTGAGCAGGTGGTGAAGAAGGTCCCGTCCCGCGGTGCGACGGTGGAGGGTGTGCAGGATCTGGTGGTCCGGACCATCCAGGAGGCTGGCTACTACGATGTGGCAACCGCCTACACGGTGTACCGCTACAAGCGAGAACTGGCCCGGAAGTCCAACACCACCGATGAGTCCATCCTGTCCCTGCTCCGGAATGAGAACAAGGAACTGGCAGAGGAGAATTCCAATAAGAGCACCCGTATCGCCTCTACTCAGCGTGACTACATCGCCGGCGAGGTAAGCCGGGACCTGACCCGGCGTATTCTGCTGCCCGAGAAGATCTCCAAGGCCCATGATGAAGGCATCCTGCACTTCCATGATGCCGACTATTTTATCCAGCCCATATTCAACTGCTGTCTCATCAATATTGGTGACATGCTGGACAATGGCACTGTGATGAATGACAAGCTCATCGAGAGCCCCAAGAGCTTCCAGGTAGCCTGCACGGTTACGACCCAGATCATTGCCTGTATCGCTTCCAACCAGTATGGTGGGCAAAGCGTTGACCTGGTTCATTTGGGCAAGTACCTACGCAAGAGTCGGGACAAGTTTGCCCGCCGGATTGCGAGCGAGTGCCCGGAGCTGAGTGCCGAAGAGCAGGAGAAGATTGTCAAAATGCAGCTTCGTGAGGAGCTGAAGGCCGGTATTCAGACTGTCCAATATCAGATCAACACTCTGATGACGACTAACGGTTTTTGAAAACAAATTGGCCGTTGTAAAATTGCGTGAACCCTTGATTCCGAGGGGTGTCCTGGTGTAATCCACCGCCGGGGCTAACGGTAGAAGTTAAATAAGGCCGGGTGCGTCCAGTCAGCGCACTACTCCAAACGGCGCGAATACGCTTCGTAAGAGACGCTAAGGTCCAGGGAATTCCCTGGATAGCTGCAAGATACCGTGCTGAGCTATCTGCTATATGTGGACATGCAAGTTATGAAAGCCAATACATTTATCTCCTTTTGCATATCAATAAACATATTTCATCAGCAAAGGAGATCGCGGAATGTACGGGTACATTTACATGACCACAAACAAGATCACAGGTTCGCTTTATGTCGGCAAACATAAGGCGCCAAAATACGATCCTCGTTATTTGGGGAGCGGAGCCTGTATTTGTAAGGAGCTGGAACAATATGGTCCATCAGCTTTTTGCAACGAGATGCTTGCTATCGCAAACTCCAAAGATGAGTTAAATGAATTAGAGAAGGAATGGATTGCAAAAATCCACAGTGCCTTCCCTGACAAATGCGTCAATTTCGCGGTGGGCGGTGATGGCGGAAATGTCTATGCATATGCTCCACCCGAAATGATGGAAAGGTTCATCAAGACGATGACTGAAATTAACCGTCAGCGTTGCTCCTCTCCTGCGTTCAAGGCTAATCAGGCCAAGAATATGCAGATTCGTTATCAGGATGCTGCGGCTCGGGAGCTTCAATCTAAAGTAGTTCAGGAGGCATGGTCAGATGCCGAACTTAGGGAGCAGCAGAGTGAGCGACTGAAGACCTATTATTCATCGCACAAGAAAGATCAGTCCTACCTCCATAAACCTTGCTCCTTTTCGCTTAACGGGATGGTGAAGCATTTTGATTCAGTGAAGGAGCTTCGGGAGTTTTTGACCAGCGAGTATGGTTATACGCCTGATCGCAGAACCTTCCATAAGCTCATGGAGGATGGAGCTATGGGCATCCCATATAAGCCATTCCACAAAAACAAATTCGCGCAGCTTGCCGGCATGCGGATTTGTTATGGCTTCAATTAAAAGCAGATAGAAAGTGTAGAGGCCAGGGGTGATGAGTGTAGCCCCGTAGGTGCGGAGATGGATGCCGTGCCCAAGCGCGCAACTGAAATAGAAGAGATGGTCCCCTGCGTATGGAAACATATGCGCCAAAGTGCAATCGCCTTTCGTGACTCTGCTCCTCTATCTGAGGGCCGATGACCCTTACATCGAGGAAAATGCGATGATCATCGAAGAGGTTCTCCGGCAGCGGCTGGAGGGCATCAAGAATGAGGCTGGTGTGTATATCACCCCCGCCTTCCCCAAGCTGGTCTATGTCCTGGATGAGCATAACTGCCTGAAGGGCGGGAAGTACGACTACCTGACCAAGCTGGCTGTCAAGTGCTCTGCCAAGCGGATGTATCCGGACTATATTTCCGCCAAGAAGATGCGGGAGAACTACCAAGGCAATGTCTTCAGCCCTATGGGCTGTAGGTCCTTCCTGGCTCCATGGAAGGATGAGAATGGCAACTACAAATTTGAAGGACGGTTCAACCAGGGTGTTGTTTCCCTCAATCTGCCCCAGATTGGCATTCTTGCCGCGGGCGATGAGGAGAAGTTCTGGTCTCTGCTGGACGAGCGCCTGGAGCTTTGCTTCGAGGCTTTGATGTGCCGGCACAACGCTCTGAAGAAGGTAACTTCCGACTGCAGTCCGCTGCACTGGCAGTACGGCGCCATCGCCCGGTTGGGCAAAGGGGAGTCCATTGAGCCACTACTCTATGGCGGTTATTCCTCCATCTCTCTGGGCTACATTGGCCTCTATGAGACCACCAAGCTCATGAAGGGCGTCAGCCACACAGATCCTGTGGGCACAGAGTTTGCCATGCGGGTGATGAAACGGCTGCGGAAGGCCTGCGACAACTGGAAGGCCGAGACCAACATCGGGTTTGCCCTCTACGGCACCCCGGCCGAGTCTCTCTGCTACCGGTTCGCCCGCATCGACCGCGAGCGGTTCGGCGACATCCCTGATGTTACCGATAAGGGATACTACACGAACAGCTACCATGTGGATGTTCGGGAGCACATCGATGCGTTCTCCAAGCTGACCTTCGAAAACCAGTTTCAGCCCATCTCCAGCGGCGGCTGCATCTCCTATGCGGAGATCCCCAATATGGGTAAGAACCTGGAGGCCCTGGAGGAGGTCGTGAAGTTCATTTACGACAACATCCAGTACGCCGAGTTCAACACCAAGAGCGACTACTGCCACATCTGCGGCTTCGATGGCGAGATCATCATCAATGATGACGGAGAGTGGGAATGCCCGGTTTGCCACAATAAGGACCAGCGGAAGATGAATGTCGTCCGCCGGACCTGCGGCTACCTGGGCGAGAAGTTCTGGAATGTGGGCAAGACCAAGGAGATCAAGGCCCGCGTCACCCACCTGTAAGGAGATCAACAAACCGAACAATGGGGCCCCGTGAGGGGGCCCCTTCTATAAGGAGGAAGTTATACATGTATTATGCTGATATCAAGAATGTGGATGTGGCCAACGGCCCTGGGATCCGTGTATCTCTGTTCGTCTCCGGCTGCACCCATCACTGCAAGGATTGCTTCAATCCTGAATCCTGGGATTTCAACTACGGAAAGCCCTTCGATGAGGAGGCAGCCGGCAAGATGATGGCTCTCCTGGAGCCCAGCCATGTGCGCGGCCTGTCCCTGCTGGGCGGCGAGCCCTTTGCCCCGGAGAACCAGGCGGCTGTCCTGGCCTTTGTCCGTCAGGTGCGGGAGAAGTTCCCCCTGAAGGACATCTGGTGCTGGACCGGGTACCTCTATGAGGAACTGGCCGCCGGCAAGATCGGCGAGCACAGTCGAGAGCTGTTGACTCAGCTGGATGTCCTGGTGGATGGGCCCTTCATCATGGAGCAGAAGGATATCACCCTTCGATTCCGCGGCTCCACTAACCAGCGGGTGCTGAATGTTCAGTCATCCATCTCATCTGGCGAGCCTGTACTCATGCTTGGGTACTAACCACAAAAAACTCCCCCGTCCGTCAGACGGGGGAGTTTTTGCGCTGGATAGGGGAGGGGGAGGAGAGTCTTTTCTATCCGCTCCCCTCCAGGAACCTATGCATGGGCCGTGAGGGTTCTTTGTTGTAGCAAACAAGCAGGTCCCACGGACTATGTGCGAAGAACCACGGCAAGAAGAGCGAAACAAAAGTCCTTGCAAGTTTTCTTCGTTAAGAAAGACCTGCGCGTAGAAAAAATGCGAGGGTTCCCATATAGGGAACCCTCGTTCCTTCATACGCACAGAGCTGTAGGAATGACAGGCGGCAGCCCCAGGACTTCGTCCATGTATTGGACAGCCGGGAGAACTTTCGCTTTCCCATATAACCCTGCATTGCACAAGTCGTCGATGCCCTTACCATCATTGATGTCCCAGGTCATATACAGGACTTCGTAGCCGTAGTTCATCAGGGCCTTGCCCAAAGAAGCCGAAGCTCTGGCTACAGCCGAATTGACAGCCGCATCCGCATCAAAGACGATTGTCACCGGTCCCTTCGCCCTCATGCTTTCCAGCGTAGGCAGAACATCTTTCCAGTTACCCACACCACGAACGCTCAGCACCGTATAGCCGCGCCGGGCTAGATGAAGAGCCTTGAATTTACCTTCGGTCACGGCATACCCCTTGAATTTCTTAGATCTCTTCGAGTAGAAGCACTGAACGACATCTACGAGTACGCTCAACTTGGTGCCCATGGAGCATCGCTCAGGCTCCCGATCACAGATGGAGCCGGAAGAAAACCCAATATACCGGGCAACTTTCTTCACATTTTGATCTTGCTCCACAAACTCATCCTTCACCCGCATCTCGATTCCGTTGATGAGGCCATCAGGGGAATGGAGCAGGATGCCAAGGGCATTCTGCCGAGTGATGAAGCTCACAGCATTTTCCTCCTCATCCCAGTAGAAACCAGGCGTGCCCAGCAGCCGGTAGTAGAGCCGGTTTTCACCCTTGTAGGTGTCATAGGCCCTGAGGTGTTCGACAAACTCGACCCAAAACAGCTCATCACCGGCCGCCGGCATTCGGAAGAAGTGGGCCGTGTCCCCATAGGACAGACCCCGTTTCTTCATCAGCTGCCGCCGTTCCTCCGTCTTGAGCGGACAGGTCTCGGCAAATGCCTTGTAGATCAGGTGCTGTTCCTCAGGCGTAACGGTCCCATAATAGGTAAATAGAACCTTGTCAGATGTCTCTTTTTCTTTGATTGACGACTGCTTAGAAACTTTGACTTTTCGCCGGGTTCGCAGGGATCCTGGCACCGGGGAAGAGGGTTCCACCACCACATCGTTGCGGTGGTCATACATGTAGTCAACAGCCTCCAGAAAGTTCCAGTCATGGGATTTCATCAGCAGGCTGATGACGCCCTGGCCGCTTACTCCACAGGCAAAGCACTTCCATACGCCAGTCTTGGGGTTGAAGACAAAGCTGCCAACTGACTTGTCGTTGTGGAAAGGACACAGGGCCAACAGCCCATGGACATCTTTGTAGAAGCGGATCTCTGGGACTGCGATGGCCAGCTGCTGCGGATACGGGATCATGCTCAACTCTTGCATTTTCTGGTAGGAGTTTGGCGTTGATGTGTAACCCATATTTTCGATACCTCCTTGATATGTAATCTCCAAAATTGGCTACTGAGCAATTCTATGCACGAACGCCAAAATCCATTATTGCGGCAGGACGATTGGCAGGTGTATAATGGACAAACAAAAATCACAGGGAAGACCCTTTTTGACTCAACAAAATAAAAGTTTTGTTGAGTTCGAAGGAAGGGGAAAGGCAAAACTAAACAAAATGATATTTTTGTTCAATCTGGATTTTTAGGTAAACAAAATAAAGTTTTTGTTTACCTGAGAGGACGCTAAACTGGAGATATTAGGGATTTTGGAGGAATCATCATGTATATCTGGCTGGATCGTGCATTGGAATATTTTTCGCATTTGCCGCGAACTGAACCAAAACTGCAGTTATGGCGTGATTTTCTGCTGTGGTCGGCCAGCCAGCTCAGTGAGCCGATGAACCGCGACCTGCAGGATCAGATCATTGCCCGCTACGGCGGCGATATCCGAACCTTGTTTATGGGCGCCCACCGGGCCATCATAGCTGGCGTGGCCGAAGACTCAACCCAAAATGTCCTATTGCACCTAGCCGTGGAGTTTGGCGTCGCCAGCCCGTCTCCAGCCCAATATGCCGGCGAGACGATCAATCAGATATTTGTACAGCGCATCATGGATCTCACCGGCAAAACTGACCCGGATGCAGCCCTTGCCGCTGCCGACGGCATCACCATCCATCTGGCTAACTGCAACAAGGAATATGGCTCCTCCATGATCGCCATGGCAAATGTCGTCCGGAACCGGTTCCGGGGCAACTACCAGGAAAAGGCAATTTTTGTCAGCGGCGGCGATAGCAATGAATACAGCTATCTGGCGCCATTCATCCAGCTGGCCATCATGGGAATGCCCTGCTACGCCTCACCGGACGGACCGATTTTCTGTGGCAACCAGCAGGCGCTGTTTGCGCCGCCTTCGGCATTTTGCTCGGCTGAGTTCTTTTCTCCATATTGGACAAAGGTGCGCCAGGCTGAGCTGCGGCGAATCAACTGTCCCGACCCATAAAGGGCACGAGACTTGATAAGGGCCCTTGCACGCGGCACCTGCGGTACAGCAAGGCTGGGTGGTTGACAACACCCGTTTTTTTGCCCTGGCAGGAATATTTGTGGCTTTCTGAAAGAAAGTCATGTGGTTTTTTTGATCCGGCTTAGCCATTTGGCTAGGCCGGTTTTGCTTCACCTGGGCTGTTCGCGGCCGGTGCAGCAGAAACAGACTAAAGCAAGGGGCTTGTGACTTTCGGAGAAAGTCATGTGGCGCGGCAACCTTGGTCAGAGACTCATTCAATTGGTGCAGAATGATACTCAGGCTGTCTGCATATCATTAAGACAGGCTTCAATGTGGGGAACAGAAAATCTCAAGGAGGTAATACCGTTATGGCTAAATATAAAATCGGTATCACGGAGGCTGGCGATGCTGGGCTGGACCTATCCTGGGAGCCGTATGTGGACAACCTGGATGGTGTGGTCCTGGTGACAAAGAACATCACGCCCAGCTTCCATGATGCGGCTCTACGCAACAAGGAAAAAGCAATTCTGCACGCTACCATTACCGGCTACGGCAATACGCAGATGGAGCCGCAGGTGCCGGATCCCAGCAAGGAGATGGCTGCTCTGGTGAAGCTGGTGGACGATGGATTTCCTAAGGGGCGGGTGGTCGTTCGCATCGACCCGATCATCCCCTCTGACCGTGGCCTGGCCCAAGCCAAAAAGATCTTCGACAAGGCCCTAAAGGCAGGGTTCCGCCGGTTCCGGGTGAGCGTCATCGATATGTACCCACATGTCCGGGAGCGGTTCCTAAAGGCTGGGCTGCCCCTCCCATACGGCCCTAATGGCTTCTCGCCCAGTGTGGAACAGCTGAGGGCCGTGGACAAGATGCTGGAGGAGATCTGGTACCGGGCTCCGCAGGCCCAAATCGAAAGCTGTGCTGAGCCTGGGTTGCAGGTCCCCATCAAGTGCGGCTGCATTTCCAGTTATGACCTGGAACTGCTGGGCCTGGACGAACCGGATGCGGACGCGGCTGGACCACAACGGAAGAACTGTATGTGTTATTCTGGCAAGACTGAGCTGTTAAAACACAAAGCCCAGTGCGAGCATAGATGCTTGTACTGCTATTGGCACTAAAAAAAATAAAAGGAGAAAACAGAATATGTACGAATCGCCTATCATTACTGCTGAAATCAAGTCCCAGAAGGGTTTCTTCGTGGGAGACCCCTGCTACGCCCTCACTCGCTCTATGTATGAGAACCTGTGGGGAAAGCAGCATGGCTACAAAGATGGAGTCTTTATAGATCCTGTGTCCAGACTGACCTTTGCTGTGGCTGGCACTGCCGAGGGCGACGGTTGCTATCGCGGCAGCGACGACTCCAACTTCCCTGTGGATTCCGGCACCATCGGCATCATCCCCCTGGAGCTGGCTGACCGGGAGCCCGGCAAAGGCTACGGCAAGTACATCAGGATGCCTGGTACGGCCAAGTTTGTCGCCGAGAAGGGCGTGTTTGAGATCACTGGGCCTGATGGTGATGTTCTCACCATCAATACCACCTGGGATTGATGCCAGCACAAGTCCCCGCTCAGAGAAATCTGGGCGGGACTTCTTTTTTGTCGGCTCCCAGAGGTTGGCGTCTTTTTTTAGCCAAGAAAAGTGGCAGAGGTTTTCTTCTTCTGCCGGTATTTTTGCCGCAGGCCGGCTTCTCGCGGAGCCTATCTATGGTCCGTGAGACTGCCTCCCCCCCTGCTCAAAATATAAAAAAGGAGAACTGCATATAATAACTATAAAAGAAGGGGGGAAGAATTTATATGTTTGAGAAAATTGGCAGCCTATACATAAATGGGGCACCAGCGAAGACTGGTGCCATGTATCAGCCCGGGGACATCATCGGCCTTGGGGACACAGCCCCCGGACTGGAGCTATATTGGAAGCCCATCGATAAGCACAGCTATATCCTTGCAGCCCCTGCCCTGCTCTGTATCAGCTGGAGACAGCTGCGTGACCTTGGTTTTGTGAGTGGCAAGCCATTCCAGATGGACGGACGGATGTTCATGGTCCACCTCCCCCGCCTCGGCGTCAAGCCACCCATCAACCGGTCTGTACCGGAGGGCATCTCCTTCTGGGGGGAGGAGACCTTCATCTGTTTTGAGGGAAAGAAACCGGAACAGCGCTCCCCTATCGCCGGGATCAATGCCAACAGCTGGGACAGCGCACATCCGGCAGCACGGCGGGAGAATTTGGGATTTGTCCCAGTCCTGGACGAGGGTATTTAAGTTTGCCATTCTAGGCTGCACGGACGAGAACCGTGCCTAACATGACCGTCGAACGGGGAAAGAGAAGGCGTACTATGGCCTATGCCAGGATGAGCCTGAAGCCCACGCCCTTAGCCGTGGGGTAATTCATTCCTCGCTGGCGTCCGTCAACTGGCTTACGATTTCATCGCCCACTGCGATATAGGTAAGGTCGATCATGGCCTCCTTGAGAGAAATGCCGCATTCCTGCGCCAGTAACTTCAAGGAGTCCCTGAGCTGTACCAGTGATTCATAGTACTGATCTGAAAGAGCCTGCTCGTCCACATATTGATGCCGGCATCTGGAAGACGCCTGGGCTTCGTGAAAAGGAATGACATTGCGACCCATCACAAAACGCCCCTTTCGTTTGAATTTCTATTTCTATTATATGCAAAATGAAAATCAGGGTCTTGTCAGCACAAATCCGCACAAAACCGGCCTATCTGTGCCAGAAGGGAGGGCCACATGGACCGCTTTATTTTCCACAATTCCCAGTATAAGATTTTGGATACAGTCCGGGATATGCCCTGGGTGGGCGTCCCTCTCCCCTTTGCGGAGTGTATCTTCTACTTTGCCGACATGGGCCTGCAGGTCAGCACTGCCGTGTGCAAAAGTCGCACCTGTTTGTCGATGTGTTTTGCCATGATATCCGACGGCAAACCGGTTGTGTTCGCTTCGGTAAACGCAGCATTAAACAACGGCAGATGGCCAAGGCAGATAGACCTGAGTTTTGTATCCGGTCGCGGAGCGCCGCCCGAGAGTATCTACGAGTTCATCCGTTTCTATCAGCGATTGAGCATCTATCTGGCTCAGCCGAAGCCTAAGCGGCAGGTCTCTGAAAAAGAAGTAAAAGCAAAGGATCTGGGCATGGCCATCGAAAGAAAGGATGAAGAGAAGAAAGAAAAGAAACCGCAAAAAGACCGTATCATCAGCCTTGCGCCTCTCTCGGAGCTCGAACTCAGGCAATATGCTCCGGAAGAGGGGAGCCGGGAACACAAAAAACAGGAGCACCCCTGCGACTACGCCTATTGGGTTCGCGGCCACAATCGCATCTACCGTAGCGGCCTCCAGCGCTGGATTGAACCGCATATGCGGAATATCAAATTCCCGGAGAGATCGAGAACCTACACTTTGAAGGAGGATGCCTGACATGAAAATCACACCTATTACTGACTATAAAGAATTTCACCGGACAAAAGACCTGCCAGGCTGCGATAAAGACATACTACTGGCCGAGGTGACCGAAAGGGGCAACCCAGAGATCCTATCGTTCCTGCCAGATACAGATCCTGAGCGGATGGCTGTCCAAAGTTCTGAGCTATGCAACCACATCATCTACTACAATATGCGCCAGCTCCTCAAACTGCCTACATTGGGCATCATCGACCAGAAGCAAAAATACTGTTCCATCTATAATTCTCCCGGTGTCATGCGAAATTTCTTTAAGGGCGGAGCCGTGAAGATGGTCACCTACCGGACGGTGGCTGAGACCGTTATCCTCTACGGGCTGACTGCAGAGGAGTTGAGAACCATCTCTCGCTGGTGCTGTACCTTCTCCATGGAAGAGAAAAACTCCCGGCCGCTGGACTTTGGCGATTTGACCAGCTTCTACAATAAAAAAGCCTTGAGCCGGCTGATCAGGGAGCATATTGACCCGGCAACTTCCAGCATCTTCCCTCCCCGCATCCTGAAAGGCATGGAATATCCTACCTACGCTGATTTCCTCCATGTATTCCGGTCAGCTGGCTACGACCCCTATGAGGCCCTCTGTATTTTCGCCCACCGGAAGGTAAACGGACTGGAGAAGCTGGGCGCCTCCGGGCCTATGCTCAATTCCTTTGAACTGGAATACCTGGATGATTCGGCCCCCTCCCCTGTTTCCCAGCCGGTTGTGGAGACACCCAATATGAGGCACCCGGTTCAGGCCGAGCAGAACATCCCAGATGAACCGGACAATGAACCGAAGCCCGAGGGCAAGCCGGTCGCTAAGGGAAAGGACAAGTCTGCAGAAGTCAAAACACCCAAAGAGCCGGTCGCTGCCGAACTTCCGCTGGCGGCTGAGAATGTTGAGAGCGCCTTTGCGGAGCTGCTAAATAAGGCCATCCTGCCGATGACCAAGAAGGCTCCCTGCTACCTGGTAGAGAATATCAGGGCCCTGCGGGAGGGGACGCCTGGTGCTGAGAACGCCGAGATGTTCGACGCCCTCTTCCTTTCCTCTGGCTGCTCCAACCTGGATGTGTTCAACTACCTGGCCCGGATCAGCGTATCCTACAGGGTTCCCCTCTATGCGCTGTTCTATTATCAAATCGCCCCCGGCTGGTTCCCACCCCGGAAGGAATTCACTGCTGTTGAGCACAAACTGAGTGAAATTGAAAAGGTTGTGAACCGGAGTTTGGATAACCCACAGCCTATCACTGACCTCAACCTTTTTGAGAGTATCGCCGCCCGCTCACCGGCTTTTTTCAATAGCAACCGGTTCGGAGAGCCCTGGAGCGACAGCAACCCGGCGCTGATTGCACTTGTAAAGAGGAAGACCCATTCACCTCAGACGCAGCCGCTTCTGAAGTCTGGCAAGCAAAAGCCGGTAGTCAAGGAGCCTGCACTGGTTGAGGAGTCCAAAGTCGACCCTGTTGTCACTGAGCAGACCATGCCTATCACAGAGAACTCCGACAAGCCTGCCGAAAAGGAGATTACTATGACTGTCAATGTAGTTGTTCGTATCTGTCGTCCCTGCGCCGTCGATGCGTGGGAAAATGATAACCCCGATAAGACCAAGCCTGGTTTCTTCTGGGATAATGCCACCGAGGAAGAGCTGAAGGCTGCACAGCATTGTGTAGATGAAATGCTCACTGATGGGAGGTTCAATCTGCCGTCCCTCAAGGATCGGATGTCATGGATTTTGAAGAACCCCTTTAAGGCAAAGGTGTCTCTCTCTGGGAATGGCATCAGGGCCAACATCGAGGTATCCTGACGCGGTACATCAGTCAATCTCCCCACGGCTAAAGCCGGGGACTTCTGGAATACTATATGCCTCCCCTTGCGGAGGGGCATATAGCCAGTACAGAAGGTTCAGAGGAGGATTCACCTGTTTCCGATTGATCCTACCACAACGGTTTGCGCGGGCCCTGGGACGGGTCCGCGTCCTTTTTAGGGAAGCCGTGGCAGGAAACGCTGGGGTGTTGCTTTCATCCGTCCCCAAGGCCGCCAGCCTCCGGCAACTGCCTTGCGGCCGATGCCTCAGGACAAGCCCACTGGTGACCGCGCTGGGTTCCGGTGCAACTCTTGGTGGGGGTTATCTCAAAACGGAGTGTATCTACCGACACAAACCGGCCTCATTCTGCCAGGCCGATGAGATGATTGACCGATACATCTACTTCTGCAACCACGAGCGCATCCAGCTAAAGACTGGAGAGGCACCGCTGGCGCGGCGCCTCTCCACCTAAAACTCAATATTTCCTACCAGGGCCCCTTTTTGTACTGCCTGCACAAGATGGGGCAGTTCAAAAACGCCCAGGCCCTTCATCATAGCGGGGCAATTCCTCTCCCACCTCTATAGGCGGTGGTGTATTGATGTCAGACGCAGACCTCATCGTCAGAAAGCCATCCCGATTCCTCTTCTTCCTGCATTTTGAGACGGATGATACAGATGCTGGTCTTCAGAATTTTGGATACCTCCGATTGGGAGGTCTTGAGCACCTTGGCCGTCTTGGATTGCGGCACCTTATTCATCATCTGCCGCACCACAAACTGCTGTGTGTTGTTGAGATGCCTCTTCATGATCCGTTCGGCCCGCTCGTACAGGATGTTGCGGTGGATACTCTCGTCCAGGTCCTCCGGCTCATACAGCGGGTCATAGCTTTGTAGATCTTTGTTGAGCAGATTGTCCCGCTCGTCCTCGGGGTTGATACTAGCCTCGATTGAAACAGTGACCCCGCCGCTCCGGCTTTTTGCACGGCCCTTGCGCAGGTACATCTTGACCTCATTTCGGCCACATGCGAAAGCGTAGGTAGTGATCTTATTCTGCGTCTTCGGATTGTAGGTACGGATCCCCTTTAGGAATCCAATGGCTGCCTCCTGGAACAGGTCGTCATAGTCATCCAACCCACGGTAGGGTCGCAGGATAGCGTGGATGAGCCGGCTGTTGCGCTCAATGAATTCCGCAACTTCCTCGTCCGTCTGCGGAATGTGCGAATTGCCGTACTCGTCTGCCTGCATCAACATCTGGATCTCCTCCGGATCCATGTCTTCTTCCAGCATATCCAGCATGTCTTCTCCTCGCCCCAGTAGGGGGTCTTCCTTGTCCATAAATCTCGCCTTGGCCATAACAGAGCCCTCCTTCATAAGGTGCAGCCTTTCCACTGCCCGCTTAGGGAATGCCTGAGTTGTTGTGTAGAGTTGACTTCCGGGTTCAGGCACTTGCTGCGAAAATGCGCCCGGAAGATGAAAAGGCGAAAATTCCCCTTATTATGTTTGTTAGGCGGAGAATTATTCCATACTAATTATATATAACTCTAAGTCCGGTTGTCTACTCGCAAAACCCCGAATTTTCGTACAACTATCGTACATCCGTTCGATTATGTTGCATAAAATAGAAATCCCACCTCCAAAAAGAAGGCGGGATTTTTGTGTAAGTTGCCCAATCAGGCGGTCTGGATGAGTTTCGTAAAAAGTTTTGTAAACTCATCTGTGATGTCAATCGGGTCGCAGGAGATAAACTGTCCGTACATGTATGAGAAATTATCCTTCATCTGCTCCCGGTCGCTGGCCCGACCGAACATAATCGGGATGACGATGACGCCCTTGCGGCGGGCCTCGCGGACCGCTTCGCGGACATCGTTCAGACCGGCCCGGGTGCCACCATTGTAATCAGAGGGCAGGCCGTCAGAGAGAACAACCAGGACCTTCTTGGCTTCGCGGCGGGCCAACAGGTCGGCAGTAGCCACTCGGATCGAGTAGCCGTCCTTGTTGCCGCCGCCGATGCCAACTCCCGTCCGGGAATTGTAGCACTTGCTGCCAGTACTCCGCTCGTCGAACTTCTTGAGAGTTGCATGGCGGATCTGGCTGCCGGAGACATCGAACAGCGAGATCTTCATGGCCGTAAACTTGGAAAGGCCACGCTCGATGATGCCGGCCGCGGTGCGGCTGAGGGTTGACTTGTCCAGGTAGACATCCCGCCCATTGACCTTGGTCCGGGCACCTTGGCTTCCCATGGAGCCGGAGTTGTCCAGCAGCAGGAAGGTAGCCAGGTCGGCCTTCATGGGCTGACCCTTGCGCATGAACACATGCGGATCGCGCATCCCGACTCTGTAGAGGTCGCGGGCGCACACCTGCCCAACGCGCATATTGCGCTTCTCGGTTCGCTTGACTCGGAGCACGCGCTCTACATCATTCTCCAGCTTGCGGCCGGCGCGTTCCACCTCGCTGGGCAGCGCCGTGTTGGGAATGACTGGGAAAAGCTCAAGGAAGGAGCGGGTGTACTCACCAGAGTAACGCTCAGCGATCTTCTCCCGGGTGACCTCCTCCTTGCTCTTCTCGACCTTATTCTCCTTCTCAACGGCATCCAGTTCGTCCATGACGCCCTGACGCAGTGCCTGGAGCTCATCTGCAGTCAGCTCCCGGACATCATAGTCCTCGGCGCCGTCGCCAGAGAAATCGTCCGTCCAGTTCTCGGTGTTGGAACGGCTGCTGGGATCGCGTGGCATACGCAAGGCGTTGCGGCCAGTCTTGTTGGCTGAATCTCCATTCTCGCCATCCTTACCATCGGCATCGCCATCCTCTTTGCCGTCCTTGCCGCCATTGCCATCCTTGCCTTCTTTGTCACCTTTACCTCGTTTCTTCCCCTTGTCGTCTTTGTCCTCATCCTTCTTGCCGGCTTTTTTGTCGGACTTCTTGCCGGGCTTTCCACCTTCGGCTTCCTTGGCTGCTCGCTCAGAAACAGAGCCATTGGGCGAGTCATTGTACTCGCACTCACCGTTGGAGGTGTATTCGTAGTCGCCAGATCCGTCGCCCTCGCCAGGATCACCCTTACCGCCGCTGTTGCCGGCTGCCTTCTGCTGGTCGATTTCAGCCTTGAGAAGTTCGGCAAAGTAGTCGGCAGTACTCTTCAGAACCTTGAGACAGAGATCCTTGCAGTCCTTGGAGCTGCGGGCATCCACGGCCAGGTCAAAGTAAGGCAGCACAGCTTCATACTCCTTTTCAAACCGGGTACCAGCATAGACGGAGATGCCATAGGGCCGCCGTCCAGTCTTGACATAGCAGAGACTGGAGTTGACGAAGTCCAGGAACTCCTCGCCAGGGGTGTCGGCCTTCTCCTCCAGAGTAGACAGGTCGGCGGTGCCCTGGTTCATCAGGATCAGGGGCATCTTGTAGCCGGGCAGCTTGTGAACGATGATGTTCTCAATGCGCCCATCTTCCATGATGTTAAGCATGTCCTTGGCAATCTTGCCCAGCAACTGGTCAGGGATACCCTTCCCGGTCATCATGGCAGTGTACTTCTTCATAATGTCCTTGATATCCTTAAAATTACTGGAGTTGATGTGCTGCACCTCGTGGGCCAGAAGGGCCTTAAAGATGCTCACCCACTCATAGCGACTGAACTCAGGACTGAAGAAGTAGTCCTCCATGCCGACCGTGATAGCCCGGCCATCCGTAAACGACGCGTCGCCAGTCGAAATCTTCAGCTGGATGCGGTCGCTCCGGTCATCTGTGAGGAAAGCAACCGTCTTCCGCATGACAGCTTGAAAACTGCTGTTGTTGATGAAGTCCTGCAGCTCAGACTGGCGGGCCTTGCGGGCCATAGCCAGTTCCAAGACCCGGATTTCCTTTTTACTCATACTCGTTTCCTCCTATGAAATATGTATTTCTCCTAAGATTGAGGTACTGTTCAATCATATGCAAATGGGCAAATTCTCATTCAAAGGTAAAAAGAAAGAAGCCCCCAAAGGGGCTTCTTTAGTGGTTAGGCCGGATAGACGGCCCGGATGAAATCGCACACAGTGCGGCGCTCATCGGGATCCTGAGGCCGGCAGCCCACATTGTCCAGCAGGGCGGCGCGCATAGGCAGCCACTTGGCCGCCTCCAACGCGTCAATGAACCCGCGGGTGGTGAGGGCATCATTGCTCAGCTTACCATCCTTGATCGCCTTGCGAATCTTCTCATAGATGGTCGCACAAGTCTTGATGGCAATCTTGTCGGCACCAGGAACCATGCTGGTGAGCAGCTTCACCAGGTCCATCTGATCCTCCAGGTAGATGGGGACAAAACGGTCGGCGGTTGCGCTGTTCAGCATGCCGGTGCCCACATACTCCTCGTTCATGGTTGCCCAGATGCGGGAGTCAGGGTGGACAGTCACGAACCCGTAACCAGGCACCTCGATAGAGCGGGCGTCGTCAGCCAGCGAGTGGAGGATGATGGCGATCTCAGGTTTTACGCTGTTAATCTCATCCAGAACCACATCGCCGCCCTTCATCAGCATCTCGATGAAGGAGCTCAGCTCAAAGTGGGTGCCGTGGTCGTCCAGGGCCTGGCCGCCCAGCAGATCAATCTTGTCCATGTCACTGTTGCCCTGGATACGGGTGAGGGCCTTATTAAGGACCCAGCAGACCGTATAGACAAGAGTATTCTTGCCGGCACCCTTCTCGCCCACCAGACGGATGTTCTTGCCAGCCAGGTGGTAGCCCAGGCAGCGCGTCAGATAGTTATCCTCCGCGCCCTGCAGGAATAGCTGCTTGGGTTTGATGACAACGGCTCCAGTGTCGTTGCACTTCATGGACTGAAGCACCCCGTGAATGAGTGTGCTGGGCACTCCCTGCTCCATCAGGTAGACGACACGAGCCTTGATGTCACGCGCCTGCATGATCCCCTTCTTGATAACCTCCTCCATGTCAGAGAAAAATTCATCCATGGAGCTGGACTCCAGAGTAACGGCGATCTCGTAGGCGCCGCCACCTAAAACATTAGTTGGCTCCACGGGGATGGTCCCCTTGGCATTCAGGGCCGCGATCAACTCGGACGGAGCATCTTCAATCTTGCCAGCAGGGCTGGCATCACGGGCAGACATCTCGCCGGCAACCCAAACCTGGGGCTCGTAGACGCCCTTCTCCCCCGTCTCGAACATCCGGGCGACCAGCTTGCCGCCCTTGTAGGAATTGATATCCTCCAGGACGGAGCGGATCTTCCCGTAACGGACGCGGGATCCTCCAACCTTCAGGACGAGCGGACCGTCCTCGCTCTCTTTGGGCTTATCCTCCCAGACAGGAACCCAGTAGAGCTCAGCCTCCCAACGCATACGCTTATTGTCATCCCCGTAAGGCTGGGCGTTGAGCAGTTTCGCAAAACAGCCGGCGACGGAAGGCTTATCCATGTTTTTGGCCACGACCGCGTTGGAAGAGGTCCCCTTGAGAACCGTCTTCTTGGGGTCGGCAGCTACATAGCCCACCAGAGCGCCATCCAGGAAAACCTGGATGGCATTGGGATCGGCAGTGTTGGTAGGCTCACGCTTGAGCTCCACCATAGCGCCGGCGGACATAGAGTTAATAGTCTCTTCAGTGGCCTCGAAACCAACCAAAATCGTAATCTTCTTCATCTTTATTTATCCCCTTTCCAAATTCAAGCTCCAATGGCAGGTGCCACGCTGCGGGCTGCCAGCATACTCTCTAAGGCCTTCTCATCGAAGGGGCAGAGAGCCATGTCCAGGGTGATACCGGTGGATCTGGCATAGTTCCAGGCGTCCACAATAGCCTCCTCGACCTGCCACTCGGCCCTGTCCATGTCATCGTTGGTGATGGCGGACAGGGAACCGGCCAGTTTCTCCAGCATCGGGTTGGCGAAGACATTCATCTTCTTCACCCGGGAGGCCGAACGCACCAGCGTGTTGAGGCTACGGGTATTGACCTTGCCGGTTTTGCCGTAGTCGGTGGCAATGGTGCAGGCCTTGGCAAAGATCTCACCGAGATTACTCTCGATGGATCGGACGATATTGGCCGTCACATCGTCCTTCCAGGTCTGGTCAACCAAATCCTGAAGGTCAGGAGCCAGGCCGGTAGCGGTGCCCCCGGTAGAGGGGAACGCCCGAACAGTGACCTCCATCTTGGCGCGAGCCCGATACTCCTGGGCCGTAGGGATTCTGGCCGTGAGCTCGCGGAGCAGCTTTTCCCGGTCACGCTTCAGCATGGCCCGTTTTCCCTTGGTCTCAATGATCTTCTCCACGCCAGCAAGGAAGTTGGCGCGGATAGTATCCCATTGTGCGACCACGAGGTCGATGGTGCGGAAGTACTCCTCTCGAACCTCCTCGAACTCGCCCTTGAATTCCTCGAACTCAGTCAGCGGCATGTAGCTGCCATTGAGCGTGTGGGAGTATAGAACACGGCGAGCCCTGGTATCCAACTGATTCAACCGGTCCTCTAGCTCTTTGGGCACCATGTTCAGACGGCCCATGGAGACATGATCCCCAAAGAAAGTCTGAGCGCCCTTGTCCCACTTCTCGGGACGAATACCCAACAGCTTGGGGGGGAGAGTGAAACGGCCACGGGTCCGACCGCAGCTGATCCCGACGAGAACGCCGTTCTCGGCGGTATAGCGGGCTAAAGAACCGACTCGGATTTCGATCCCCTTCCCGCTGAGGCCCTCAAGGAGGGTTCTCATTTTTACATTTGTCGACATATGTTTTCCTCCTAAGTATGTATTTGTTATCCCCGTACGGTTAGTCAACCTCCGAATTGGATGGCTGTCTTAATCGTATGCAAACAGAGCCAAAACAATTCTGTGAGGGTGGCGTTTCATGCGCATTCCTGCGTCAAAAGCTGGAAGGAGTAATCTTTTTTAACGAAAAATGTGGCACATGGACTTCTTTCTTTCCAGAGACCCTTGCCGAAGCCGGCTCCTTCCGGAGCCTATTTGGGGTCCGTGAGAACTCTGCGGCTTTTGCTGTTGTATACAACTGGGGAGATATATCCGTCGTTGCGCAAAACGGTGGACTTGCAACTTAGGTCCTGGCTGGGGTTGCCCCACTAAAGTTGCTGGCCTGCATGCCACACGGGGCTTCCGGAGGAAGCTAATGCAGCGTGTGACTTGGCAAAATCAAAATGTTCTGCCGCATTTCTTCGTTAGAAAAGATTGAGTTTAGACTCGTTTTTACAACCTTTATCGAAGCCATCAGGCTTAGGCAGAGTAAAAATACCTCATCACTGGGGGATTGGCAGAAGCTCCTTCTAGCAGCCGCAAGGCTGTTTAGAGGGTGAGGTTCACACAAACTGTCCCCTACAAACAAAAACGCTGCCCCACACCCAATTGGTGCAGGGCAGCGTTTGAGCAATCAAGGGTCAACGAACTCCAGTTTGAAGGTTTTCACGCCATCCCGCATCCCGGGAGTACCCTTCAGTTTCCGGGTTCCTTTGCCTCCATTTTTCCAGGTGAAGTTGAATGGGCCAACCGTTTTGCCAGCCACAAGACCCTTTACATCCTCAGAGGAGATAGGGGCCTTGCAAAACTCCTTAGGAATCAGGAAGCGGCACCCGCTGTTCCTGCCGGTACAGGTGTAGTAGTCCCGCTGGAGGAACACTTGACCCTTTCCACAGCAGGGGCAGGTGCATAACCCATCTTTGATGTCGATGTTCTCCTCATTGATAGGTTTCGGTTTCTTGTTCTCCATAGCAAACGCCGGAACGATCTTGCCGTCCGCAATGACCAGAGCGGCAACATATTCGCTGCCATCCTTCCGCTTCAGTTTTTTCTCCTTGGTCTTTTGGCCACTAAGCATCAGCTTCATCTCTGGCACGCTGATTTTGGTACCCATGACCTCCGCACGCTTGACGATGAAGGTGCAGGGGTCCTTGTCAGCTTTGTAGTTCACACACCGGTAGTACTCTTTGCCGCAGACTACATCGTGACCGCAGATCGGACAGACGCCGAGCCGCTCAAACTGATATGCGTGAAGGTCAGCGCTGACCTTCGCCAGGATATCGGCTGTCTCAGCTTCTATGAACTCCAGCATGTCTGCTTTGAACTTCTCAGGGTGGCCGTTGTCCTGCAGGTCCCGCAGTTTCTTCTCCCATTTTGCCGTGATGGCAGGAGAGGTGATCTCACGGTCTTTGATAGTGTCTATAAGTGCCATGCCAAAGTCGGTGGGGTAATAGTGACCTTTCTCAATCCGGCAGAGATTCGTCTTGTCGGACGCCAGCTTCTCCAGGATATCAGACCGGGTGGCAGGAGTGCCGATACCCTCAGCCTCACGCAGGATAGCCCGCTGCTCAGCGGAGGAGACAAACTTGCCTGCGTTTGCCATGGCGTCCAGGAGAGACTTATCCGTATACCGATCGGGCGGCGTTGTTTGGCCTTTCCGGATAGATGACCCAGTAATATCCACCTGGTCTCCCTTGTTCAGTGGCGGCAGGATTACATCCTTCTTCTCACTGGTGTACAGGATGGAGAAGCCAGGGTCCACCACAGCCTTTCCGGATGCCTTAATCTTCCAGCCATTGCTGTCGACCATAACAGTCGTTGAATCTACCGTGTAGGCCGGCAGAAAAATGGATAGCAGCCGCTTGGCCACCAACAGATAGATCTTCTTCTGGTCCTCAGTCAGCTTGGACGGGTCCACCTTCTTCACCGTAGGAATCAGAGCATGGTGGTCCGTCAGTTTGGCGTCATCGATGTAGTCCTTTCCGGAGGTAGCGGCCGTAATCGCCGCAGGCGTTACCAGTTTCAGCGCCGCAGCCAGCTCAGGAAAAACCTCCATAGGCTTGAGCAGATTCGGGATCTCTGGCACCATGGATGTCGGCAGGAACCGGCAGCTGGTGCGAGGGTACGAGATGTACCCAGCCTCATACAGGTCCTGGGCGATCGAGTCTGTCTTACTGGCGCGGAACTTGAAGTATTTGTTCGCATCCTTCTGCAGCTCAGTGGTAGAGTACAGGGTCGGCGCCTTGGTGGCAGTTCTCTTAGCCACAACACTCTCCACTGTGCCAGTTTTGCCCAGCCCAGCCTTTGCGTCATTTGCCGCCTTTTCATTTGGAAACCGGGTCTGCTTCAGTTCCGGGGGGACCAGTACAATTCCGGGGAACTTTTCCCTCTTCTGCATCGTCACGCCAACCTCATAGAAGTTCTGCGGAACGAAATTTCGAATCTCCAGTTCACGGTCGACCACCATCTTCAGCGTAGGAGTGACCACGCGCCCAATGTTCGACTTTGCCCGGACCTTCAGCGACACGGCACGGCTAAAATTCATTCCAGTCAGCCAGTCAAACTGGGCTCGGAACGCAGCCGCTTCCCGCAGATGCTGAAAAACAGAGGCGTCCTTCAGGTCATGCAGCGCCTTCTGAAGGTCAGTCTCCAGAGTTGTAGAGCACCAGAGGCGCTTTACCGGCAGCTTCAGACCATTGGCCTCATAAAAGGACCAGAAAATATGTTCTCCCTCCCGCTCCGCATCACACGCATTCACGAGGAAATCATACTTCCCGACCTTGATCTTTGACATGATCTTGGCCACCGACACCGCGTCATCCGGCAAATACCGGAATTGGTCCGGCACCATCGGCAGGTATTTTTCGTCCCATGGACCACCCCATTCGTTGCAGTAATCTCCCGGCATGGCCAGCCTCATCAGATGGCCATGAAACGCTGCAAAATCCAGCGTAAATGGGAAAGTACCGCCACTCTTGTAGGCGGACTCGATTGCTCTCATCAGTGACGGCTTTTCAGCCAACACTAATCCGCGCATATTTTATCATCCCCTTTTTGTTTTCGTCTGCAACCAAAATTGGGAGCTGATTTTATACTATGCAAATCGCCGAAGGGCAATTCCCAGCCGAAAGGAATACGCACAGGATAGCCTGGATTGCTCTGGCGGAAATTCGGAGCGTATGAGCAGATAGTCCGGGCCGCCGCAAAATATTAAAAATTAGAAGTGCATATAATAGTATTAGAGTGGGGCGTGTAGTTTTACCGCCCGTGCATATCATCAGGACATATTTTTTAATGGGCGGGGGAGTGATACATATGCTGCCGAATGTGCAGACTTTCGATATACGGGTCAAACGGGTGAAGTTCCACAGGGACGATACCCTCCAGACTGTTTTTGATGGCGAGGTTCTGGAGTGGCGACCCCGGAAGAAGGAATGGACGCCGACCCGCCAGGTAGTTACCTGCTCCGGCTATTTTTTCAATCTGATCGAGAACGATCACATCCATGTAAAAGCTGAGGAGGTTGAACACGAGCTCTATGGGCCACAGTGGCAGGTTTATCTGTCTGAGCGGGTGACGCCGGGCACCGAGGCTGAAATGCTCAAATTCCTGACATCCATCAAGGGGATCGGACAAGTCATCGGCCGCCGGCTGATCGACGCCTTTGGACTAGATGTAATTTCCACCATTCTGACAGATGCCACCTGTCTAAATACGCTTGGCCTGCCGCAGCCAGCAAAGGACGCCCTGTATCGGGCCATTGTGGAGAACAAATCCTTTGAGAAACTGCTTATCTTCCTGCAAGGCCATGGCCTGGCTCCTAAATACGCCACCCAAATCTACCGGATGTACGAGTCCCACGCCGTAGAGAAGATCAAGGATAACCCCTACGCCCTCTATCTGGATAAGGTCATCGACTTCCCAGCGGCAGCCCGGCTGGACGACAGTCTCAGCTACTCTTCCCCAGAGTCGTACCGCAACCAGGCATTGCTGCTGGCGATTCTCCGCGAGGACTCGGAAGGCAACGGCAACCTGTATGCTGAGGAGGACGCCCTGCTGGGGATGGCTGAGGATTATATCAGACGCAAACTGTTTGGTACCAGTTTTCCGGCACCGACTACAAGCACACTGGAGGATGCACTCCGTGAGCTGGCGTCCGGAGGGGCTGTCATCACAGACCATATATTGGGCGAGGGTCAGCCTGTTTACCTATACCGAAACTTCCAGTCCGAGCGGGCCATTGGCGAGCGGCTTTTTGAGCTGATGGACAGCCCCAAGAAACTCTGGGCACCCAAGTCCGATATCCTGTCGGCCATAACATGGGCGCAGGGTTCGCTTCGGCTGACAGCAGAGCAGAAAGGGGCCATACACTCGGCGTTCGTCTCCCCTGTGTCGATCCTAACGGGCGGCCCGGGCACCGGCAAGACCCAGACGCTGCAGGTGCTGGTGCAGGCAGCTAAGAAACTATGGCCAGGCGTAGATATCCGAATCTGCGCCCCCACCGGCAAAGCAGCTATGCGGGCGCAGGAGCTAACCGGGGCCAAGGCTTCGACCATCCACCGGGCCCTTGGCTATCCGCACAATAATCTCCGGCAGGATGAGCTGGTCTGCGACTTCCTGATTGCCGATGAGTATTCGATGTGTGACGCAGACCTCTGCTCCTGGCTGCTCAGGGCCCTCAACTCCAGCGCCCGGCTGCTCATTGTTGGAGATCACGAGCAGCTGCCAAGCGTGGGGCCGGGGCTGGTGCTCCGAGACATGATCCAGTCGGAGATGGTGCCCGTCAACCGGCTGACTCAGGTGTTCAGGCAGGGCGGCGGTAGCCTGATTGTCCACAATGCTCATGCTATTATCAAAAGCAGGCCAGGGGCGGCTCCGAGGGAACTGAACTGGTCGGCTGGCAAAGGCGGGTCCTTCTATTTCATCCAGGCGAACGACCATTACAAGATTCAGCGGATGATGGTCAAGGCCGTGAAGCGGATGCTGGACGAGGGCTTCTCCCTGGACCAGATCACCGTTATCTCCCCTATCCATGGTTCGCCGGTAGGAACTGACGCTATGAATGCCATCCTCCAGGAAGAACTGAACCCGCGGGTGCTCGGCATCGGCTGCATAGCCTATCAATCGGACCGATGCGGGGAGCTGAGGCCCCGCGATAAGGTCATCCAGATGCGCAATGATTATGATCTGGAGGTTTTCAATGGGGAGACAGGGGTCGTAAAGAAGGTTGACTACTCCCCCGTTAAGGCCGTATTGGTCGAGTTCCCTGGCCCCCGGGAGGTCTGGTATTCGGCCCAGCAGGTTGAGGAACTGGATCTGGCCTACTCAATCACCGCTCATCGCTCCCAGGGCAGCGAATTTGATGCTGTTGTTATTCCAATTTGCAGGACCCTGTTGTATAATGTGGATAAAAATGTCATGTATACTGCCATCACCAGAGCCAAGAAACGGGTAGTCCTTGTGGGCGACAGGGAGGCCCTGGATGTCAGCCTGGCTCAAGCAGGATCCATGGACCGGAATTCGCATCTGGCACTCCGGATCCAGGAAGAATTTTTGGCAACCTGAAGATGGGAAAGGAGAAAGAACTATGAGTATGAACTATCATTTTGTCAACCGTGAGAAAAAGGCCCAGGTGGAACAGCTGAAGAAGCTGCTTGAGACAGAGCGCGAGGGGCTGTTCCAACGCCTTGGGAAGTTCGGCGAGGAGAACCCGCTGGCCATGGGCAACATTGAAGACATCGTCTTTGCTCTTCGCCCGGCTATGACCAGTTCCAATGTGCAGAGCTGGGACGACGATATGGAGATTGGAATCGCCACCAGCACCAAGTTCTACTGGGGCGCCAACAATGGGTTCAGCAGCTTGGACGATGTGGAGCAGTTCCAAAAGGAGCACCCTGAGTGCGTCATCGAGAACGAGTATGGGGATGACCTTAGCTTTGCCGACTTCAAGAAATCCGTGAAAGACCTGGGACGGGGGTAAGGCTATGAATATTCAGTCTCTCAGTGTCGTTGTGCCCAACAAGAGCTGCATTAACAACTGCGCGTTCTGTGTGTCCAAGATGCACTGTGATAGCTACAAGAACCAGATGGATGACAACCTCCCCTTTTTTGATCTTTACCTGAAGGACTATCTCAAGCGCCTGGAATTTGCCCGGCATAATGGCTGCAATACAGTCATGCTCACTGGCAATTCGGAGCCGCAGCAGAACCGGAAGTTCCTCACCTATTTTGGGTTGTTTATGCAGATGATGCGGGATCCGTTCCAGTGGATCGAGATGCAGACCACCGGTGTGCTGCTGGACGACAACTATCTGAGGTTCTTGCGCAACCATGTGGGAGTAAATCTTATCAGTCTGTCGGTGTCGGCTGTGGAAGAAGAGAACAACCGGGAGATCATTGGCGTCCCTGGCTGGGTGCCCCTGAAACTGCCTGAGCTCTGCCAGGAAATCAAAAAATATGATTTCTCCCTGCGGCTTAGCGTGAACCTCACCAAGTCCTTTGACCAGTTCCAAAGGCGGGAGGCCGACTTCTTCGGTTGGGCCAAGCAGCTGGGCGCAAACCAAGTGACCTGCCGAGTGCTGTATTCGGACGGTGGCGACACGCCTCAGGCCAAGTGGATAAAGGAGAACGCGGCCTCCAAGGCGACTGTACAGAACATCTCCAATCATGTGAGGTTCTTTGGTAAACCGCTGGGCATCCTTCCCTACGGGGCTTCCAAGTACGCCTTGGATGGCATGTCAGTCGTTGTGGATGATGACTGCATGGCCAAGGGCAAGTTACCGGATGCGGAGAAGGATGCCTACAAGTACCTGATTTTGCAGCCGGATTGCAAGCTGTACTCCCAATGGGACGACCCGGCCAGCCTGATTTTCTGAGAGGAGGCGCCAATATGGGAACAACCAGAATGCCCATCCGCAAAATGTATGAGGCTTGCAAGGCTTGCAAAGAGAACTGCTCAGGGTATGGAACTTGCAAGCGTGGCTTCGAGAATTGGTACTCCCGCAGGACCAAGGACAACGGATGCCCGTTGGTGCGCCGGCAGCGGACCACCTGCAAACGCTGTGAGCACCGTATCGTGATGCCAGCCTTTTCGGAAGGGACTTGTTCCCACTGCGGGACACACATTGTCAGCAGCAATACTCCCTGTGACCGACTGTGTGAACCATGCGCCATAAAACTGGGACGGTGCGCAAGGTGTGGGTTACTGATCAGTTAGGTCATGGACCCCACGGCTGAAGCCGGGACTTCGGCCCTCGGTGGATGCCGGGAAGTCTGTAAAACAAAAGACCCGGAGCCAAAGCCTCGGGTCTTCCTTGTCAGTCGTTCTCAAAATATAACTTTTACCTTCGTTTTTAAGTCTCCTTTTGCTAATTTTTATATTTTTTCAGCTTCCTCCAGGAATGCGGACAGGCTCTCGGCGCTGTACTTCACACCCTCCTGGATGAGGTTACCCCACTCGTCACGGAATCCGGCCTGGGTGTTTTCCAGCCAGTACTTCTGCATGGCCTGGTTGCAGCCGGGTATGTCGCCACCGAACCGCTTCGGGTCCGGCTTCCGATGGAAATGATGCAGGGCCGGGCAATAGTGGTTCAGAATGTACAGCAGCCGGAATCCGGCCTCATCCTTTTGGGCGTTGTTGGGCCCGTATTTGGACATCATGTCCTTTGCCCAGGATTCGGACTCCTCCGCCCAGGCGAAAACCAGAAGCCGCAGCCGGGCATTCTCCTCGTGCTGGAGCTTAGAGGCGAGCTGAACTGCTCGTTTTGTACTCATGTTAGAATCTCCTTTCGATTTGCTATTTTCCAAATTGGGTACCGCATTGTTTTATGCAAGCGGCTCCGCAGCCATTCCAGAGAAAACGAAATCCCCCGCCGAAGCGGGGGATTTTGTGCTCAGAGCCGGCCGAAAATGTCGGTGACAAAATCGTACTCACTGTATACGATTCCGTCCTCAACATAGCAGGGGTAGCCCATGACGGCGCCAGGGAAATCGCTGGTGCGGTCGTGAACGCATGCAGTCACGAAATCACGGTAAACCGTGACAGTATACCGCAGGTTGTCTACGGTCGTGGTATAGGTCCGAAGGATATCCTTCGGCTCCTTCGGTTCCACAACCATATAGCCCTTCTCCAGGGCAATATAGTCGAGGAAACTGAAGTCCCACGCCACAAGCGGGGTGCCGATCGACTCATAATCCTCGGGAGCATCAGTGCTCTCATAGTAGCCAGCAGGAGCGTCAATGGCGACGCTCTCAATGTAGCCGACAGGGGTAGAGATGGAGGTGACAGGTGACTCCCCGGCGGAAGCATCGTGGATGCCGTCGATGTCGGCAGCGGAGGCGGTAGCGACCATCATGGTCAGACTCATAGCAGTAGCGACAAACAGAGAAAATACCTTTTTCATTTTTGTTCTCCTTCCGGTGCATGGCACCTATGTATTGTTTGCTTTTCCCCTATATATTCAAATCTCCTCTTACAGGAGAGAAACCTGGAAGGCGCCTTTTTACGGCGGCGCGAACCTATATTTGAACATCCCAAAGTGGAATGGAATACTTAATCCTATGCATATTTCCTGAAAACTATTCCAATGAGGAAAAAGCCTTTTTTAACGAAGAAAGCTGCGGTGAAATTCTCCTTTGCCCATAACCCTCGCCACATCGGCTTTTTCCCGAAGCCGATGTGTGGCATGCAGGCATGCTTCCTGCGCATAGCGAAACCCCAGCACCTCCGTTGGGAAGCACTGGGGTTTTGGGTTGCCAGGTCAGACGCCCAAGCCCACCGTCAACAGGTCGTTGAGGTAGGCGGAGAACATGTCAGAGAGAGCTCCGAACAGGGTGCCGAGAACGATCAGCACCAGGATAACCGACAACAGAGAGATGACGAGCTTCATAACGATTCCTCCTAAAATATGTATTCTCCTGTTGGCCGCTTTCAAAAGCGGCCAAAAATATGTAAACATCCCAAAGTGGAATGGAATATTTAATCCTATGCATATCTTCTGAAAACAATTCTATTTCTGCTTGTTGAAAACAACAACGGTGCAGCTATTCGTTTTGCAAAACAACCAGCCAGCAGTAACGCAAAGACAGACCTCACGGACCCGGCCTGCCGCGATGCCATCCGGCAAAGAACAAAATCCCCGCCACTTTTTTTGTCAATAAGACCCCCTCCCCTACCCTAACAGCAAAAAAACAACCCGGCGCCCCCCAATGGGAAACACCGGGTCTTGTGGTCATGCTTAGGCCGCGAGTTCAGAGAGAATATTCCTGATGATATTCTCCCAAACCTCGTTCTCGGGCAGGTTGCAATCCTGTTCGTCCTGGAACCGGTCCACAGCCTCCTCCAGAATGTAAAAGTTGCTGTCCGGATTGGTAGCATCCTCATAGGAGAACCCATACTGCTCCTGGAAAGAGGACAGCTCAGCAGCCTCGGCCTCCTCATCCAGAGCCTCGCGCTCAGTCCCGAACACGACAAGCTCCAGATGACGATCCGCGTCCTGAAGCAGGAAGATCTTCTGCTGCTCTCTATACGCATCGTACAGCTCATTGTCGGAGAGCTGGAATTCCAGCTCGTCCAGCGGGCAGCAGGGATATGCTTTATCCAGGATAGCAGGAAGAGGCATTATCTTTTCGCAGCTGATGACCATAACCTCAGAAATTTTCTTGCGAACCTTCATGTTATTTTCCTCCAAATATGTATTTATGTCCCCAAAAGTGTGGTTCTGCTAGGAATACTATGCAAAGCTGCTACAACCCATTCCATCGGCGTCGGCCCAGTAAATTGTTCTCCAAAACGGCCGGTCAGAAAATCGTTGCTGCCAACGCTAGAAAAAACAACCCATCCAAGTCTGGAAGTACAGCCAGTATGCCTCACGGACCCGGCATAGGCTCCCGACGGGAGCCGGCCCGCGGCCACCACATGGCTTTCTTTGAAAGTCACAGCTTCCAGTAAGAAAGGACCTCCCCGCCACTTTCTTCGTTAAAAAAGGCTTGAACCACCTCTCCCCTGTCGGCAGAAAAAAAGAGCCGTCCTTTAAGGACGGCTCCTGTATCATCTGCCCAGATGCATCCGTAAGTCCATATACTCCTGCTTATTCTTGCCATTGGACAGGACATAGGGCACCATGGCAAAGTTGGCATTCATATATCCTTCATTATCAAGGCTGATCTTATTGACTCGCCGAGAGGGAATGTGCAGAATATCGCAGATCGTCTTTTCGGTCATCCGGTTTTTAGTCGAGAATTGGTTGACCACAAACTCCATATTTTGCACCAGGTTGGCGCCCCGGCTACGAGCCAAGGAGGTAATCATAATGCCGGCTGTACGGATGCCGTGGGTATCCTGGGTCATGGTCATAACCAGCTGATGGACCCGGTAGGGGCTGGTAAGGAACATGTCCAGGGCATTCTGGTCGTCAGGCTGAATATCCACGATTACATAACTATACCGCTCCTTCACGGTAAGCCAGTATGTCAGATTCTTCAGGTCGTCCTCAGATAGATAGGCTGCAGTCCCCCGGCGGCAATCATTGACAAACTTATTGCTGTAGAGCAAGAAGTGTAGAGGACCAGGCAGCCGTTTGTAGATCTTGGCCGTATTCTTATTGGCCGTCTTCACGCCATGGGGCTTGATGATACACCGTGCAGCCATGTTTGTATTATTCTGCTGTAGAGCTGCTAGGGCTGTATCCAGACCTAGGGCAATATTGTTGAATTCAAAGAACCCGGCCACCATCGGGAACTGACGGTTGATCTCAATGAAGCAAGTCTTAAACCCGGCATTCGCCAACGAAATAGCCGTGTTGAGGGCAACAGTAGAGTTACCGACACCATGCTTGGTACCCATGAAGGCGATTACCCGGCCATCGCCCATGGCCAACTGCCGGCACTCGCCCTCATCGTCTGGGACGATTACATAGTCGTCCTCCAGAACTGTATCGATAGCATGGGTCACATCGCGGGGCACGGACAGAGCCATATTCTCAATCTTCTGCTCCCGCTCCTCCAGTTCCTTACCCAGTCTTGCCCGGTCGGCCTGGACCGATTCTACAGTAGCAGTGAGCTCATTGATCTGCTGTCTCATCTCGCTAATTGTGTTCTTATACTGAGCCCGTTCGGCCAGCCATTTGTCCGTTTGTTCCTTATACCAGTCGGCCGACTTGGAGGTCTGCAGCTGAATCAGCTGAGCCTGCTGCTGCTGGAGGGTCAGCTCGGCAGTATCCTTGAATTTGAGCAGCTGCTCCTCGGCATTCTGGCGCAGCTTAATGGCTTCAGCCAACTGTGTCTTGAGGGACGCCTCCGAGGCCGTCTTCTCACGCAGGTCAACCGTCATCCGGGAGACTGACTCGCGCAGGCCCTCCATCTCTTCCTTCATACTTAGCGTCTGGAGCATGACCTGCTGTTCCACGATCTGGGGGATCTCCGTCTGGGCTTCCCGCCTGGCGGCCTCCAGCATGGCGCTGCGCATAGCCTCATTGTCCACCTGGGGCGTCTCTACGACCTTGATGGCGGGCACTGCGGGCACTTCAGGAGCTATATCAATGGGGCCAGCATGGTCGGCGGACTTGGTATTCAGGGGCCTAAAGCCCTTCAGCAGTCCTCCAAACAGACCGCCCTTTTTACTGCCGCCCGACTCAACAGCCTCGGCCGACTGGACAGGGGCGTTAGGCAGGTATTCTTCCATATACTCGACATGGAAATACTTGGCCACATCACCAAAGTTGCGGGGCCGCAGCACATGGTCTACAATTTCAGCGGGCGAGATGGCGTCTCCATTGAGGATATCATAGATGCCCAGAAAGACCAGCGAACAAAGCAGCTTGCTGGTGGTGGGCTGCTTATTAGCCATAAAGATGATCCGTACCTCCGGAAAATTCTCCCGGACTGACTTCATCAATTCAAAAATGTCAGTGCCACCCTTCAGCCCCTCGCGGTACAGAAGGATATCAGCGCCCGTTTGCTTTAGGGACGGTAATACCTGCTCCCGGTAGCCGGCCGAGCCGACACTCACAATGGCCCCATTCGTCTGAGCAGTCAGGGAGCGGCTGATCACATCTTCAATTTGTTTAGACTGGACCGCGTATAGAATCTTCTGCGTCATTGGACTCAACCCCTCCTTGTTTTATTCTCATACGGTCGGTACTGCCGCTTTTCATAAAATAAGTCCCGCATATTAGGATCCGTAAAGTGATATTGGTTACCAAGCTGGTCAAATACGAATACTGCCTCATGCAGCGGTTTTTCCTGGAGCCGGTTCAGGGTCACGAACAGGATGTTCGTGTTCAAGCATCTTGCCAGCCCTGAATGGAACAGGTCCCGGCATATCTCGTTCTCACTTGGCGCCAAGACCAGCATCCGCATGTTTACATATGGTGTCCTGTCCAGCCGAGCCGTGTACTGCTCCCAGTAGGCGATCCGCTTGAGCAGGGCCACTGGCCGTTTATATCCGTTAATGGCCAAGATACACTGTTTATCCGGGAGCCGACACAGCCTCTCCCCTGCCTGCACAAACTCTGGAGGCCTATTGACCACGGCAACGCCTGCCTGCCTGAGTTGCGCCAGAAAGGTGGCCTCATGCCAGCTCTGGCCACTGATCAATTCTCTGGCTACCTTGATCATCTCCTCGTTGTTGCCAATGTAGCACTCAAACATGGGCCCAAGCAGGTCCATGGATGTCTCGGCCAGAGACCGGATGACAATTTTCCGCCGGGCAGCCAGCTTCTTCACATTTTCAGTGGCAAAGAGGACGACGATTCGCTTCTTGCGGTAGAGTTGGTAGTCACGAGACAGAAAGTAGTTACGGTAGTGAGTCCATTTCTCCCGAAGTATCTTGGACTCCTCATTGCCCATATCCATCTCTAAAAAGATGTGGAAGTCTGGCAATTCCAGGACGCCATCCGGCTGTGCATAGCAAAAGTTGGTGGCGAAGAGATTGTCTTTATAGCAGGCTGAATCCAGGCTGCAGGTGCGAAGTATCTCAAGAGCCAGGTCATTGAGCCGGCACTGGTGGTCCAGGATTTGGTCTTTCATCCACAAAGAGCCGGCGGATGCCTCATATTGTTTCTTTCCGCTCCGCTCCTTGAATGAGTACATGATGCGCCCCGATGTCTCCCGGACATATTGAACGCCGCGCTTAGTAAGGAAATAGACCCAAATACCTGGCTTGTACTCGTGAGCGTCAATAAGCCAATTCTCTACCAACTCATTGATACGCATGAGCGTGTAGTCGTTTTTGCCGTCGTCCAGATCTTTGTAGAAATATTCAGCCAGCTGCCGGTCATTGAGGCAGCGGTGGCGGTAAATACCATGGAGGGCATTGTGGTCTTCCGGGGTGATGATGGAAAATGCTTTTTCGACTACTCTGGTTGCCAAAGTGTGAGCCCTCCTTTCTTGCTAGTTTATATTTTATGCAAATCTCCCCCACTCTATTGGCGAAGCTAATGGCCGGTGTTTGTTGGGGTTGTGGTGCTAGGTTGTCTTTGGCCGGACATGGTTTGTCAGGGGGGAGTCTTTCGCAGGGGGCGTTGCTAGTTGGTTTCCAGAGGAAACCTATCTGATTCTCTCACCGAACTAAAGTTCGGGAGCTTCCTGGCTACGGTCTAGGTGGGGTCTTTTCTAACGAAGAAAATCTGGCGGGCTGTTTTGCCTTTGCCGATGTCTCCCGCCGGGGCCGGTCCCTTTCAGGGACCTATGCCGGGTCCGTGAGACTGCCTGCTCGCAAGAAGAAAGGCCCCGAATGGAGCCTTTCTTGGCAGCTATGCCGTCTTTGCCAACAGCGCGGCCTGGAGATGTTTTGCCAGATCGTCCGGCGACAGTGGGAAGAAATCATCCTCCTGACACGGCACCACATAGGCGGGCTTTCCGCCATATGGTTTGTGAGCCTCCACCCGCCGTACGCCAGGAACCTCCTGGCGGAAATCCAGCAGAATGGCCTTCCGTTGCTGGGCGTCCACGCCCAGTGCCAGCGACTGCTGGGTACGCAATTTCTTATACTTGCCGTCTCGCAGGTCTACATGGCCAGTGCGACACCAGTAGCCGGTATAGTCACACAGGAATTCCACATGAAATACCTGTCCGCCCAGCCGGATCTGAAAATCACATTCGGCACCCGTCTGGCAGTACTGGAGGATCGTCCGTTTCTTATCGGCTCCGGCAGCCGCGGCCTCATAGCCAGCCTCCGTGAGCAGATGAAGGAAGTAGTCCTCAACCAGCCAGGAAGCCACCAGGTCTCGGGCATACTCGATAGGCGCGCGTCCATCGGCGCAGTAGGCACAGCCCTGGATATTCTCCCAAATCTGGGGAAACTCCTTCTGAAGCTGTTTATTCCGGCGGGCCAAGATCAGGTAGTTTTCCTTGCTGTAATTAACCTCCCGGGCCATGGCCAACACCGGCTTTGGCAATAGCTGCGATGCATTTTGATAGGCTCCCATAATGGTTTTCGCCTCCTTGGAGTATGAGACAATCTGAATTGTTTTTCAAATATAGTTATATGCAGATTGCGGCAATCATATTTTTGACATGAGAAAAGACGACGGAATATTCGCCGCTCTTTTGGAGCGTGCAATTAGGGGGTGCCTTGGTTTAGGAAGTTCCAGAAGAACGACACGACGACCCACGCACCGCCGAACAGCGCCAGCGCGATACCGGAAATTAGGATGCCGGTGAGGGCCCGCTGCCGGGCCTGAGGATTGCCCGCCGAAGTCGCCAGCTTAGTGACGCTGATCAAAAATGCGGCAAGGCAAATGACGGTGCAAATGGTCGTAATGACCTGCGCGACAGCTCGTACCTGTGGCATCACGAGATCGTCGACAGCGTCCTTCACCCCGGTAACTTGAGTCATGTCCGGCATATCTCCAGGCTGGATCTTAACTCCGCTGCCATCAACCTGAATGTCGATAGCTGCATAAGCAGGGACTACAGCGCCGAAGACCGAAGCAAGCAGTGCCGGCAGAGACATAAGCCAAATATAGAATTTAGTGCAGAGTTTCCGCATTGGTAATCCTCCTCCTTGTTAGGGATTAGAAATGGGGCGGCGGAAAACCGCCGCCCCGTTGGGTTTGAGTTATGGATTTGTTTAGGGAGTACCGGAGGACAGGAAATTCCAGAAGAAGGATACGACAATCCAGGCGCCGCCGAACAGTGCCAGAGCAACACCGGAGAACATGATTCCAGTAAGAGCAGTCTTGCGGGTCATGGGGTTTCCGGCAGACATGGCCAGCCGAGCAATCCAGAACAGCAGGCATGCAAATGAGATAATGGTCAGAATCGTGGTGACAGTCTGTGCTACATCACGAACCTTGTCCTCTACAGTGTCCAAGTTGGTGTTCTTCTCATTGTTCAAGTCATCGATAACATCTTTGTCATCAGCAAACAGGTCATTGACACTAGCATGGGCAGCCACAACGAAAGGCTCAGACCATGCGCCCTCCTGGTTCGCCATCCCGGTGAAGCCGCCAATCATGCCAAAGCACAGAAAGAGCATGGCAAACAGAGCGGCAGCCCGGGTACGAAGGTTGATTGCGAGTTTCATAGCTTTTACTCCTTTCTGCGATAACGCAAAGTGATTTGAATTTGCCTCACAGAGCATTTCTTGGAGAATTTGTGTAATACTATGCAAGATCTTCGAAAGTTATTCTAGTTTTTGCTTAGCTCTGCATGGCATTTTCATACTATGCACATTCTCCAAAAGCTATTCGCCTTTTTGGGCAGCCTCATCAGGAACTGGCAGGCCGGTCTGCAGCTCCGGCATTCTGGACGCGCCCACCAACCCAAATATCCCAGCCGCCAGAGCAAGAAGACTCGGCATGAGGGCCATCGTCCCAAGGATGCACCCGACGCCGATCCATGCAATGGCCTTGGAGCGGCGGGCAAAGGCAACGAACAGGAGGATTGTGCCGGCGATGCGGAACAGTAGCACCACGACCATGACACCTAATGCCGCCCGTCCAACAAGCCTGGCGATGAAGGGAAGCGCCTCATCCAGCGGAATCGCCGTGAATCCCTCGGCTATCTTGTTTTCATAAACATGGAATTCGTCCCGCTCCGGGTCAAAATACACAACAAAATCATCATCACCGCTGAAATCAGTTTCATGATGAAATCCGGGGTCACCGAACTCCGAGTTGGGATATACGGCCATGGCTAAGGCGGTTGTGGTGAGGGCGGCACAGAGGGCCAGGATGAGGAGAATGGCGGAAAGGAACCTTCGCATGACAGCCACATCCTCCTACATCTGCCCGCAGAAGGCGGCGACCAGCACAATGATGGCGGCAAGGCCGATGACGGACAGTAGGCTCAGAATAGCGCCAGTGAGCAGAAAACAGTTCGGCTTAGACTTCATCGGGCACCTCTCCCTTCAGTACCTTGGCCGTCCCAATCCAGGCAAAGATGACCGCAACCAGCGCGAGCAAATTGAAGCTGAGCACCGTGTATATGGTCATCAGCACAGAGCCGGCAATGGCCTGCTTGCGGCTGTTCGTCCTCCAGGCAGCGAATATCAGGATCGTGCCAACAATGAGCAGTACCGTGACGACGAGCCCGATGATAACGATCACCATTGTGAATCGAAGCGAGATGTTGATGAGGTCGTCGGCATGTTCATCTACATATTCATTTATATCGTCTGTGGTGACAGACGGATCCTGAACGCCAAAGGCATCCTCGAACGATATGGACTCATCACTGAACAGATTGTCGACGCCGCCAAGCTCGATAATATAACCAGAGTCACTTCCAAATACAGTTGTTCCATGACCGGCAGTAGCCCCGTACGCAGGGCTAATAAACGACTCCTGGAATTGATCGATGATGGATGGGACGGCAGAGAGTCCAATCATGGAAAGCACCAGCCCCAGAAGGACGAGTACAGAAACGATGCTTCCGAAAACCCCAGACAACAGCAAAAAGGTATTGGATTTAGGTTTCATAACAAAAACACTCTCCTTTCTCAGGTGGCCATGTTGCTAACCACCAATGGTTCATGGTATGCTAATTGCGCTGAAACTATTTTGCGGAGCCATCATGGCCCCGACATAGGTTCCCGCGAGGGAACCGGCCCGAACTACAGCTCCCGGCAAACAAAACAGACCTCCTCCACATTTCTTCGTTAATAAAGACTTCCCTACTCTTCCGAAAATATAAAAACAGCAAAGTGCATATAATATAAGTGAGAGACCCGATATCAACTCAACTACCAGGAAAGGAGTCACAGCTCCCATGCGATATATCAAACCCCTAGTCTGTCTCACTGCCTGCCTATACCTGTTGACCTCCTGCGGTGGCGACCCAGAGCCAATCGAGACAGACCTCTCCCCTGCCCAGATGGCCGCAGCCATCATCAACAGCCAGGACTACGAGCAAGACTTTATTTTCGCTACGCCCGGTCAGGATATTTACGAGCTGCTCATCAGTGCCAGCTACGCCGTCCCTGACGGCTACATCACAGACGGCGCCATCTGTTACCTGGATGGAGTCGAGGCCTCCGAAATCGCTGTTCTATCTGTAGACAACGAGGACCATATGGCCGAGGTGCAGGCATGCCTGTCTGAGTACCTCCTGGGCCGCGCAGCCTCCTTCACCGGCTATGCTCCCAAGCAGGCAGCTATGGCCGAAGCCGGAGTTGTTGAGTCGATCGGCAACTATGCGGTCATGCTCATCTGCGAGGACCCTACAGGAGCCCGCGACGCCTTCCTGGATTGTTTTGACCCGGAGACCCAGCAGAATACTGACTATACCTTCGCATCCGTCGAACATCCGAAGCCCTTGAAGAACCCCCAAAATAACAGCAATGCCGCCGACCCAACATTTACTTCCACGCCTGTCCCCGGTGGCAATCCGGAGCCGGCTGTCCAACCAGAACCTGAGAAATCGGTCATCCCGTCTGAGCCAACTGCCCCAGTCCCCGGCGACGGCCAGTACAGCATAGACGCCATCCTTTCCAGCTATCAGAGCGGCGATACATCCAGCCTTTCAGAGAAGGACCTGGCAATCTTCGATAAGGCCAGAGCCGTCATCTCACAGACGATCGAGCCGGATATGGCAAAGTGGGAAAAGGCCCTGGCCATCCACGATTGGATGACCCAAAACCTTGAGTATGATCCAGACGGCCTCAGCAATGATCCAAACGCCAAAGTTGACCCGGACAGCTCTATCCCCTACGGTTCTCTGGTCAATGGCAAGGCCATCTGCGAGGGATACAGCACTACCTATGATCTGTTTATGAAACTGCTGGGTATCGACTGCGTAGTAGTCAAGGGCGAGGCCAACAATAAATACCACAACTGGAACAAGGTCAAGCTGGACGATGACAACTGGTACTGTGTGGATGTGACCTGGGATGACCCCATCGACGCCGGGCCCATGAACTACTATTTCTGTGTATCCGACTCGTTCTTCCGGAATGCCGGCCGAACCTGGGAGGAACCGACTCCCCCAACTGTGGACTTCGGCGACTACAGCCGCGTCAATATTCTTCAAATGTTGGCCGAGAGATCAGCTTAAACGAAAGAGGTGTTTACTATGTTGTTCAAAAAGAAAGAAGCGGAGACCAATACGATTGAGGTCCCCACTGAGAATGCAAGTCTGCTCAAGCGCTGGGGTAATCCTGGCTACCTGATGATGCACCCTGAGATTACCAAGAGGGCTGTTGCCCTGGAATTTTTCCGCAGTCTGCTGTACCTGAGCTTCGTCTGTGTCGCCGGCCTGTGGATTTGCACGGAGATTCTAACCTTCATCTTCATGGTTACGACCTACGGCATTCTTCCCCATTAAGGATGGGTTTTTATGGCAATTAAAGAAACAAGCGGTCACATCCTTGAGATTGGAGACCGCGTGAAAATGAATATCCCCAAAATCGGCAAGGGGGATATGGATGGAGTAGAATTTACTCTGTCTGGTGAGAACTACTGGCGGTACATGAACGCCCATCCGGACGAAGTCTACACGGTCGAAGGAGTCGACGACAGCAAGGCTGAACCACAGTATATCCTTTCCGGTCGAATGGGTGGTAACACCTGGTACAGCGACGAGCTGCTCTTGCAGCCGGCGCCTCAGGACCGGTTTGAGGTCATCAAAAACATGACACTCGAAGAAATGGCCAATGACCTGTTGCCGATGATTTTGGGCCTGTGCGAAGAAGGTGTCCCATCTGTGGAGCTGGTCCAGGAATGGCTCTGCGGAAAACCTGAAGAGGATGTGTAATCATGCATAAAATTTTCCAAAACTGCGTTATTTTTGAAGTAAAATGGCAGAACACCTTGCCTCGGCTCTCTTTTAGTGTGAAAAACGAGGAGGGTGAGACTTACCTCATCTGTGCGCAAAATTTCAACACCAAAGAACAGCTGACTCATGTCATGGAAGGGTCCAGAGAGCGAGCTATCCTGGCTTTTGGGACAAATGATCTCGACATCTACAAGGCCAGGGCTGGCGTATTCATGATCGACTGGAGCCCCTGCCCGGGTACATCCCTGATGTTCGAGGTCTCTGAACAGGAATTTGGAAAGATCATGCGCAAGGAGTGAGTTTTGTGGTAAAATGGAGCGATATTCTCTCCCCCGCTGCCTTGGAGAAGGCAAAGCAGCTCCAAGCCAGGGTGAAAAAAGAAGGGGCAAATGGGCACATCATCTATCCTCCTCAGGATCAGATTTTTCGAGCCCTGACGCTGACACAGCCCGAGGCGGTCAAGGTGGTAATCATCGGACAGGACCCCTATCATGGGCCCGGGCAGGCCAATGGGTTGGCCTTTTCGGTATCTCCCGGTGTTGCCATCCCTCCTTCCCTGCGTAATATCTTTAAGGAACTCCAAGATGACCTTGGATGTCCTCCGCCCAAATCTGGAAATCTGACTCCCTGGGCAGAGCGGGGCGTGCTACTGCTCAATACTTCCCTCACGGTGGAGCAGGGCAAGCCGGCCAGCCATGCAGCCTGGGGCTGGCAGCTGTTTGTTTCAGATATCTGCCGGGCCTGTGTGGCTCTGCCACAGCCAATCGTTTTCCTGCTGTGGGGTGGACACGCCCGATCCTTCACCGCCGGTCTGCAGATATATTCCCGCTCGGAGAATAAATGCAGCCTGTGTAGCAGTCATCCAAGCCCTCTGGGAGCAGCCAAGGCCAGCGGCGGAGCTCCAGCTTTCCTGGGCAGCCGGCCATTTTCCCAGGCTAATCGGTTTCTGAAAGCGATGGGCGCCGCCCCGGTGAACTGGGCATTACCATGAGAGGTGATTTTTTCGATGAAAGAACGAGTCAATGTGTGCGGCGTCCCAGAATCTGAGTGGATCGATGGCGTCTGCTATCGGTGTGGGTCCAGGTGCCAGATGTCTGAATATGGTATTGTCAGCAAGCGAGCCTACGACTATGCCGACCGGCACTTCCTTTTGGACAGTGGGTACTTTTGGAAGGAGCATATTCGTATCAAACTGGAGCAGATAGGCCGCAAGAAGAAGGTCCCCAAGTACCTGCGGGATGAGGTCGCCTTCGAGGGTGGGCTCAACTTCAAAACCTTGGATGAGTTCCCCTGCGGCAAGCCCTTCCGCTGCTGCCGGGATAGTAAAGATGGGACCTTCCAGGTTGGCGATACGGTCTGGCGCGATGAACCCAGGCCCGGGCTCCCGGATGGACTGAACATCGCTCAGGCAGCCGGATGCCTGGACGCAGAGTTCTGCGAGGCAGCTCTGGAGGGTGCCTTGTTCGAGGAGTCATTTGCGGATATCCCCCGGCGAAATCGCTAAAACGCAATTTGCATATTATTCCCGCAGACCTCAATTTGGAAATTCAAAGTCTGTGGGAGAAATCTAAGAAAGGAGTGGGGTTGCATCGGTGCAGCCCATGAAGATCGATGAAGTATGTCTATAATAAGATCGAGCGGCCGGCAGTCCCGCTTCCAATCCGGCTGTCTGCGATCGACCCGATCTGCCTGGATATCCTGTACAACCGTGGGATCAAGACGCCTGTTGAAATGGAGGAGTTCCTCTTCCCTTCCCTGACCAAGCAGCTGCGGGCTCATCCGCCTCTGCTGGACATGGATAAGGCAGTGTCTATCCTGAAAGCGGTTGTTGCCAACAAGGAAATGGTGACCATCTACCACGACTACGATGTGGACGGCGTTACAGCGGGCGTTACTGCTCTGTCGGCTCTGTCCCAGCTGGGCGTGCCAGTCAACCATTACTGCAACGACCGCATCACCGGCGGGTTTGGCATCAACGCGGCCGGTGTGGATGAAATCGTGGCCAAGTTCCCGGACACCAAGGTACTGCTCACTGTCGACAATGGTATTGCCGGCATTGAGGGCGTGTCCCGGGCCAAGGAGCTGGGACTGAAGGTCATCATTACCGACCACCATGAGCCGGGCGCCAAGCTGCCTGACGCGGACGCTGTCATCGACCACAAGCGGGTGGATGAGTCGGCTAGGCAGGATAAGAATTGCTGCGGCGCCGGCGTTGTGTGGAAGCTGATGCTAGAGCTGTATATTGGCCTTGGCCGCAATGTAGAGCCGGTCATGGACCTGCTGGACATCGTTGCCCTGGGCACGATTGCCGATGTGGTGCCCCTGATCGGGGACAATCGGGCAATCGTGCAGGAGGGTCTGAAGCGCATCAACTCGGGTGCCCGGCCTTTCTTCCAGATGTGCCTGGAGGTCCTGGAAAAGGAGTCCATTGATGCCATGACGGTAGCCTTCCGGATCGCACCTATGATCAACGCCGTGTCCCGCATGGGCGGCGACGCATCCAAGCTCATTGATCTGTTTATGGAAACCAATGCCGATGACTTGAGGGCCGGCATTATTGCTCTGGACGACATCAATGAAGCCAGAAAGGAAGAGACGCGCAGGGAGACTGAACTGGCCAAGGAGCTGGTCGGCAAAGCGCCTGTAGGGGCTATCGTGTTCAACCATGAGTCCCTGCAGGAGGGTATCGTTGGCATCGTGGCTGGGCAACTGAAGGAGGAATTTTCCCTGCCGGCTGTGGTTCTCGCAAAGGACAAGGACGGCAACTGGAAGGGCTCCGCACGCAGCCCTGAGGGGTTCATGCTGAAGGAGGCCCTGGATCAGTGCGCTGAGTACCTGATTTCCTATGGCGGTCATGCGAAGGCAGCTGGCCTGACAGTGCGGGCGGCCGACCTGGATAAGTTCAAGGAGAAGCTCACCAAGCTGGCCCTGGAGGCCGCTGGAGACAAAGGCTTTGAGGTCGCAATTCCTATTGATGCCGTACTGGGCGCCCAGGACTATACAGAGGATATGGTTCGGCACTTGGGTATCCTTGAACCGTTTGGTGAGGGGTTCCGTCAGCCTCTGTTTGGGCTGATTGCCGACAATATCACCGGAGTCCGGTACATGGGCACTGAGGAACAGCATGTCCGCTACCAGGATGAGTCGGGCCTGCAGGTCATCCAATGGAATAAGGGTGACGAGGCCAAGGCCCGCAAGGCACCCCCGAAGAAGTTTGTAGGGTATCCGGGGCTGAATGTTTTCCGGGGAAATACTACTGTGCAATTTATCGCAGAATAACGATAAGAAGCCGACGGGATAATGTCCCGCCGGCTTTTTTAGGGCTAACTATTGCAAGGAGCCTTTGTCTCAGCAAAACACCCCTGCCTTCAATGAATGAAAGTAGGGGCGTCTTAGTCATCTAGTTTGGCATATAATCAAACTCCTCAGAAGGATTACCTCCTGGGGAGCTTGTTGTAAGTATTTTTCTGCATCGGAATTGAGTCACATAAGCAAAGAAGAAGATAAAACGGAAGCACTGTTCTCATTTATCCTGTGCCGGTTCGGGATCGTTAGTATATTCAGCATCACATCCACAGCTAATCAGTTGGCCGCCACATACCGGGCATTGCTCTACATCGCAGTTTGCATGATGATACTGACCCCGCTTTGCTCCACAGTCGTGACAGCGTTCATCCCTCCAGTGTCGGCGTTCGTCACCATACCGGATACGCTTATAATACTTGCCTTTACAATAGATTCCTGGCCAGGTGCAACCATCAGCTTTCAGCATCTGGCCCTTGCATAGTTCACAAACTGCCCCGCCTGCCGCTACTAACGCCTCAATTTCCTCCATGCTCAACGCACCTCCTTGATTTTAGCTATGACTTTTATGCTATACTATACCATAGTCGGTGAAAAAATATCAAGGACTTTGACATTTTATATCTCCTTTTAGGCAGGCCCCGTCCAGATGGACGGGGCCTTTTATCTACGGCATTTGTGTCTTATCGGGGTCGGTCGCCACAGTATTTGTCGCAATCAAAAACTGTTGGGTTGGAGTACTTACCCAGCACTGTGCAGTAACCATGTTTCTCACAGGTCTGCCAAGGCTTGGGGGACTCGTCATCGCCGGGCTCGTCCTCGAAATCGCAGTTCTCTTCATCTAGTGTCATCGACTCATGGGCCGGATCCAAATTACTGGGCATAGGCACCTCATCCAGATGCTCCATAGCGTACTGGAGAGCCTCCTCCAGGGTCAAGTGGTCAGGAACCCGAATGCTGGTATCGCCAATGCTGGTAACAAAAACAGTAAGATGCAAATTTTTCATATTTTCCCCCTCCTGGTTTGTTTTCTAATCTGATAGATGTTATTCTCAGTTTTTCATAGAGGCAGGATAACACCTAGCTCACGCTTCTCAATCTCAGCCTCCGCCTCCCGCTCCCGGGCCGTCAGCGCCATCTTCTCGACGCGGATATTGCGGACAACCTTGCGGGCGGTGACCGGCTTAGGTAATCGCATTAGAGGTCTGGCGTTAGCTACGGCCTCCAACTCAGCCTCCTGCTCCCGCAAAGTCAGGGGCAGGTGCTCGACGGAATTTCTTCTCACGACAAATTCCTCCTTAGTCCTTCTGAAATTTCTGTACCTCATCGTGGGGCAGCCACAGATCGATCCTCCCCGGGCCGATGGTGATACATTCGACCTTGGCGTCGGCATACTGGCAGCTTTGGATCTTGCCAGGGGCGCCGGAGACCAGTTTCTTGCCGCTGCCGTTGTCATAAACGGCGATTATGCAGTGGGCTGCCAAATTGGCGATGGCCGAAACGCAAACGATATTTTTCATGTTATTTCTCCTCTTTTCTTTTCGATGTACTCCCGATACTGCTTTTCCCTCAGGTAACCGCGATCAGACAAGGTCGGGTACAGACCCTGTTTCCGCAGCTCCGTGTACCACTCGCCGGGCGGATACTTCGGCCACAGGCTTTCGAATGTCCTCCAGACGCCGTCCACCTTTACCAGAGGCGTGGCCTCCAGTCTGCGCAGGGGACGCGGGTCGTCGGTGGTGGAGTAGGCGTCGCAGGACAGCTTGGAGAGTTTCATGTCATCAGGAATGGTGATTCGGATCATCCCGTGGGCCGATGTGAACTTGAGGTTGGTTGCCGCCACCAGGCGGAAGTGGGATACGGGCTCGTCCGGAAGGACGCTCCCAGCCAGGATATAGCGGTAGCGTTTTCTTTTCTCCGACATAGTAGATTCTCCTCTCATCCGGCGCGCTGCCGGATCGAATAATTTCTTGGTACGACGGTCACATCTGCATACGGATAGATGTCCCGGATAAGCGGACAGTCATCGTAGGTGATGACAATATCGGCTCCCGGCATCCCCTGATACAGCATCTGGATGATCATGGCAAGCTGCTCGTGGTCATCTTCCTCGTACCAACGACGGTAAAGGTCTTTTCCTTTCACCACATAGGGCGGGTCGATGAAACAGGTAGACTGCTCATCCCAGTAGGCGCTGTTCTCCAGCAGGTCGACGGCGTCCACGCAGCTGACCTCAATTTGACTGGCCAGTGCATGAATGTGCCGGATCCGCCGTTGAAGTATATTCGCGTTCCAGCGAGAGAGCAGCTGCTCTGGGGTGCCAGTCTTGCCACCCATCGCACAGGCCTTGGTAATTCCGGAGTAGCCAAGCCGGTTGCACACCAGCGTGGCCCACGCCAGATCGTCCTGGGACCAGCCCTTGGGGGAATCCAGGATCTGCTGACAGCTTCGGAACTCAGCCCGGTTAGGGTCGGGCCCAGACAGCCGCTTGAGCAGCTTTTCAGGGTGATAAACGACCGAAACCCAAAAGGCATATATGCCCGGGTCCGTGTCGTTGATCACCAGATGCTCGGTAAGTCCTGCGTCCAGCAGCGACAGGCCCACAGAGGCGCCGCCAGCAAAAACCTCCACAAAGGTTTTCAGCGACTCCTTGCGGAACTGGGCCGCCAGATAGTCGATGAGCTTAGACTTGCCACCCGGATACCGCAGTGGCGACAGCCGCTTCTTCAGTGGTGTTTTGGGGACTGGATCAGCCTTGCCGCCATCCTTCTGCTCCAGAATGAGCAGGATACGGCGCAGGTGGTTCCTGGTCTTATCGTAGTAGGTGAACCCATCACAGTCAGGACACCAGAAGCCCTCACCGTTGTGTTCATCCAGCTCAAAATCGTCCAGACTCCCAGTTGCCCCGCACCATTGGCAGGTCAGTGTTTCCTCCAACAGATATACCTCCTTCCAGAAATCTTTCCTATGTATTCCGACCCCAAATTGGAATCTAAAACTATTCTATGCAAGTGGCCTCGTTCGTATTTCGGGCAAAGAAAGACAGGTCTGCCATGCGGCAGGCCTGTCTTTTGACAGCATTAGCTGTTCTGGAAGCACCACATATACGCGAGCGCCTGAGTACGGCCGGCAAACCGGACGCATGGGTCCTTGAGCATCGCCCGCAGCTGTTCTTTGCTGAACCAGACTGGGCTGATCTCCTCGTTAGGATTGTCGCTTGGAGCGATGGTCCCAGCAGCTTCGCAAACGATGAGCGCCGTGGTCATATCGGTTACCGGGGCACAACTGAAGGCAAAGGGCAGGACATCCATGAACTTGGTAAGTTCCAGCCCCGTTTCCTCCTTCAGCTCCCGGGCGGCTGCCTGCTCCGGAGTCTCACCAGTATCGATGAACCCGGAGATGTTATTGACCACATGGCAGTTTACGCCCATCCGGAACTCGATACCCAGGAGCATGTGCTCGCGGGCCGCATCGAAGACCAGCAGGACAATGCCTGTCTGGCCCTGTCCGATGGCGCCGACCGTCAGCTCCCGGTTGTTGCTAACCATTTCATATTGTTTTTCTCCTCCGTCCCTGGTCTCATAGGAGAGTTCGTACTTGGAGAGGTACTTCCCGAGTGAGACCAGCTTGATATTTTTGAGCTTTGCCATTTGTTCTTCCCTCCCATCACATAGCCTTAGACTGCATCATGATTTCGGCCAGCGACCACCCTTCGTTCCACCGGCGCTGACACCAGTCCTGCGTCCGCATCATCTGGTTTCTGGCACGGTCATACCGGAGACGCCGGTCGTGCTCAGCCCGAAAGGCCGCCGGCGTGAACGGGAACCTTGACTTTGGTACAAAAGGCGGCAGCCGTAATGCCATCAGGTCGCCCTTGATGACCCCGATGGCGATGTCCCGAGCGCGGTAGTCCGGAAGCCCTGCCAGACGGATGGAGCTTTCGATCTCATCAATGAGCGTGTCCCGCCTGCAGGTTTTGATCTCCGCATATGCCAGATGAGGCGCAATGCTGATGAGGTGGTTGAGCTGTTCGATATACTCCCTACACATGAATAACTCCTCCTTTTAATTGCGCAATCTCCTTGGATTGGATTCCTGCCCTATCCTATGCAGATTTCAGGACCCTCATTTTTGCTACTGAAGGTGCCGGATCTTTTCTAGTGAAGAAAACAGGCAGGGGGTCTTTTTTTTTGCCTTGAGCACTTGTCGGAGCCGGCTCCTTTCGGAGCCTATGCATAGTCCGTGAGGCTGCCGCTCTTAGATAGCCCGTTCCATCATGAGGATCTCGGCCATGGACCAGCCGTCCTCCCACCGCTGCTGGCACATCTGCTGGGCAGCCAGTAGTCGATCCTGGGCCCACTTGTAGCGGGCACGCCGTTCTTCCTCCTTCCGCCGAGCTCCGGGCATCAGCGGGCGATGCGCCGGCTCCTGGTAGGGCGGCAGCTGCATGGCGGAGAAGTCGCCCTTGAGGATCTGCAGTTCCATCTCCCGGGCCAGCGTATCCAGCAATCCAGCCCGGACGAAGCATCCCTCGATGGTATCGAACAGGGTCTCCTTGCGAGATGACAAAATCTCCGATCGGGCCAGGACGGGTGAGTTGTAGATAGCCTTGTTTAGCTCGTTTACATATTGTTTGCCCATCATATAACTCCTTTCCTTTCTTGTGGACGCTCGTGCCTATGTATTATGCAGACTGCACAGGATTCATTCCCAAGGGAGGCGAAGTAACAGTCTTTTTTACCACATAGTTTCTGCCCTACATACCTGTTGGACAGGTTTTCGTAGGCAGAGCCGCAGGAGAGATTCCGCCGGGGTCTCCGCTTGCCCCGCTCTGGCCGACTATCACGCCTCTCTGTTGTTGTAAACGGCGAACTACTCCGCCGTTGCGTACAACAATTTTAGCCAGCAAGCCTCACGGACCATGTGCGAGGTTGCCAGGCTGGTGGGTAAGCGAAAAAAAATCACCGGGAGGTTTCTCCTGTAAAAAAGATCCTTCTAACGACCCGTAATGCAAACAACTAGGTCCCACTCCCCTGCAAGGCTGCTACTCGCCCCCTGTCAGAATGACTTTTATGCGTTTGGCATACTATTTGATCAGCACCCCAATTTATGGAGACATATATAAGACTAAAGGAGGAAATGAACTTATGTCTATCTCGGATATTCGTAGCTGCCCTCGCAAGGCCTATTTGCGTACGGCCGTCGACTCTGGTATCATCAAGGCCGGCATTCTGCGCGGTATTGTAAAGGATGTCCTTCTGAGCTCTCCTTTCTCCACTGGAGAGGCAGCGCTCCGGAAGCGTATTCGTGACGCCTTCGACGCCAAGGCCGACCGTCTGCTGCCATTTGAGGCTGAGGCGGAGCGGGAGCGCATGGAGGTCCTGCTCTGGAGATATCTGGAGTTTGAGCGCCGGCAGAAGAACAAGATCCTGGCCGAGAACTTCGTGAACAAGGTCAAGGTCATGGGCGACGACCACAGTGTTTCTGCCCATCGGCTCATTGACCGCGGCACAGCTCTGGAGTGCATCCGGTATCTCTATAAGCAGCCGGAGATGAGCTATCGTTCCCGCAAGACGCCGGTGGAGAAGAACCCTGATCTGCTGGCTCTGCAGCGGACTGGCGAGGCTGAGGCGGCCAAGCTGGGTATTACCGGCAAGCCAGTGTTCGGCAGCTTCTACTACCTGAAGTCGTCCCTGGACACTTCCCGCAGCCTGGAGTCGACCTTCGAGAGCCGGCTGGGCTCCAACATCATCAACCACCACTTCACCATTGGTGAGGAGACGGCGTTAGCGAAGGAGCTGTCCGGTCAGAAGCCGGATGTGGCCCTCTGCACTGACGATGAGCGTGAGTGCTATGACTGCATCTATAAGGACCTCTGCCACACGGAGTTCGTCAAGCGAAGCCTGGAGGAAAAGCCCACCGTGGAGGAAAAACCGCTGGACAGCATCCATATGACGCCCAGCCAACGCCGGTTTGTCGAGTTTGAATCGGGTGAATGCCGGGTCAATGCGGTTGCCGGTTCCGGCAAGACGACCATCGTCACCCTGCGCACCCTGCGCCTCATTGAGGAGGGGTGCAAGCCCGAGCAGATCCTGATGATCACCTTCACCGACAAGGCGTGTGGGGAGATGAAGTCCCGCCTGCACCGCTACGCATGCGGCAGCACCCTGAAGGACCTGAACATTGAGACCGATAAGATCGTCGTCCGGACCTTCAACAGCTTCGGGCAGGAGCTCCTGGATACCCACTATGCAAAGCTGGGGTTCACGGAGGCGCCGCAGCTGGTGGATGAGATCCTGAAGAAGGATATCATTGTGAATTTGCTGGATTCCCACCGCACACTGCCCATCGACTACCGCAACCCCTTCCTGGACCTGCCCAACGCCTGTGGCGCCGTTGTCCAGATTGGGCGCATCATCGATTCACTGAAGGCCAACCATGTGGAAACGGTCGATCAGGTGGAGAAGATGGTGACCATGGACATGAAACCGCGGGCCAAGGAACTGCTGGCTATTTATGAAGCGTATAATGCCAAGTTGGTAGAGCTGAATAAGATTGACTATGAGGATCAGCTGCGGCTCATCCTCAAGCTAAAGGCGTTCGGCGTGTTCGAGGACCTCCCCTACCACCACATTGTGGTGGACGAATTCCAAGACAGTAACGGCAACCAGATTTCCCTCATCCTGGAGATGGCCAAGGCCGCCAAGGAGCTGGAGAGTATCGTGGTAGTCGGTGACGAGCTGCAGGCCATCTATGGTTTCCGCGATGCCACGCCTGAGAATCTGATCAAATTCAGCGACTATTTCCCTGGCATGGTAGACATTCCGCTGGAGGACAACTTCCGCAGTCAGTCGCCCATCATCGAGATGGCCAACCGCATCCTCAGCCGCGAGGCCCGGATCGCAAAGGTCATCAAGGCCCACCGTAAGGAGGAGGGCATCGCCCCTGTCCTCATGGACATCGAGAAGGCGGATGCCGAGCGGGAGCTGTATGTGAAGCAGACCAAAAAGCTGCTTCGGGACGGCGTAAAGCCGCGTGACATCGCAGTTCTCTGCCGTACCAAGTCTGAACTGATCGCAGTCCAGAAGGAAATGGAAGATGCCGGTATTCCCACCATTCTCCGGGTTCCAGAGGTCATCGGGGACGCCCCATATGTGAAGGCCATCATTGGGCTGGCTTCCTTCCTGCTCAACCACGAGGATACGCTGAGTCTAGCCTTGTACCGCAAGAGCTTGGGCGGCGACCCATTCGATGCGGACGCCCTGAAGAAGGACGCTGAGGAGCTGGGTAAGAAATATGATGAACTTGGCAGCGAGGCAGAGCGGATTGCCCTGTTTACGGGGATGATCCAGGATGCCTGCGAGGATTACATTGCCAAGGCATTCGCCGAGGATATCATGACTAAGGGCTTCCACACGGCCGGTGAAATTTTCCGGTACTGTGTGAAGTACAAGGAGTATAAGATCAAGGAGACCAAATCTACCGCCCACGAGGACGCAGACGCCGTCAATCTGATCACTGTCCACTCCGCCAAGGGTCTTGAGTGGCCTGTCGTCCTCCTGTCCCTCAAGAAGTTCAAGCCTGCCAATGAGGAAGAGCACCGACTTCTCTATGTGGCAGTGACCCGGGCAAAGGAGAAGCTGTTGATTACTTATAATAAGAAGCAGCAGACACTGGTCGCCCTGGTATCCTGAATAGACAAAGAAAGCCCCCGTCCATCGGACGGGGGCTTTTGCTATGGGTAGATGCGTTAGTTTGGAAGCCTGTTTTCCAGGTCAGACTTGCCACGGGCCGGGCCATTGTATTCCGGCTCCTTGTGGAACCCGTCCCCATCGATACGCTCCGGGGTAGGAGTCTCAGCCGGAGGATGACCACCACCGCCACCATTGAGCAGCTGCTCTCCGCCCTGTCCAAGCGAAGAGAGAGTCGGAGTCGGTTGTTCAGCCGGAGCTGCGGCAGGCGGAGGAGGCACAGGCATCGTACTCTCCAACCTGACAGGCTGGATCTTGACTGGGTCAGCCGTGGGAATAGTCGCGGGATCCAAAACGGTTCCAACCTGAACTGTAGGCATGGCTGCGTTCATTGCCTGAGCATGGATATCAGCCGGAATCTGGACATTGACAGCGCCATTGGGCGTCACTGTCGCATTCCAAGCGGCGTGCTCAACCACCGGCTGAGCAGCCTGCATACCCTGGAAAGTTTCGAGGCTGCCAGCCCGCACATTGACGACATCACCAACAGCCACAGCCTGAACATCAGGCTGTGCGTTGATCTGACCAGCTAGGTTATGCGCAGCGGGTGTAGCAACAGGGATACTGCCCTGAGAAGCACCATTTCCCGTGGCCGTATAGGCATTGGCGAAGTCAGCAGCTGGGACAGTGACCGACGCCGAGCCATCCTCAGCAACTTGCGGAGCGGTGAAATGCGAGGCCATGCCGGCAGGCACCTGCACCTTCTGGAACGCCTGCACATCGGCGCCACTGATCATGTAAGTCTGTCCATCTGCACTGGGTGTGACACTCAGTCCCTGATTGCCCAAACTTGCCGTACCTGTATGAACGGCGGGAGCCACCATCGTAGGCATCGTCGACTGGGTCGTGGGAGTGCCCATAGAAGTCTCAGGCGAGATGCCAGCTGCCATGGCGCGAGACCCCATGGTGTTGCTGCTGGCAGCAACAGGGCCAAAGGTGCTGGCCATATCAGCTTGGGACATCGTAATAGACATGGTGCCGTCTTTGCCGACTTTGGCTGAGGCAACTTGAGTGGCCATCGATTCAGGCATCGGCGTATTCTGGAACTTGGCAGCTGGGGCAGTCATCGTAACAGCGCCAGTATTGGCATCTGTGCTGGTCTGGAAGCCCATCGACTCCATCTTAGACGCACCCAGGGCTGCAGCAGCTTTGGGCGAGTTCAGCATCGAAGGCATGTCAGGGACCAGAGCAGGAGCCTGGTCGCCCTGTGCAGTCACGGAGTAGCCGCCCCTCGTAGAAATTCCGAGGTTGTCCCGGGCCTTATCGCTGTCATAGGTGATATTGGCGCCAGTCATAACCTGCTCGCCGTTCACCATCTTGGTCGTAGCCTCAAACCCTGTAATACCCATAGCCCGCATGGCAGCACGCTCTTCTTCGGAGCCATTCTCCCATGTATTCCGCATCTCGCGAAGGCGGGTCTGGTCACCCTGACTCATCTTGCTCATGTCGTATTTAACAGCGGACTGTTTCTGTCCAGCACTCCCAATGCTGGGCTTGCCGACGCTGACACCAGCAGCTCTCTGACTGTCTCTATCGAGCGTGTAGGTACTGGCTCCAGTCTTGCTGTTATAAGAGCGCTCAGCAAGGCCCTTAGCGTAAACATTGTATCCTTCTTTGTAGTCGCCGCGGTTCTCTAAAGACGACTTGTAGGCAGCCGTTTCGGGGCTGAGAGCAGACTCTCCGCCGCCATCGTCAGTACGGGAGTCCTTGAAGATCGCATCTTCTGCATCAGAGCCGGCACCTTTAACCTGGGATTTCCCACTGCCAATAGTCTTACCAGCGAGCTGCTCCAAAGGCTTGGAAAAAGCTCCGCCGGTGAAGTGACGGTCGACTACGCCAATCGCACCAGCGACTGCGCCAAGGCCAAGACCTGCAGCAACTTTGGAGCCGCCTCCCAAGGCTTTCACACCTGAACCCAGGAGCTTACCCCCGGTGGAGTTAGCGAGCTTGCTGGCTGCACTACGGACGCCCTGTACCGGAGCCAATCCACCCACAAAATCCTTGGCGGATTTGGCGAGGTTCCTAACAGGTTCAGTCTTCTGTGCAGCCCACCTGCCTGCATCCGAGTTTTTGATCTTCTGCGAGAGGCTGGGTTTCGTGGTCACTCCGGTAGCGCCGTCGCCGCCACCTCCGCCATCCTTGCCGTCTCCACCCTCTTTGCTATCAGCCTTACCATCGCTACCCTTACCGCCGGCAAGAGCTCTGATGCCACCGCCGATAGCTCCAGCAGTGAGGCCGGCACCAAGCATCATCAGACCACGGCCAGCACGCTGGCCTTTCTGACCGACCTGGTCAGCCATGCCGCCAGAATTACCGAAAAACATCTGACGCAGCAGGTTCGTTAAAGGGATCATCACATAGGCCATCACAATCGAGTCGATATTACGGCCTGAGTCAGGCACCAACAGAATGAAGCTGAGCATCAACGCCTGTAACGGCTGGATGAACAGGTTCGCGCAGAACTCTCTGAAAAAGTCAAGCGTCTGCCGGCGCTTATTCTCGCTAATAGCCATCATGGCGATGAAGATCGGCATCAGCACGATCATCAGAGCCAAGGACAGAGCGCGGAATACATAGAAAACATTGAAGTAGATCACTGCGCCCAGATATACAGCATAGGAAAGGATAGCGCCAAGGCCGGCGCCAGAGTTGGCTGCCAGTTTCTGAAACCTCTCCTGAGCCGTTTTACCGCCCAGCACATCATGGAAGATGCCGGTCAGCTGTGCGCAGGTATCAATCAAAATGGGGATCACATAGGGGATGACAGCCAGAAGGAATGCTACCAGGAACAGGTATTTGATCTGCTCGATGGCACTGGCCCGGGCAACCGGGTCCATGGTAGACATGGCCTTTTTGCCCACATTGAAGATGATGGCGTAGAGCAGCATGATGACCGCTGCGATTTCAGCCACAAAAAAGAATGTCCAAATCACAGATTGCCAACTGGACGGAAACACGCCGCCTACATAGGAGGAGGATCCGCGAACGCCGCCGTTGAAAATCAATTCATCGAAGTTCCAAAGACCGAGTGCGTTGGCAATCCAGTCTACGATGCCGGCAACAGCTTCGGCAAATGCCTGTTCAATAATGCCGGGGGTGCCGTCGTTAACATTGGACGCCGTCACGCGCAGTTCATCGTCTGCGACATAGTTGGCAAATGCCTCTACAGCAAGAGTACCCCAGTGGATGTAGTAATCATTGGCTCCAACCAGAGTGTCGCCGTTTGCCTTCCCGAGACCAGACCCATCAACGCCATAGCCTTTCAGCATCCGGTACTGGAAAGTCCGAGTCTCTGTTTGGCTGCCAATCGTTCGTTCAATAGAAATGTAATAATCAGTACCAGCGTTGCTGTGGAAGTTCTTATCCACAGGATTTTTTGGTTCCTGGGTAGTTACTACTGAACAACTTATAGTCTGCCCATTTACATTCCTGGTCCACTGTCCTCCGGCCTTGATGCCACTGAAAAAGTTGCCCAGATCGGTCGCATATTGTTTTACCTGATCATCCAGGGTATCCCCCTCCGGCTCATACATGCCATACTGATCACCATAAACAAATTTGAAAGCCGCATTCAAATCGTAGATCAGGGAGTTCCGAATCAGTTGGGCGCGGTCAATATCGGCCTGTCTGGACTCGTTCTGCCAGCCAGAAAAACTGATAGCACCAGGGAAACTCAGGGGCAGGTTATTGACTGAATTGTCACCCTGCTTCTCGAATACTCCGCCTGTCAGAAAGCTGGTGATATTGCTGTCAGAAGGGGTCTTTGTTTTGATGAGTGTTTCCATCAAGTCTTTTCCAATACGCTTTGCTTCCATCGGGTGTCCGTTGGTACTAACACCATGAGATACGACGGCAGCCACAATTTCCCAGGCAGAGGTATCAACAGCCGTCTGGATATAGGACCGCTGGACAGGCAGAATAGGCGCCCAGGCCGGCGATACGAAGCCGCTGACCAGAACGATGAGCATAATGACCATGGCCATCAGGAACGCCCAGATCCGGCGCGGCAGGCTCGTAATCGTTTGAGACATGAATCTTTTCAACTCCTTTCTTGGGCCACGCCCAGAAGCATATGCCCCGTGGCTGGCCAGAGTCTGATGTTACTTGCGTCCTGCAATCGTCCGCTTTTCAATGAGGTACTTTTCGATGTCCATGGGGAATGCGTACCCAATGGTTGCCTCCGAGTTCATCTTGAGCAGGAAATGGCCGCGGGCCGGCGAGGTCAGGTAGGCCCGCTCGCCGTTAGAGAGCTTGAACTTTTCCTGGACAGCGTCCAGGTCTGTAGAGCTCTGCTTCAGGAAGATGTTAACCACTGCGTTGGAGAGAACAGCCTCGCCCTGGGGACAGCTCACGAATTCCTTGAAGTTCTGGGAAGCCACCAGCAGGCAGCAGTTCCGCTTACGGGACCGGCGGGAGCAGGTCTCAAGGAATTGTGCCGTAAACTGGAAACCAGGCATATTGGGGTTGGTCAGCATCCACGCCTCGTCGCAGACGATACGCTTGCGGAGCTTAGGATTCTTTTTGGCGAATTTTTCCCAGGCCCAAGACAAGGCATTGTACATGCCAATCGGCCGAAGTACATTTTCCTCCAGCTGCTTGATATCAAAGCAGATGACCGGAGCATCCGTGTAGTTGGTCATATCCTCAGAGGTTGGCTGGTCGAACAGGCCGTACACACCGTCCCGCTTGAACATGCGCAGGGCATTTGCAACTGAAACAAGCGTCTCATTGCCAGGCGTCTGGGCAATCTCCTCCAGCTTCCGATGGAAGTCAGAGAAGGTAGGCATGGGCCGCTTATGGCCATGGTGGACAAACTCGCCGCGATCATTCATTACCACATCATTGTCATACAAGGAGGTATAATCCTCTGTGAAGCCAAACTCCTCATAGATGCTGGCCAAGGCAAAGGAGACCAGGGAGCGCTGCTCCTGGGTAAGCTCGCCGGTCATCACGCCGATTAGGTTCAGCAGGTCGGCCACTTTTTCCTTGATATTGACGATACGCTGACCGGTGGCCTGCCCATCTTCATCCAGAACTTCCTCATCCTCCAAATCGAATGGATTGGGGATGGTGGTAGAGCCAGGGGCGATCTTGATGACCTTACCACCCAGGGCCTCCGTGATAGTGCTGTACTCGCCTTCAGGGTCGATGATGACTGTCCGTACACCCTGGAGGGCAGAGCGCATCGTCAGCAGCGACACCAGGAAGGTCTTACCGGAACCAGCCCGGCCCAGCACAGTGGTATTGCCGTTTTCCAGGATACGCCGGTCAAAGAAGTCCACATAGATGGGCGTCTGCGTCTGTAGATTGACACCAAGCAGAGTGCCGGATGGATGAGAGATCTCAGCATTGTAGAATGGGAAACAGGCCGTAAGACCCTCAGAGGAGAAGTTGCGGAAGTTCTTGGGCAGCCAGGTCTTGCCGAACGGCATACCAGACTTGTAGCCCTGGTCCTGTCGCAGGTGCAGAGGCATCAGCTTGATCTTTTTGCCCCGCAGCGTGTTGTCCAGCATCTGAGTCTCCTTGTCCAGCTGGTCTACCGTTTTACCATACAGATTACAGATCATCTGGACCTGGAACATGGAGATGTAGTTCTGCTCGATCTTCTCACGCTCGCGGACCAGCTCGGTGATCTGGTTGCCCAGACGGGTCATATTTCGGGTTTGACCTTTCTCAGACTCCACATCCAGCTGGGCCTCATACTGCGTGATCTTATCGGTCAGCTCATCGATGGCCTCACGCTCATCCATAGGGTTGATGTGGATGGTCATATCCAGGTCACCATCATAGTTGTAGAGCTTATCGGCCCAGCCAACCATGATGTGCTTAGGGAAACCAGATAGCAGAAAGCTGCGCATGACACGGTCGCCGATGCCCAGATGGTCGAACTCAGTCCTATCAAAGCTGGGTGGAGCCATCATATCTTTCAGGGTCGGCACGCCCTTCTCCAGCATAGTAGCGCCGACCGTCTTAGGCGTCTGCACCTCACCGATGATCAGCTCAGGCTCCTGAGCAACCCCAGCAGCCTTGTCCTTCTTCTTGGACTTTTTCTCTTTCTTGTTCCTTCCAAAAGCCATTACAGGTCACCTCCATCAGTAAAGTACCCGGCATATTTCATCCGGATCTGCTCCATGCGCCGCTGGGCTTCCTTCTGGAGGAGAAGCATCTCCTGCATGGCACCCTGGCCATTCTTCTCGCTGTCCACATTGCCGGCGCGGAGCTTGTTGATGGCTTCACCTAGGATTAGGTCCAGCATACCAACGCGAGGCAGGTCGCGGAACTTATCCTCAACGCCATCCACGAACAGAGCAAACGCATCGTTGCTGGCAATAGCCTCAGCATAGCTGAAGCCTTCACGGTTATAGCAGCTGTACACGAGCTCAATGAGCTCGGCAGTGCTCAGGGTGCGGGTGATGATGCCTACAGCGTCCAGGCCGCTGCGGACAGCATTGCACCGGTTCAGCAGCTCTTTGTTGGCATAGGCAGCTTTTTCGCCGTCCGTCAGGCCGTCCAAGCCGATAGCGTCGTCGTAGGGAACAACAATATAGCGCTTCTTCTGCTGGTTGTTGCCGATGCGGACATTCAGGTTTTCCATGTCAGCCATAAAATGGTCGGCGTAATTCTTCATGCCCGGGAACTCCACCAGTGTCTTGGAGATCTCAGTCCGCAAGGACTCTACCCGGTGGGTGTTGTCAATCTCCTTGGTCTGCAGGAAAATCGAAATTGGGAAACTCAAAGAGTTGATGAATTGCTGGAAGGACATCTCGATTTGATCGCGCTCGCCTTCCGTCTTCAGGTCATAGTTCAGGGCCGAGCACTCAATGACGGCCCGGTAGCTGTGGTTGGGCATTACGATCATGTTATTGCGGATGTCGTCAAAGGGCAGGAAATCCTGGGCAATCTCAAGGTCGCTGTTTTCGGATTTGTCCTTCTGCATCGGATCCAATTTCTTGACCATCAGGAAAAGGCCAGCTCCGATGGCTCCGACGATCACCAGCATGATCAGAATGATCAGTACAGGCATAGTTACTTCTTACCTCCTCGTTTAGAAAATGTTCTCGCTCTCCTTGGCCTTCTGCTCCCGCTCATAGTCGCTGGCTCGGTCCATACGGTAGGTCAGGGTGTTGACCAGGTGCTTGCTCTTCTTCTGGAACTTGAACCTCCAGATCAGATACTGGACCAAGGTAAGCCCGCCCTTGTTGTAAAAGGCAAAGGGCAGACCAATTGCAGCTGCAGGGATAAGCCCAATCATGAGAGCCAGGACAGGCGGCATGATTTTAGCCATGCCGACAAATACACCTGCTCCTACGATAAGGCCGGCGGCGATCCAACCAGCTTGACCAAAAGTCAAAAGGCCTCCTACCGCCTTTTCTTTTTCGGCCATGTCGTTGGCGATACGATATACTCTCGCCATGTGTGAGTGACACCTCCTTCAGGTTTCGTCCCATATGACCGGGGGCTGTTTAAGGGATGATTAAGACCGGTTATAGGGCTGTGGTCTTACACTTCTAAATACTATGCAAACGCACCGGAAGCTATTGCCAGGGATTAGGATGCTGGTTTGCGCTGTCTTTTGTTGGGCACCTGTAGTGGTTTAACATCTTTTTTAACGAAGAAAAGCGGCAGGAGATTTGTCTTTTGCTTTGGGGCATGGCTACGAGCCGGTTCCCTATCAGGAACCTATGCCGGGCCCGCGAGTGTGCCTCTCCCCTTCCGGGCATCTTTTTTTTGGCGTGGCGTTGCGAACAACAGACAAGTGTGCTCATTGTTGCAGCCTTTCGAAGAAAGGTTGTGTGGTCTAAAACAATTAGCCCTGCGAAACGGTTTCGCGCGAACTGCTCCGGCAGAATGAAGTTCCTCCTGCTTTGCATCATGGAGGCTGTTTCGTTTTGTGCGCAAATTTCGCTGTCTCACGGACCCGACATAGGCTCCCGAATGGGAGCTGGCCCCAGCAATCGCTTCCGGCAAAGGTAAAAATCCATAGCCGCTTTTCTTCGTTAAAAAAGACAAAAAATCCGGGGCCCAGGCTGCAAAAGCCTGGACCCCAGATTTCGTCTTTGGCAACAATCAGATAATCTCCAAACCCATAACCGGGAGTCCCTTTTTTCCGCAGAGCTCGGAGAAACCCAGTATTTCAAAAAGGGCAGGCTCCTCAGCATTGGCTGGCAGGAAGAATACCCAATGAGGGTCTTTAGTTCCTTCCCAGCCTTTTTCCTTTGTAACCTTTGCAATGCTGGCTTTCAGAAGCTGCTCCATCCGCCCCTTGACGGAGTGCTCTGGCTGGATGAAGAAATCGTCGATCAGGAGCCCATCATCTGGGCGGACCCGCCAGGCTTCTTCCTTAGACAGTCCCAGGGATCCATGCGCGGGGCATATCATGCAATATCCTACCAGCTCGTTTTTTGCGAACAGCCCATAGGGAAATCCCTCCATCGAAAGGATTCCACCAAGGTACTCATTCTGTATCCTGGCACTAAGGTCATGGATGATGTACTCGTCTGCAGCGGTGAGCAGCCGGACCGAATAATCCAAATCAGTTGCTCCCTGCAACGAAGAAACGGCATCGCACGAGACGATAACCTTTTCTCCAGAAACTTGGCACATACAGGAGGGATCTATCAGAACAGACGAGATGCCTCCAATGAGCAAATCGTAGTCGCCGACATCTTCCAAAACCCCGGAAATGGTACCATATTGGCCGGCATCCAGGGCAACCTCTTTGCCAACCAGCGCCTCGGGCTTCTGCGCCAGCGGTTCCAATACCGGGTACCAGGCATAGCCCATGGCAAGGTTTGCAGGTGCAGCGGACATGAGAATCCGGTTGAAGTTCCCCTCCTGGGCCAAAAAACACTGTCTGGAGAAAACACTCCAGCCGTTGGCAACTCTCTCGAATTCCTCCATCTCATCCGACATGCGCAGCTCGCCGTTAGGCCCGTCCTTTTGCAGAGCCTGGATCAACCGGCAGGTATAGACTTTGCCGTCGATGGTGATCTGCCGGCCATGAACGAGCTCAAGCTCCTTCATGGTTCCATAATGGGTAGCGTACAAAACTGGCTCGAAGGCGATCAGAAGGTTGCCCACCTCAAACCAATATATCTCCTGCCCAGGCACTGTATCGCCGATTGTAATAGGCGCATCGGCCTTATAGCGGCTGAGGTTCTTTCCTACCTCCACGGGTTTGCCGCGGACATAGGGCGTGCCCAGGGCCCTGGTGTACCTGATCTTTGCCTGGAGCGGCTTTTCGGTCATAATTATTCCTCCTTTGCAGACTCCTTAAAATTGCCTCCAAACGACTTAATTTTGGCGTTGCGGAGCGTCAGGTCGTAGGCGCTGACCGATTCCAGCTTTCCATGAATGGTCGAGCCCTGGCTCTTCACCACCACATCAACGCCGATCAGAGTATCGATGTCGGGCGGAATTGGGCTTATGGGTTCCAGTACCGGCCGCCAGCCAAAGGACACCAGGGACGAATTGTTGGAATACTGAGACCTGCCTCTTGCCGCGCTGCCTCCACGCAGGTCCTTCATGTCAGGCTTGAGTGGATCGACTGCATTTATGCACCAGCTGTAGCCGCAGGAGATGTCCCACAGCAGGTGTTCATCCGGACAGGCATCCAGAAAATGGCCCCACTCGTCGTCTGGGGTATGATTGGGACCATTCTTCATAGTACGGACCCAATACCGCTTGCCATCAATCTCAACCCTTTTGCCGAGAATCAGCTTATTGCGGTTCAGGTCATCCCAGGAAACACCTGTTAGGATATTCCTGGTTGCGATCAACAGTCCATCGTGCTCCAGCCATTCAATCTCATTGCCGGGAGTACTGGCCCCCAGCGTTATGGTCGGATGGTCCTTATAGCGGTAGTACATCCGGCCCGGCAGGACTGGCTTGCTGCGGATGATCAGACTGCCGAATTTCTTGATCTCCATTATATTTTCCTCCTTCGTTTCGTATCTCCAAGATTGCGAATCTGGTCTGTTATATGCAGGCTAAGCCAGCTCCATTCTGGACAAAAAGAACCGGGCCTGCGCGACTGCGCAGACCCGATTTTTCAAGGCTTAATTTCCGGCCTGTTCTGGAGAAGCTGGATGCATTGCACCTGCCCCCGGTCGACGACCACATGGCGGTCACCGATATCACAGGCGAAACCATCGAAGCCACTATCTTCGAACCGGGTATCTTCAGGAACAACCAGCTCCAATTCATAGTCGCCGACGGTCTTCAGGTTGCCGATGACAATTCCATCAGGGCCATACAGGATGACCTTCTTCCCAAGGGCCGTATGCGCCCGTTTCGGGTTGAGTCCCTGCGGGATTAGAACCGGTCGATAGCCTATGCCTTTGCTGCGGTCCCTCAAAGACAAGCCCATCGGCATGTCAGTCCCACAGGAATTACCGCCCCTGAAAAGAGCCATTCGCTCATCGCTCACGGCCGTCAGAGTCCAGCTTAGCGAAAGCTGCTCTTCAGTAATCATCTTACTTCCGTAGGTATTCCAGAACTCGGTGAACTCATCGCTTATAAATTCGCCGAACCGCTCGCCACGAAGTAACCGGGCTTGGAACAGCATTCCGTCTATGGTCACATCGGCGCCCCAGCAGAGGTTTGCCTCATCCAGGCGGCTGAAGCTGACATCCTTGAGAATATTGCGGTCAGCTACCAGTTTTCCATCGTGCCAGAGCCAGCAGATCAGCTCTGCGAATTTGTGTGTTGAGTCTGCCAATCGGATAGGGCCGTTGCCAGCCATGTCTCCGGGCTGCCGGGTCTGCCTATTCACCTGAACAGTACCCAAAAATAATTCCCTCATAGTAACACCCCCTTGGATCAACTCTCAGAATCCTGGGTCTGCGAGATATAGTCCACAAGGTCCCGGTTCACAACGATAGTCCCATCCTTGATTCTTTTAGCAAAATCATCGCTATCCGGGCCCTTCCTGTCAAACTGAGCCCGGCGGAGGACCAGGTCATAGTCGGAAATGCCGGTAAGCATTCCAACCACCACAGAGCCGTTGTGCGCCACGGTGACCATTGAACCGAACATTGCCTGGATATCGTTGGGTCCAGCCGAAATTGGCTCCAGTACCGGGCGCCAGCCAAACGGCTTTGACCGGGTTTTCGCGGAACAGGTCATTGGACTGTGCGTATTGTTGCCGCTGCAGAGATACCGCAGCCGGTTGTCGAGAGTGGATTCCTCAATACACCAGGACCATCCATCCTGGAAGTACCAGAGATCCTGAATGTGCCCAACACACATGGCCGCAGCCTCATCCCATTCCTTAACGGATGGGGTTCGCACCTTGTACCGTTTGCTGTCAATGACAGCCTCCTGGCCGGAGATCAGCCCCCGCTGGTCCAGGTCTTCCCAGGAGATCGAATGTATCAGGACGCGAGTTGCGATGAGCAGATGTCCGACTGTCAGCCATTCGATTTCTTTTCCAGGCTTGGTGCCGCCAAGCTCAAGTACCGGGGTTTCCCGATAGCGGTCAAATTGCCGTCCTGCCGGGACGACCGGCCGCTTATTGATATACAGTGAGCCAAATTGTTTCTTCTCCATTGTTTTGCAATACCTCCTATTTTACTCTTTAGAGTTCGTGGATGAAGTCCAGCTGGGCACGGTCGAAGACAAAGCTGAGATCATCGGTCTGCACAGCATGTCCCAACTCCAGAACCGGCATCGGATTGATGAAATCGACGAGCAGGTCGTAGTCACTAAAATCGGCTAATTCGCCCTTGTAGACCATGCCGTCGCAGCCGAATGAAATCATCTTGCCAATGTTGGCCCGGCAAAGCTCCATACTAGGGCGATCCAGGGCTGGCCGCCAGCCAATCTGCTGTGATCTGGTAGATGGCAATATCCAACCTTCGCCGTGTGCGCAGCTGTATCCAAACACGCCGCAGTGGTCGTCAGTACTCGGGTCTTTCCCTCTATCCTGCGACCATGACCAGCACCGTTTCCAATGCCACAGGTCATCATCGGAGGATGTCATGGACAGGATGTCGTGCCATTCCCAATCACCATTCGCCCCTGGGTAGTTTTTCACCAGCCGGCAGATATAGGGCTTGCCGTCGATGACGATCTCCTTTCCATAGACCAGCCCCTCTTTGTTGAGCCTGTCCCAGGAGATATTGAACTTAATCGGCCGGCTTGCCACCAAAAGACCATTCACAGAGATCCACTCCAGCTCATGACCAGAGATCGTGTTACCCAGGCCACAGTTAGGTTGGACTCGTGGATGGACGCTGCCAAATCGCTCGATGGTATAGCTCCCCATATATTTTAATACCTCCTTTGGTTTGCCTCCCCAAATTGTGCGTCTGGTATATCCTATGCAGGCAGAGTAGGAGCTATTTAGGGCAAAAAAAAGGACGGCAGGCGTCCCGCCGGGCATCGGCCTTTGCTTTTGCCCTGGAGTACGCCTTGCCGTTTGGGACAACACGGGAAACAGGGTTGACCCCGTTCCAGCTGCCTCGTTGTGCAGCGTAGAAGGCCTTCTGGGCCTTCTTGGATTGCTTGCAGAGATCCACTACCTTCCTCATGGTTCGATTCCTCCTTTAGCGTTGTTTGATTTCATGATATGCTTGCATTCTTAAAGCTATTCCCAGCAAACACGACTCATTCTGTGGATGTGTAGCCGAGGAGAGCCAGAGTCTTTTTTTGGGCGGAGAAATGTGGCCTGGTTTTCTTTCAATGGTCCGTGAGGACTCCGCCAGTGCCACTGCACGGCCCCTACCTGCCACAGGCATTTGTACAGCAAAATGTTGGCAGCAACGATTAGCTCGTACATCAGCACTACACTACAACCTCGCGGGCAATGGACAAGGTTGTGCCGCAATCTGGCAAAAGAGAAATTCTCCGCCATATTTCTCCGCTGAAAAAGAATCCCGCTCCCATGCCGAACTTCCATCTGGCAGAATTGGAACCAGCATCTGTGCATAGGATGGAAATAATCCAACAAAACAAAAGGAGATGCTTCCCAATATGGTATTAGACCTTCCCCATGGCATTCTTTCCTTGGACGATTTCCCGTTTTCTCCGCAGACGACCATGGATGAACTCCTCACCTCCGGTTTGCCGGTGCGGGCCTCATCCTGCGACTATTTTTGTGCAACCAGTCCCGTCTCTGTGGATGGCACCGATTTCCTCCCTGAATTCAGTTTCCTTGCCGGCCATTTACTGCGGCTCATCCTCCGGCCATGCATCGAATATCCTGCATCCATGGCGGATCAATGCGAGCGGCAACAGTTTCGCTTTGTCGTATGTGCTCGTTGGCTGTTTGTCCGACTGGGCCGGCCGACAGAACAACCGAAGGGCGAAAATCGCTACATCTTCCCTTGGGGACATATCAGCGCTGTGGCTGACATCTCTCCCCGAAGCGAGCATAATGCGGGCTACATTGTTTTGAATTATAACCAAACAGTCTGAGCGCAAAGAAAGAGCCCCGGAGGGGGGCTCTTTCTTTGCGCTCAGATGACCAAAAGTTCATACTCAGACCCATGTTCCGTGCGGAACACGAGGGTCTTGCAATCCGCAGAGATGCTGCAGATTGTTACGACCTTGGAGGTGCGGAGCACCTGGTTGGGGTTGTTTTCTTCGACGATGGCGGCACATTGGCCGACCGCCAGCTCGAAGACAAGAGTTCCCTTAATTTTCTTCATGTCGAGTCCTCCCTAATTCTTGTCTATGCTCCAGCCTTCAGCCTGCCAGTCCCGGGAAATGACTCCTTCGGGAGAGATGATTGCAAGCTCCAGGTTTTCGATGTCACCGCCATCGACGACCTCCACGAAATAGCTGTTACCTTCGTCCTCCAGCTCCCACTCGCCCAGATAGGACTCGTCGGGTTCCGTGTAGGCCACTTGGCTGAAACCGCCACCATTCGCTTTCGCAAACAGCACAGCTTCGGTCCAAGAGGACTCGTCCTGACAGCCGCAGCACTTGATATCCATGAATTTGCCATCGGGGAACAAAACCGTGTGGATGATGGTGTTGTCCTCTCCCTGGAACTCATCTTCCTGCTCGGCGTTCAGGTAGCCGTTGATGACGGCCAGGCGCCGGCTGGGAATGAGCAGCTTCGCAGCATATCTCATTTTGCCTCGGCCTCCTCCTGCTCGTCCTGCTTCAGGCTGATCCAGGACTCAATCTCGCGCAGTACAAACTGAGTGAGCTCGGGACCCATCGACCCACCAGGGCTAACTGTGCCGTAAAACTCGGCATATTCGCCACTCTCGGGCTCGCGGATGGAGACGATCGCCACATGCTTGTGGTTCTTCTCTCCCAGCTTAATGTTCATATCCAAACTGAATTCCATATCTATTCTCCTTTCTTAACCCTGTGCATCCTGCAAAGGTTCGACCATGTCCAGCGGCGCCGCCACGATCATCTCGGGAGTGAGCCCGTGATCATAGCAGATCGCCTCGGCAGCCTGAAGAATGGTGGTGATCCCCCACTCCTCCGGCTCGTCCATACGGCCACCGTCAACCGCTGCATAGGACTCCTTGTCGTAGAAGGTGTAATCATACCCACCTTCATCGCATTCCTGTACATGCAGGTAGTGCCGGTCATCGACCAAGAATAATTTCTCCTCCACAGTAGTATCTCCTTTCAGTCAGTACCACAAGGAACCTCGGTTATTTATAGCCGGGAAGGTGACTTAATTACTCGCTCGGTGAAACGACATACGCATTGAGCGTCTGCCGGCCAAATGCAAGAGCGTCCTCATGGTTGTTGAAGTAAACATCCACGCGGTTGCCCTTGATGGCGCCACCGACATCCTGAACGATACGCTCGCCCAGGCCTTCGATGTAGAGCACAGTACCGAAGGGGTACTTACTCTTGTCTGCAGCCACGGTCACGCCCTCTACAGCTTCAGCTCCGCTGGCCGTATAGACGATGTCATTAGGACGCTTGCTGGCCCACTCGCCACAGCATTTGGCGCAGGAGCAGTAGGCAGTGACTTCAATAGTCTCCCACTCAGGCTCCGGAGTCTGCTCAGCAGTCTCAAGCGGAAGCACTTCAGCCTCAGCCTCAGTGATGATTCGCAGCGTCTTTTGCGAGAAATGAATCTCACTGATTGGCTCGACAATAGCGAGTTTCTCAGTAGTGGTCTCATCCTTCGCAGCGGGGCGAACCTCGGTTGCGGTTCCGCTGGCGGCAAGAGCAATCGTGCTGACAGCCGCCACGGCAGCAACCAAACAGGCCACCATGCGCAGATGGACGACTTCCCGGCGATGGGACTTGCGGGACCTCGGTGCAGTTGCTTCTTGAATCTCCTTACTCTTTAGACTCACAGTAATAATTTTTGTCTCCATGTATGGATTCTCCTTCGTGTATATTTTTATCTCCTAAAGTGGATAACTGATTTGATAGTATGCAAATAGACCGTGATTGATTTTGCATGGATGGAGACCAGTCTTTTTTAACGACGAAATATCACGAGGAGTTCTTCCTTTCCTGCTGTGTCCTCGCGCCACATCCGGCTCCCTTCCGGGAGCCTTTCTTTGGTCCGTGAAATAGCAAAAAAAACTGCAAAAACAGCACCCCGCCCTTTCAAAATTGAAAAGGCGGGATTGGGTCATCTGATTTTCTCACCGAACTAAAGTCCGGGAGCTATCTGATGGTCTTTAGGTATGCGACTTCAGAAGATCTATGATATCTTCCACACAGTTGGCGATAACACAGTCGGATGTTATGTATTTGCCATCCTTGCTCGGCTTATTCAGCTCACAGACGGCCCACGCCAACCAGGCTGCCTCAGACGACTCCTCCTCAACCAATCGCAGACTCAGTGCCGAAGGAAAATCATCTCCAACGCCCTCATCAGGCGGCAGAAAGACGCCTCCAATCACCTCGTAGTAAATCTCCTAGTAGGGAACATCACCACTCAGCAGCCAATACTCGTGATTCAGTTTAGCGTCGATGACGCCGTACTGCCCCACTAGCTCGTCCGGCCCAACCAACAGATCTGGCGGGATGTCGTCGGTATCGAACTCATATACATACAGCGGTACCCGCAGCCCGTACTCCTTGGCCAGGTACAATGCCTGAGCTTGGCACGGCTTGGCGTTTACACACCGCTCAATGCGATCGGACAAGCAGATACGGGGTGTCTCGGCATCCTCCATCGGTAGCCGGCTCTTCGGCACCCGGGGGTTAAAAAACCAGATCGGGTCATAGCTAACATGGTACAGTTTCATACCGCCATCCCAGCTTTCTCCAGCAGCTTCTGCATCTCCTCCGCGGTCAGCCGCATGTAAGCCGCGGCAATGATGCTTCCGGCCCGGAAACAGACGAGCCAGTCGCTGTTCCCCTGTTCGATGTACGAGATGTTCATGTCCGGCAAATACCATTCGCCCAGTTCATCCGCCAGCTCCCGGCTCCGAATGTTCGTCCGGCAAGCCAGGACACAAGGATTCTTGTCCCTAAAGTGGACGACCCCATAGCGCCCAGGAGCACCCTGCTCGAAGGGTAAGACCTCCAGCAAACTGGCGGTTCCGTAGGGAGCTGCCGGACCTGCAGCCCCGAATAAGTATTTTCCCATGGTTATTTTCCTCCTATTAAAATATATTTCTCCAGCATTGGGTTCTGAGTTGTTTTATGCAGGTTTGCCGCAGACAATTCCAGAGAACAGGTTTGCTGTTGCCGAAAACGGCGGAGCAGTAAATTGTTTTTAGCAACGATTTGCCGCCCCGCATCAACGGACGGGCAGGTCTCATGGACCCAAAATAGGCTCCGAAACGGAGCCGGCCCGCAGCCGCAGCCTCCGGCAAACAGAACGAACCCGGCCGCTTTTCTTCGTTAAAAAAGACATCAAACACCCAAGCCTACAAAAGGACGCCCCACCCTTCCCTGTTCGGGAAAAGGCGGGGCGTCGTTCAATTATCCAGGAACTCCGGATAGTCGCCGCTCTCCTTCAGCATACAGACATTGGCATGGCGCCAGCCTTCGCATACACTGGAGAACATACAGTCATTACGGCAGAAATTATCCTTCCGGTCGTCGTTTGTGAGGGCCTTCTTGTTGCCATAGAAGGGGTCTGTGAGGTCCTCATAGCAGGTGCCGGCTTCCTCCAACAGGGCCCTTACCTCATCGCCGGTGAGGGTTGCAAAATCCTTAATCGCACGAAACTCCGAATCCGTGGATGTGTCGGACGGATCCTTTACCAGTGCAAGCCGCCAGAGGCCATTGGGGTCTTCCGCCAGGATGAACATAAATCTCGTTTCCCCGAAGATGGCTTTAATGGCTCTGAGCATGGCCTGGGCCAGGATATGCAGAGCAAAATTGCACCCAAATCCGTCCGAAGTGCGGACTCGGTCGAGGAATTCCTTTCGGATGACAACTGCCTGATAGCCACCATCTGCATCCTCGTCGTCCCATCTCCGAAGCAGGATATCGTCAGCAGTTCGGAACTCGATCTTTTTCTCCTTGCAGACATTGTGCCGGATAGACCGCTCGAACAGTCGGTCATAGCGTCCCCATGCCTTCAGCTGACAGAACTTGGTCAGTTCATATCCCTTACATTCGCCAAAAAATGGGCAGTCTGCCTCGCAGAAGATCTCCCGCACCTCTTTCATGTGCTCCGACCCAAGCAGTTCTTCAATTTCTGCCCAGCGCCGGCGGAAGGGCTTAGGCGGCCCCTTGTGACTCTTGCGTTTCTTCTTGCTTTTCGCCATTTCTGGTTCCTCCTTGATTTTTATGGGCCAGGCCTGGGGCGAAGATGCTCCAGGCCTTGGCAGACAAGGACATTAGTTGTTGCTACCGTCCATCTCATCCAGCATGTCCAGGAACTGCTGGGCGGGACAGAACTCGCATTGGTCAGGCTCGCAGGTCCCAGCGGCCACCTGCGCTCTACAGACAGCCTTGGTGGCGGCGATGGCATTGTCATACAGAGTTTTCTCCAACATGTTTGTATCCTCCTAATTTTTAATTTTGCATCCCCAATTGGCTTGCATACCGCTATTTTATGCAATTTGTCTGAAACTCATTTTTGCACAAAAAGAAGGACGCCCACCATGTGGCAAGCGCCCTGTTTTGGTTGTCAGGGAGTCGGTGTTGGAGTCTCCTCCGGGGTCGGGAACACAGGCTTGCTGAATTGGTCCTTGACGGCTTGCTGGGCATCCTGGAAGTACTTATCCAACTGGTCGATGTCTACAATTGGATCCTTGGCATTCTGGTCTCGATACTGACCATATCCATCGTTGATACCCTGCTCGATCTCAGGAGCAAAGATGCTGGCAAACTTGGACACAAAGTCAGTTCCATCGCCCCACATGATCGTGCAGAGGATCGGGACCAGTATAAAGAGACCGGCCAAAACCAGAGCAATGCGAGTTAGGCGAAGGAGGATTGATACGGCCAGACAAATTGCGACTACAACGATGAATATGATGAGGAGGGTCCTGGCATCCATATCTTAACCCTCCTCTCCAATTAGTGCATGAGCCAGCTCTGAACAGCGTTCATGATCTGCGGGCCCATCGTAGCGGCGGTGAAGCAAACGCAGGCAATAATGAGACCAATCAGGCCACCCACCATGGTCCGCTTGTTGCCGACGGCACCGATGATGATCAGGAGCAGGCTGATGAAGAAGCCAATCACAGAGACGATGCGAACGCCCCGGGTGATGATCGAAATGAGTTCGCTGCCCTTGCGGTCCACCCAGTTATTCACATCATCGGTTGTAACATTCGGGTCTTTGACGCCAAAGGCATCCTCAAAGGAGCTGCCAGAGTTACTGCTGGGTGTCTGGTCAGAACCAGGCTGAATGTTCTCAGTCTGGGTGTTCCCGCCAAAAACGGCTGTGCCATAGCCGGTATTTCCGGCCGCAAATGCGGGCACGGCGAGGGAGCAAATGCAAAGGATGGCTGCCAACAGGAGCGATGAGAAACGCTGCTTGACTTTCATGGTTGTTGCTCGGGGGCTTCCTACTGCCCCCTCTCCTTTCTTATTTGATATGCTGATAGTATGCACAACGCTCAAATTCTATTCTCCTGTGGTGAGGTCGATTTTTGATGGCTGCATTGGCTTCTGCTAGGCCCAGAGGAGAGTCTTTTCTAACGAAGAAATACAAGTAGCCCTTTTGCTCACTGCCCATTGGCTGTTCTTCATCGCACATGGTCCGTGAGGGCACCCATCTCCTATCCTACAGCGTCGCTTAATTTTTTCCTCAATAGAATTAGAAAAAGAACCCCCTCCAGGAGAGTTCCCGGAGGGGGTTCCATGTTTACCCTACCTTGGTATCAATAACCAGTCTTAGGCAGAGTGTTGGGCAGCGGATAATAGGGATACTGAACGGAACCGCCAGTTACCACAGTGGTAGACTGAGCAGTCGCGCTGGTCCAGCCGCCGGCGATGCCATTCATGCCAGTGTTGGCAGACCAGCTGTTGCCAGAGCTCACAGAGCTGGAAGCCTCACCCTGGCAGCCACTCTCAGCCCGGTTGATGAGCTGATAGCCGTTCACCACATTGGGCAGGACGGAAACATAGAGCACAGGAGCCATAGACTCCTTCATGCCGGCGACGGCACGGTCGAAGACCATGCGGATGTCGGTCACATACTCGCCAGAGGCCAGGCCCAGGGCGATGGAGCTCATGTCATAGCTGTAGGAGGACTTACTGTTCAGGTTGGCAGCCAACACCCGGTAGTCGGACATATTGGTCCGATACTCCACCCGGAAGGTGGTAGCGGTACCAGACCAGGTACCTGTATAGAAGGTGCCGGCGCGGGCGCCGTCAGTGGGTACCTTGATGTTCAGGAAGAAGTTCTGCACCGTGACGCTGGAAGCGTTGCTCACATTGGTGTAGTAGAACTTGGCCTGATTGTTGGGAGCCACAGTTCGGGGGCCGTGTGCGGTCACAGTAGTCTTGAAGTTGCCAGACTTGTTGTAGACGGTGATCTTCACATCATCGTTCTTATTCGTCACATTGACGGTCACGCGCTGGCTGTTGACCATGTAGCCTGCGGGGGCCTGGATCTGCTGCACATAGTAGGTACCGATGCCCAGAGCGCCGGAGTGAGCCTCGCCGTAGCTGTCGCCATAGAGGGTGGCAACCACGCGACCAGACATATCGGTGATCTGGTACACGGCGCCCTGCAGGCGGGAACCCTTGCGGATGCCCATCAGGACATTGTCGGAATCAGACAGAGTGGTGATGGTCACCTGACCCTGCTGGCCGCCAATCTTCCACTTTACATCGGTGGTCTCCTTGAGGGAGATCTCGATGGTCTTGGGCACCGTATCCTTCACATAACCGGCAGGGACCTCCAGCATGGTGGCCTTATACCGGCCAGACTTCAGGACCTGATCCAGATAGATGTATCCTTCGTCATTGGTGGTGTAGGTGCCAATGTAGTTGCTGTACTGGTCAGAGATCTCGATCTTGACATTGTAGATGCCCTTGCCAGATGCAGCATCGATGACCTGGATCCGAACATGGGACTCCTTTTCGATGTCCAGCTCGATGACCGTCTCCACATTGGCATTCACGGTGAAGCGGTGTGGCTGAGGATCCATCACATAGCCCTCAGGACCATAGGTGATGTAGTACATATACTCACCAGGCTTCAGGTCAACGAAGATGTAGCCCTGACGGTCGGTGGTATAGTTGCCGATCAGAGTACCATCGATTGTGGAAATACGAAGAGTCACATCATCCACGCCCAGGCCAGTCTGAGACTCAATGACCCGAATGGTGGCGCCAGACTCCTGGTCGAGCACGAAGGTCTCCAGGACCTCCTGATTGACAGGCACAGTCACCTCACGGGCAGTGCGGTCGATTAGGTAGCCCTCAGGAACATCCACGATGCTCACCGTGTACTTGTCGGGAGCAGCGGCGGCAATCTGGACCAGACCGTTGGAGCCAGTCACATACTCGCCTACATACTTGCCGCCAGTGGTCCGAACCTGGAAGGTGACCCCAGCAACAGGATTGCCAGCCTTGGCATCGATGGCCCGCAGGGTCAGATTGGCATTGACCACATGGTAGAAGGTAAGGGTGCTGTTCTCATAGTTGGTGATAGTCACATTCTGAGAGACAGTGTCCATCTGATAGCCGTCAGGACCATTGGTCTCGCGGACCAGGTACTTACCAGGCTTCAGGTTTGTGATGGTCACGATGCCCGTCTTATCGGTGGTGACCGTCTGCAGCAGCTTGCCATTAGCCTCGGAGATCTCGAAGGTAGCGCCGGCCAGAGGAGCCTGGGTGTTGCGATCCAGGGCCCGGATGACCAAACCAGAGATGGCCTTGTTGGTAAACCGCAGGTTAGTGGTAGCATTCTGGTTGATTTCAGCCCACTGGTAGCTGGCGTCCAGCAGGTAGCCATCGGGGGCAGTCTCCTGAGCCACCATGTACCTACCGGCAGCCAAACCGCCGATAATCACGGTGCCATCAGAGCCCGTCACCACAGTAGTGGTATAGGAACCATCGATGGACTCGACACGGAAGCGGGCACCAGACAGAGGAGCGCCTGTGGCATCATCCACCAGTTCAATGACCAGACTGGTATGGGCCTTCTGCTCGAACACGACCGTTACAGGCTTGCTGCCTAGAGTGATCGTCTTCATGGTCTCAACGGCGGTGTAGCCGTCAGGAGCAGACATCTGGCGGATGATGTAACGGCCGGCAGGCAGCTCTCCGGTGGAGAGCTGACCGGATGCGTCGGTCACACCATGGAACACTTGGATGTTGTCCTCGTTGTAGATCTCGAAGGTGGTATTGGGCAGACCCTTATGGGTGGTCTGGTCAACAGACTCGATGACGATGCCCTCCAGCTTGTAGTTGGCAAACCGGGCGTTGAGCACGCGACCAGAGATAACCTCGATTGTCTGAGTCTCAGTGCAGATGGAATAGCCGGCAGGAGCGATGATCTGCTTGACCACATAGAATCCGGGGGCCAGAGGGCCAACCTCGACCACACCATGGTCATTGGCGGAATACTCGCCCACCAGGTCGCCGTCCATCTTGGTGACATTGTACTGGGCGCCAGGGATCGGCTGCCGGGTCTCGGCGTCAATGGTCTCGATCAGCAAATAATCCTTGGTAGCATGGGCAAAGCGCACATAGGCGGCTTCATCGCGGCACATCACAATAGGCACCTGGTAGGAAGTGGTGAGCAGATAACCCTCCGGGGCAGCCAGCTCTTTCACCATGTAGACGCCAGGCTTCATGTCAGTCACGGTTGCGACACCGGCTGTGTCAGTGGTTACCTGAGCGACTTCCTTTCCGGTCTTGCCATCATAGACAGCAAACTGGACGCCCATCAGGCCCATGGCCTTACTGTCAGTCGCATAGATGGTCAGGACCGACTTTTTGGTCTGGGTGAATGTAGCGATGGAAGTCTTGTTGTTCTCAACGGTGATCGTCTGGAACGCAGTGTTAGCCACATAGCCACAAGGGGCGTACAGCTGCTCAATGATGTACTTGCCGGGGGTCAGAGGACCAACGACAGCAGTACCGGTCAGGTCAGTGGTGACCTGTTCGCGCACCTGTCCATTCTCGCTGCGGACCTGGAACTGAGCGCCCTCCAGGGGCTGCCCTTCAGAGCTAATCGCTTTTACGATAATGGAGCTGTGCCGGTCAAATACAAAGTTAGCAACACCAGCCTTGACGGCAGAGACAGATACAGATTGAGCACCGGTAGCCAGTGTATAGCCATCAGGTACGCCAGTACACTGAACCACATAGGAACCAGGAACCAAGTTATCGAAGATCACAGTTCCATCAGCGCCGGCATTCTTGGTCTGAAGAACTTGGGTGTTGGTAGCGTCCATCAGCTGGTAGGTAGCGCCAGGAACCGGCATGCTGGTGCCAGTGATGGTACCGGTGACGATGATGTAGGGTTTGCTGCGGTTGATAAAGGTAAGTTCCTCCATCTGGCCAGCCACAGCCCGGAATGTTTTGGCCACATCCGTGATCACATAACCAGCAGGAGCGCTGGTCTGTTCGACTACATAGTAGCCAGGATCCAGATTGCCAATCATGCCGCTGCCAGTGGCAGTAGTCACAACCTCACCGACCTTCTGCCCATTCTGATGCCGGATCTCAAAGTGGCAGCCAGACAATGGGTTGCCCTGCTCATCCTGAGCATAAATGGTCAGGCTGGCCTTGACAGTAGCCGTAAAGCTCCGGTCAATGGTCTTGTTGGCCTCGATGAAAATGGGCATCTGGGTCAAATCCATGGTATAGTTGTCAGGCACACCAGTGATAACGGCGGCATAGTTACCGGTAGGCAGAGGACCAAAGGTCACTCGGCCCTGGTTATCGGTAGTCTGAGGACCGGCGGCGACCTGGTTGCCTTGAGAATAGAGGGTAACCTCCACACCAGGAATAGGCTTGCCCGTCTGTGAGTCCAAAATCGTAAAGGTGGCGGAACCAGGCTTGTCGGCATAGAAAGTACGCATCACAGCACTATCGTCCTCGGTGTTTACCGTGAAAGAGGTGCTCTTCAGCTCGCCGATGTAGCCGTCAGGTACTTTTGTCTGAGTTAGCACATAACTGCCAGCTTCCAGATTAGGAACCACGGCAATTCCAGAATCATCCGTGAAAATCTCAGTCCAGGTCTCAGAGGGGCTGGTGGTACGGGTCAGTGTGAACTGGCCACCCTTCACCGGCTTGCCAGACTCAGTCTCCAGATACTGGATGATCAGAGAAGGCTTTGCGGAGCTCTCAAACATTAGCTGGACATCGCCTTGCTGCTCTTGGGAGATATGGATCTTCTGGGGGTTCATACCAGCGATGACCGGGTCAACATTGACGGGGTTGCTGGTATTGTGAACGGTGTAGTCGCCAGGAGGAATTGCGCCGAAGAGAATGGCGCCGCTCTTGTTTGTAGCACCCTGGTAAACGACCCCATTGTCTGTATTCCGCACCTCGAACTGGGCACCCTCAACGGGATCGCCGTTGGCAAAGCGAAGTACAGTCAGAGTTACCTGGGGGTAGTTGAGAATGTCCACAGCATGGTTGCCCTCACCGGTGCCGAACCAACGCTGCTGCATGACAGTGTTCATCTTGTAACCGTTGACCGTAGAAGTCTGGGTAATCCGGTAAAGGCCGGACTCAAGATTGTCCCATGTCACAGAGCCAGTTTTGTCAGTATACTTGATTCCAAAATCATGATACCGTCCAGAAGTCACCCTCTCCAGCTTGACGCCAGCCTCAGGTAGAACCTTGGTGTTATCAGAGGAATCACGAACAAACACGGTGATGGAGGTAGTCCCATTATCTCCGGGACGGTCGCCGGATCCGGAGTTATTACCACTGGCGGCGAAGCCCGCGGCAGGGAGGAGACCGATGACCATAACGAGGGCGAGCATGCCAGAGAGCCATTTGGAAAACAGCTTCTTCATGGTTTTGTTTGAACCTCCTTGTGTGTTGCCGGAGTTAAATCCGGCTGGATTTTGATAGGTAATTTTATTGCGCGGGCCCTTACCCGCTGGATTCGGACGGCCCAGCGAAGAGGAAGGCATTGGCATCTGCCGTAAATTTCAGCTCATCGGCTGCCCGGATCAGGAACTCCTTATTGGAGATAGGGCTGGCCGTCTTGCGGATCGCCTGGCGGATAGCCCGGTCGACCTGGTCAGACTTTACGCCAGCCTGATTGGCCACATAGTCGTAGATCGCGCCCGCGCGGTAACGATCCACCGCACCGTCCAGTATGGCTCTAATACCAATCAGCAGAAATTCATAAGCCCTGCTGGAATGGTAGATACCTACCTCAGACAGGTAATCGTTGATGGCCCGATTCGATACCGTGCTCAATTAAAGACCTCCTTTCTGAGCCGTCCATGTACTACCCATAGGTCGTTGCACCCAGGGTTGGTTTGCCTTCTCCAATATTCTGCATCTGTCCAGTATGTGGTGACGAGGCACATTCTGGCTGACAGTCCTCGGGTCTGGCAACCACGCATAGCAGGCTCGCCTTCCATGTCCCGTGCGGAACACGGGATAGGCGTATTCGCAATCAGGGCTCCCCTGCCAGCCGAACTGGCACCCGCATGACGCCACAAAAGAGCAGAGGTCCTCATTGCTGGAAGTATAGTATGCACGCTCTCCAAAAGCTATTGGCGCAATTTTGGAAGTAGTTCCGGCTATGAGGGGGCCCTCTTCTGAGAGCTCAACATTTCCAACCAAGCTGCACCCAACAAAATCGAAAAGAGTCCAACCAAAGCCATGGTGTTTGCCATGACCCGCTTTTTTCCCATATAGGGCAGATCCTTGCAGTGCAAAACGAAAAGTGGGCACGATGAAACCTCACGGACCATACATCGGCTCCATCAGGAGCCGGTGCAGTGATGCCCTCGGCAAAAAAAAAGTCCTCCCGCCACATTTCTTTTTTAAGGAAGCCTCCCCCTCTCCCCTACCCAACAACAAAAGAAAAGGGGCCCAGGCAAGATGCCCAGGCCCCGTCATAGAGAAAACTATTGATCAACCCCAAACCTCGCGGCCACCCTGGCTACTAAAGGTATGGGTATTGGCGGCCTCCAGGATGTCATAGTAGGCCCAGTAGCTGGGGCCAACATCGCTGAAGGTATTGAGCCGCCCAATATTCGCGTTCAGGAAGCCTGGATCGGCGCGCCGCCCAGTAGCCCGGTTGATGATAGTAACCAGCTGAGCGCGAGTCAGGGTATCATCAGGGCCGAACCGGCCGTCGCCATAGCCGTTGATCCAGCCGGCGGCAGTAGCCTGGGTGATGTAGCTGGCGCCCCAGTAGCCGGGAAGCACATCATTATATTGAGTGTTCACAGGCCCGTTATTGCTGATGCCGAAGACGCGGCAGGCCAGCTCAACGAACTGAGCGCGGGAGATGGGGGCATTGGGGTTGAAGTTGGTGGGCGTAGTTCCATTCAGATAGAACAGGTAGCCGCGATTGTAGGCAACTGTCACATAATTATAGAGCCAGGAGGTCGGCCCAACATCGATGAACGGATGCTGGACCATGCCAGTCATGCTGTCAGCATTCAGACTCTGCGTGGCCCGCAGGAGCATGACCAGGGCCTCGCCCCGAGTAACAGTGCGGTTGGGAGCAAACAGGCCGTTGCCAATGCCGGCAATATAGGCCTCATGGGTCGTACCGCTCACCACAGGAGGTGTCACAACAGTCCCCTGCACGGCCGTAGCCTTTACAGTCATGTTGGCAGGCACACTGTCGAACCGGACGCTCAGAGAACCATCATTCCCACGGGTGGTCGTGTAGGTCACGCCGCCCAGCGTGAAGGCAGTGTCGAAACGGTTCAGAACAGCCCGCTCGCTGCGACTGTCAAAGCTGAAGGTCACCGTGTCGATGGTATAGCCGGAGTCAGGCCGCACAGTAACGGTCACAGCCCGGCCCACATCCACGGAAGCGCTGCTGGTGCTCAGGTCAATATTGGCGCCAGTCCCGGCATCCCGGGTGATAGTCTTGGAATCGGTAGTCCGGTCAGACACAGCCCTTACGGTCATATTGCCCTTGATGTTCCGCAGGTCGATGGACACCGAGTCGCGGCCGTCCCAATCCACGGAGCAACGCTGGCCATTGATGGTCACGCTGGAGGCACCGTAATTGGCCTTATAGGTCGTCCCCTTGTAAACGATCTCCAGGCGCTGGAGCCGATTACCATCCTCAGCATAGAAGGAGACCTCCTGATCGTCGCCGCTGTCGACACCAATCTCGCCGTAGCCCAGGTAGTAGGAACCACGGTCATTCTCCAGCGTTACCGTGTAATCGCCCCAGGTAGGATTGCTAGTGCCAGCATAATCGGTATCGCAGTAGACCTTCATATCATCCCGAATATTGTTCAGAGTGATGCTGGACTTGGAGGATCCCCAGCTCAGAGAGCAGCGCCGGCCGTCCACGGTCAGATAGCTGTCGCCGCGCTCAGCCTCATAGGTCTTACCATCTACGGTCACGCGGATCGCCTCGATCGTATAGCCGCTCTTCTCAGTGAAGGTGATGGTCTTGTTATCGCCCCGGTCGGCGTACACATAGCTGTTGTTGGTGGTAGCGCCGCCGTCATGATCCACATCGATGCGATAGTCACTCCGGGAGCCATCATAGTCAGTCTCGCAGTAGACTTCCATATCATCCCGGATATTGTTCAGGGTAATGCTGGACTGAGAAGAACCCCAGCTCAGAGAGCAGCGTCGGCCATCCACAGTCAGATAGCTGTCGCCGCGCTCAGCCTCATAAGTCTCGCCATCCACGGTCACACGGATCGCCTCGATGGTATAGCCGCTCCGCTCCTTGAAGGTAATGGTGCGGCTCTGTCCATGGTTCACATACACATAGTCGTTAGTGGTCGTAGCGCCGCCATCATGGTCCACCGTGATCCGGTAGTCCTCATCGTAGTCGGTGGTAAAAGACTTGATAGTCATGGAACTCTGGATGTCCCGCAACTCCACCTCCACCTTGCCATTCATCCAGTTGAGGTACTGGCGGGTGCCGTCGATGACTACATAGTCATCATCATAGTCTGCGGTGATCTTCTTGCCGTTCACAGTGAAGACCAGACGCTCAATGTCCTCGCTGGAATCCAGGGCCTTGAAGGTAATCGTTTCAGAGTCGCCGTCATAGACGATGATCTCATCGCGGCTACCCTCAAAGTCAGAGTCGCCGTCATGCTGCAGGGTGATGACATGCCGGGTCTCCTTGCTGTCCACATCAATGGTGATGTTACCAGGGAAAGAGTCGAAGTACAGGACCTTGCTGCCATTGGACAGCGAGTCAACACGGTAGGCACGGCCGTCCAGGGTAAAGCGGTATTCTTTTCCGGTGAGGGTCACCCTGTCAGTGGCCGAGCTGATTGTCACAGAGGTGATCTCCGTGAATTCCTTGCCGGCCAGGCGAACAGTGACCGGATCGCCAATCTTTGGATAAGTCTGGTTGGCCAGATTGCACTCCACATCGGAGGAGGCGTTGATGGTCAACCCAGCTTTATCGCTGCGACTGGTGGCCGTGATGGTCACATTGGCAGAAATTCCAGGCACAGAGACTGTGGCCTTGCCGTTGGATGCCCAGGAGACTGCATAGGTATGACCGTTGACAGAAACGGAAGTGCCGCCAGTTGTCAGGGTACCGGACTTGCCACCATCCTCAATGACGATCGTGTCGATGACACCAGTTCCGGGAGTCAGAACCACCTTCTGGGTCTCGCCGGCCGTCAGCAGCTTGGAAACTACATCAGTCGTCACATCGCCGACAGTTACGACAGACAGCTGATACTGGCTGGAGCGGTCCGCAGTCAGGGCCGTCACATACAGGTTGTCAGCAATGTTATTGGTCTTCACCGTATAGGCATCGCCACTCTTGCTGATGGTCACCTGGGTGCTGCCCACCTGCACCGTCTTGTTCTCGGCCGTGATAATGTTCTGACTGCCCGCAGCAGTACGAATATTGAATGCCTTGATCACCTGACCGGACTTTGGAGTAAAGATGCTGCTCCATGCCGTATTGCCGTTTACAGTCCCGGTACCCGTACCAGAGATGTCACAGGTGGGCGTCTGGTCAGAGCCCATATTGTCCTTGAAGCCTTGGGGACCAGAGTTGGCCGTCACCTGGTAGGAGCGGGCCGTCCGTGTAATGGCAATGTCAAGGTCGTCCGCCAGCTTGTTGTTGGTAGTGGACAGCTTCAAGGAGCGGTCGCTGTCCTCGGCCAGCCGGTAGACGGTGCCGTTGGTCAGCGTGCCGGTGGCATTTACAGGACGGGTGGTAGAAACGACATTGCCGTTCACCGACACCGAGATGTCAACGCCGACGCCCAGGTCATCCACCAGGTCGATCTCACTGATCTGTCCGCCGGCTGGATATGACTCACGGAAGACCTGAGAGCCGTCCAGGGTAGCGGTGACCCAGTGGGTATTGTTGCTCGCCGCAAAGCCAGGAACAGCCATGGGGATAGCCATAACAGCGGCCAGGGCAAGAGCCCCGATGCGGGAAACATTCTTCTTCATCGCTTTTTCCTCCTTTTGAGTTTTTAGTTCAGATATCTGATTTTGGAACCTCGGTTGAGGGCATCACTGTCATTAGCCCTGCCGCATTGAAATAGTATGCACAATGTTTGAAAATGATTTGCGGATTTCCAATATTCGGTTTGGATACGGCTTAGTTTAGCAAATCTGAGTTCCGTGGGCACTATGGCATCGTTGGTTGCGGGAAGTTTATGGTTGTTTAGGTCTTTTAGAGGAAAGCAATTTGAAGCGGGTCTTTTTTAACAAAGAAAATGGGCGGGCAATTGGGGGTTTGCCCTTGGCAGGAATTCGTCGCACATGGTCCGTGAGACAGCTTGGGGTCTCGATACGGACTTCACTGTTGTCATGAGCTACCCCCACATAGGGCGCTACGCTAACCCTACACGGCTAAAGTCGGGTATGCCATCTCTTCGTTAGAAAAGGACTCCCTTTGCACAAACAGCAAAAAAACAGCGCCCCCGTTGCTGCAGAACGGGGGCGCCATGGAACTAATATTTAGTCTTCAGAGTCGGCTGTCGGACGAACCTCGCCCTGGGCGGAAACATCCTCAACACCCTCACCGACGGGATCTTCATCGCCTACAACAGGTTTGCCATCCTCATCCAGCACGCCGCCAGTGTTGCTGGTAGCATAGATCCGGTACTGCTCGATGGTCTCGGTCTCCCCACCGTCAGGCGTGTAGTCGAAGCTGACCTTCTCCACCTTGCATTCCTCAGGAGAGCCAACGATATAGATGACCGAATCGATAGGCAGCCGCATTGGCTTGTCTTCACCCTTGGGCTGGACCTCATAGAACAGCTCATTATTCTCGCTGATCACACGGTAGAAAGGCGACTCGACCTGCTCACCGTCCTTATACTTCAAAGGCTCCAGCTCCTTGGTGAAATCTTCGGCCGCATCCGTAATATCGGCGGGCGGGATAGACACAGCCGGCTTCTGACTGCCATGGGCCGGGTCTTCACCTTGAGAGTTGCAGCCGGTCATACATAGGCAGAGAGCCATGAACATAGCGACGACGATGGCAATACGCTTGCCGAACGAAATAGTTTTGAACATGATACAGAAATCCTCCTTTGATGGGACATCACTGCCCCACGGCCTTTTTGATTTTGGCGTCAGTGTTGGTATCCAGCAGACGGCCGGTGCTGGCAGCGATAATCTCGCCGACCGCGCACTCGGCTTTCTGAGCCATCTCCTCCGGGGACAGCCCATTCTCCTTCATGTACTTGCGTAATCGCTCTGCCGGGAGCATACTCTTCTTTTTTCGGTACTGCTCCTGGGCAATCTGCATGATTTTGGTTTCGACGGCTTCATCGAATATCTCTTCTCCGCAGCAGCCGCAGATGTGCGTTTTGTACTGAATTGGGATGCGTACGCCGTGGATAGTCACGGCCCGGTCCCGTAGCACGGAGGCGCAAGGCGTATCTCGGCCACAATAATCACAGAACATCGATCAATTTCCTCCTTCCCGAAAATCCAGCATGTTGTCCTCCTTGAGCTTCTACATATATTATATGCACTTCCTATGATTTATATTTTGGCAAAAGAAAGACGCCCGGGAACGGGCGTCTTTGGGGTGCTGGGTCAGTCGGTCAAGCCCTCCAGCAGTGTGGTGATGGCGGATTCGAGGCGGCCCATGTAGCGGGTTTCCTCATCCAGCCGGCGCTGTGCAGCCTGATGATCCTCCACCAGAACAGTGATGGCGCGCCAAATCTGCGCTTCGGCACGATCCAGCTTAGCCAACCGGATGTCCTCAATGGCATCCTTGGCCAAAGTGACGAACTCGCCGTCAGCAGCAAGGCCGGTGATGGTCTCATCGTCGAGGTCGGTAATGAGGATGCGGCGGCAGTCCTCCATACCGGAAAACTCAATGTCGTACACCCAGCGGGGCTTGAGAGTGATTCGTTCCATAGTTGGCAACTCCTTTTTGTTTTGTTTAGTCCCCTCTAGCGAGAAGCTGTACGATGATATGCCAGACTTGCAAAAACAATTCTGGCAATGGAGTTCTTGCACCGGCTTCCAGAAATAGCGGCCATCTCCCCTGCTGTTCACAACAAGGAACCTCACGGACTCGACATAGGTTCCCGCGAGGGGACCGACTGTGGCAAGGCTCAATGGCGAGAAAAAAATCCTCCGCCACATTTCTTCGTTAGAAAAGACCGATTTCTGCCCTTAAAACCACAACAAAAGAGCTTCCATTTCAGAATTGCCTCCAGCAAGTCTGCATATAACAGCTATAGCCTCCAATTCAGGAGAAATACATATATTATAAGGAGAAGACAAAACCATGGAAAAGAATAATGTTAAGACCACCGTCGCTATCGACATCCGCGGTTTCTGTGCCCAGTGTGGAATCACCATCACCGAGCGTAACTTGGAGTATCCGATCACCGGTGCCGGTGCCGACATGGATGACGGCTACCACATCATCCTGCATAAATGGCTCCCAGAGGAGCAGAAGCGGGTGGCCATCGCCTCCATCCTGGCCGTCTGCCTGGAGCTGAAGGATCGCGCCAGCTGTCTGATGACTGAATGCCGGGACGATGATCTGTCTACTGCCGCCCGCCGCATGCTCCTGCCTGCGAAACTCTTCCAGGCAGAGTACGAAAGACTGGCATTCCTGGGCAAGGCCCTGCGTCTCTCGGCGTTGGGTGTCCGATTCGATGTACCTCTGAATGAGGTCTGCGCCAGGGTCCAGGAGCTGGGCCTGGATAACTGAGGAGAGTGCAGTATGTTTTGCCTTACCCGAAGACAGTTCGTTTGGCTCTGCGAGAATGCTGTCGCAGCTCGGAGGGACTATGTCCCGCCGTTCAGCGCCGTGTACTTCGATTCGGAGACCGGAATGCTGAAACGGCGGTTCATGGACGGAACAGAAACTCCTGAGATCGACCCTCCCCACTGCGAGCCTCCTCAACTGATGGTCGTGGCCGGCCCCAATGGCTCCGGCAAAAGCACCATCAGTGCAGGGCTGCCCATACCAGGGTTGTACAGCAACGCCGACGACATGAAACACATGCTCGGATGCCGCGACCTGGAGGCCGCTCAGATGGTGGAGAAGGTCCGTCTCCTGTCTCTCTGGAAACGGACCGATTTCTCCTTCGAGACGGTACTTTCCACTGCCCGCTATCTGAACCTGCTGCAGCAGGCAAAGGTCGCCGGGTACCAAATTGCCGCGCTGTTCGTGCTCACCCGCGACCCAGAGATCAATGTCTCCCGCGTTCGAGCCCGGGCCGCAGCCGGCGGACATGATGTGCCCGAGGAGAAGATCCGCAGTCGCTACCAACGGTCGCTGGCAAATCTGCCGGCCCTTGCAGAAATCGCAGACCTGCTCCGTGTTGTGGACAACAGCGGAGATGCACCGGAGCTCATTTATGAGGTTTCGGATGCCGGCAGGCAGATATTTGAAAACCAGCATTGGTCCAATTCGGAGATTCTGAACTTTGTAGGCTGATGCTCAACTACCAAGCAGCCGCTTCCCCACCAAGGAGGCGGCTGTTTCTTTTGCCCAAAATCATTTCCTCCAGGTTCGCATACTATCCAGACAGCACCACAATCTGGATGCAATACGAACCAAAAGGGGGAAACTATATGCAGTACAAGCACCTTGTCTGCGTAACAGGACAAAACAACAACAAGTACTATGACATGAGGGAGAAGCCCGACGGCACCTTTGATGCCACCTACGGCCGCATCGGCGCTACCGCCACCACCATCAACTATCCGATGTCAAAATGGGACTCCACCCTCAATAGCAAGCTGAGGAAGGGCTATGAGGATATGACGGAATTGGCGGTCATCACAGAAGTCAAGACTCAGGAGAAGTACAAGCCCATCGAGGACAAGAGTATCGCGGCCCTCATCGACTATCTGCGCCAACAGGCCCGCGAGACAGTGCGCCAGAACTATACGGTCGGCTCCGAGAAGGTCTCCCAGGCGATGGTGAACAAGGCCCAGACGATCCTGAATAACCTGTCCACCGGGACATGGACGCTCCGGTCTTTCAATGACCAGCTCATCGAACTATTCACAGTCATCCCCCGGCGCATGGGCAATGTGCGGGATCACCTAGCTGTCAAGCCGGAGGAGTTCCCCGAGATCATCAGCCGGGAGCAGCAGTTGCTGGATGTCATGGCCGGCCAGGTCTCCGACAACACAGTCGTGCTGAAGGAGGTCGGCGATGAGAATAAGACCGTGTTGGAGGCATTTGGACTGGAGTTCTCTCCGGCTACAGATGCCGACATTGCCGTCATCAAGAAGCAGCTGGGAAAAGAGTGTGAGAATCTCTTCTATAAGGCTTGGCGGGTGGAAAATTCCGCTACACGGAAGAACTTCAAGACCTTCTGTAAGGGCAAAGGACGAATTGCCAAAAAACTATTCTGGCATGGCAGCCGGACGGAGAACTGGTGGTCTATCCTGCGCACCGGTCTGGTGCTGCGGCCCACCAACTCTGTCATTAACGGGAAGATGTTTGGCTACGGCCTGTACTTTGCACCTAGGGCCCGGAAGTCGGTTGGCTACACCTCCCTGCGCGGCTCCTATTGGGCCGGCGGCCATTCCAACTATGGATTTATGGCCCTGTATGAGGTCGTGTACGGCAAGCCCTACGATGTTTCGGACAACGCCGGGCTCTCTGACATGAATTATGAGAAACTCCAGAAGCGGGCCCCCGGCTGCAGCTGCCTGCACGCCCATGCGGGACGGGCGCTGCGGAACGATGAGGTCATCGTATATCGGGAGGATCAAACGACGATCAAGTATCTGGTCGAGCTAAAGGCCTGATCTGACTGCTCCCACCCCTTACGGAGCGAGCTTTTCCGCGGTCCCCTTTCTAACAAAGAAAAGTATGGTAAGACTATAATATTAGGGGTATAAGATAGGAAGGATTGAACATTATGGAACAAAAGGTTATTAAACAGATGAATAACTGGTTAGGGAATCGAGTCGAAGCCTTTTCTGATGAAGATCTGAGAGAGATGTTTCTTGAAATCTCAGATTTTCGACGCACTGGACTGCTCACTGGCCCATCTAAACTAAGGAAGTTTGAGCGCGAGTTTTCCGACCATGTTCAGAATCATGATGGGTACTTGCGTACGGTTGAAGACGCTGTCCTTTTTGAGATGGCTCGGCGTTTCTACAATCAGGTTATTTTTTAAGAGGAGATGAAATCATGGAAAAAGGGATTTGGTTTACAAAATGGACCGCGGGAAAGCCCGCTCCGTAAGGGGTGGGAGCAGTCAGCACTGGTGTGACCCAATCGGGAAGATTGAGCGGCTTCAGGAAGCGCTGGCGAAAATCAAGCACATCGCTCAGTTTCCCTGAGCAGGATGCCCATCGATGAACTAATTTAACGCAAAGGCCCCTCTCATTTTTGGGAGGGGCCTTCCTCTATGCGTACAGACCAAATCGCTGTCTCTTGAGAGGATCAGAGTGCTCGTGAGATCTGCCCGTTTGCGCAAACAGCGAAGACAGCTCATCGCCTGAAATAACAATGGAGCACTTTCTCTGCGAAACGGTTTCGCAAAAAGGCGATTCTGAAAACCATACACGAGCTCCCAGAGGGAGCGCGTGCTACAAGAGCGTTGGAAGGGCAAACGACTTGTCGGCAATTTTCTTCGTTAAAAAAGACTCCCCCTGCCCTTCTCCTCAAAAAGAAAGTTTGGTTTCCTTTGCCGTCGAATGAAGTCCGGCAAATTGGCATGCTATCGTTTTAGATGACGATTAGTAGAAAAAGAGGCTCCGCGACTTGGGGGCTTTTGGTATACAGAATGGAATGGCGGAAATTTGCATACGATTGATCATTCCTCCAATTTGGGATGAGAGACCGATGAGGGACATCTTAGGGGGAACAAGTAGGATAAGGAGAAACACAAAAACGCAGGGTCCTCCGGGATCCTGCAAAAGGATATAAGCAAAACAAACAGGGTGCAAACAAGCCCCTTTTGCAGAGCGAATGGCTTGTGACTGCTGCCGTCCTCTTTCTACCATGAAGGAGGTACGATTTCTATGTTGGACAACAATATTGTGGCAGTTATAACCAATATTCTTGCGCTGGTTATCATGCTGGCGTTTGCCGCGAAGGCATTGCTGATCTTCTCTCAGGTGTTTGTGGCCATCGGCCGGATGATTCTTGGTTTTCTGCACGCTGTTAAGCGTTGGAGGACTGAGTGCCGGAAGAAGGAGTTTTTGAACACCTGCCAGATGATGGCAAATATGATAGAAACGCTGTCCCCAGCCATTTGCGAGATGGCCAAGAACGGCGTTTCCATCAACCTTGATGTGGCAGCTCTCTTTCGCTCTGCAACGGAGTCCCAATCCAACCAGAGGAAAGAACTGTCGCATTCCATTAAGAAGATGCTCCTTGCACTGCTCAAGATGGCGCTTGCCGCGCTGTTGAGGGCACTGCTGAACATCGCCTCTAAGGCGCTGCTCGAAAAGCTCTTCTAAGTCCCCATCCACCAATTTGGAGCAATTTGGAGGATGGCAGCCTGTTGTCAGCAGGCTATTTGCATAGTATGCAAATTGGAGAATTTCTATTGGCGAAAGCCCCAATATCGTCCAACTTTATGGCTTGTCATAAACAGCTTCCGGGGTTCCTGGAAGCTGTTTCTTTTTGTTGCTGGGGCCGGAGGAAGGTCTTTTCTAACGAAGAAATGTGGCGCATGGATTTCTCTCTTGCCGAGGACCCTTGCTGCAGGCCGGCTCCTTTCGGAGCCTATCTATGGTCCGTGAGACCTGCTTGTTTGTGATTTTCGGACGAAAGTTGTGTGGCTGCGGCGGGCGCCCAAACAGCAGGGCAAAACCTCCCTGTCCGCGGAACAACCCGCCCCCTCTCCCCTATCATCGCGCATCTGCCATGGAGCGGCAACCTCTCCCATAAACAAAAAACAGCCCCCAGACTGACCATCACAGCCAGCCTGGGGGCTAATGTTCTTCAATTAAGCGGGTTCCTCGGTATCCTGCACAGGCTCATCTGCCGCGACCTCGGCCACCTTAAAGTATGCATCAGTCACCAGCTTGTACAGCGCCTCATATGGCGCCGCCTGAAACCGGAAATACCTGGCCGGCCGCCGGCCGCCCTGCAGTGTATAGGTAGGCAGCTGGACGACATAGGCGGGCGGGTCAATGGCCTTGATGACAGCGATCCGGTTGAGCCGGAGCTCGCCATCAACGGTCACGGAGACCATGGCCTTCACCGGAATATGGTTGTCAGGGAACTTATGCAGCTTCAGCCGGCTGAACACAGGCAGCCGGAACTCCTCCACCGTCTCAAAGGTCTTGGTGTAGTCGTTGACCTGGGCTTCCACAGCCTCGGCCAGCGTCTCCTCCACGGCCTTGTGCATGACGGCCCGGAACTCTGGGCTGCTGGGGTTGAAGGGATTGAGGGTAGTCCCACTTTTGGTATGCACGACCGGCATCCGCAGCTGGTTGCCCTCATCACCATCCCGGGGCTTCAGCAGGTGCATATTGACGACCCGGATACCATTGTCGAACAGCAGCTCGGCGGCAGCCAGGACCACAGAACGCCGGTCCTTGGGGCGAATGACGCGACACTCGACGATTTTCATAAGACATTATCTCCTTTTCATGTCCAGCCCTATGCCGGGGCCCCTTTTCAGAGGCCCCGGGCAGGCCGGTTGTTTGATGGCCGGGCTTAGTACCCGGTCTTGGGCAGAGTGCTGGGCAGCTTTCCGCCGCCGTTGCTGTTCACCACATTGGTTGTGCAGAGGGCCGACTCAGTCTTCCAATAGCCGTTATACTGGCCGCCGCACTCAGAGCGCATCATAATGATGTACCCATTGGGCACAGTTGGCATCACATACCCGTAGAAGACAGGGGCGCTGGTCACTTTGAAGCCGGCAGGCACGGTGCCAAACTCAAACCGCACATCGGTGACATATTCTCCACTCTGGACATCCAGAGCCAGGGAGGACAGGTCGTACTGGTAAGAGCTGGCCGAGCTGAGGCCGGTGGCCATGGGCCGGTAGTCGTTCATGTTGGTCTTATAGCTGATGTTGTAGGCAACATCAGAGGACCACTTGCCGGTAAACAGGGTCCCGCCGCGGACGGCGTCCGTGGGGATCGTGATGTTGAGGAAGAAGTTATCCAGGCGGTCGCCGGAGTCATTGTTGGCCGCCTTGAACAGGTACTTGGAGAAGGCCCCGGCGCTGGCGTTGGCGTTGCCGGCCACCGTATGGGTGACCTTCAGGTTCATGGGCGCGGCCTGATATTCGACTCGGACCACATCATTGTTGATTTTGATGTACACCTCAGTCTCCTTGCCGGACAGGCCAAAGTAAGGAGCGGGCGACTTCTCGCGGATGATGTAGCGTCCGATGGGCAGGCCGGGCGAAGCGGCGACACCATAGGAGTCAGTCTCAATGGTAGCCAGCACCGCATAACTGAACGGGTCGTAGATCTCGAACACGGCGCCCGGCAGGTTGCTGCCGGCAGCCAGGTCCAGAGTCGCGTTGTAGGCGGTGGAGGTCAGATGCACCTGGATCTGGCCCGCCTGGTTGTAGAGCTTCCACACGACCTCGGCGGTCTGCCCGTTGAGCACCTCAATGGTCTTGGGGATAGTATCCGCCGTATAGCCATTGGGTACCGAGATCATGTTCAGCGTGTAGGTCCCATCCACCAGGGCGCCCCGCAGGGTGACATAGCCCTCATTGTTGGTGGTGTACTCGTCGACGATCTTGCCGGAGCTATCCTTGAGGGTCAGCTTGACCCCATAGATGGGAGCGCCGGATGTCCCATCGACCACCTTTACACGCATGCTGGAGAGCTGGGTCAGGACAAAGTCCACGATGGTGGGCTGGTCGGCCTTGACCTCCACATTGCGCTTGGCGCACAGGGAGTAGTTCTCATAGCCCTTGGGCAGGCGGGTCTGCTCGATGACATACCAGCCGGGCTCAAGGTCCACATAGACCAGGCCTGCCTTGTCGGAGGTGTAGGTACCGACGACGGAGCCATCCAGCTTGGTGACCTTATACTCCACGCCGGGCACCATGGCGCCCGTCTGGCTTACAGAGGTCCGGATCTGGACGCCGTAGGTCTTTCCAAACTGGAACCGGACCTGGGCGGTGCCGTCGCTGGTGATCTCCACATTCTGGCTCTGGTTGACCTCAGAGAGCGTGTAGCCATCTGGGGCCTTGGTGACTGTCACCACATACCAACCGGCGTCCAGGCCAGGTACACGGATGATGCCCGCAGTGTCGGTAGCGTAGGTCCCGACCCTGGTGCCATCGATCGTGGTCACTTCCACTCGCATACCGGCAAGGCCCTTCTCCGCGGCGTCCACGCCGTAGATGTTCAGGGTGCCGCCGGCGTTGAATACCAGCCGGACATTGACCGCTACGCCATTCTGGATCTGCACGGTCGTCTCGGTCACATTGGGGGTGTAGCCATCCGGGTTCTTGATGACCTTGATCACATAGTACCCGGAGGTCAGCTTATCAGTCTGGACGATGCCCGTGTTGTCGGTGGTCCAGGTATTGATGAGCTCGCCGTTCTGCCGCCAGATCTCAATGACCACGCCAGCCAGAGGCTGGTTGGACTGGTCCACCGTGTTGACGGTGATGCCGGCATAGGGGGTATCGGTAAAGGTCGCGTGGGCAAACTCGCTGTCTTTCACATGGACCAGCTGGGAGGGAGCATCCATCTCATAGCCTGTGGGGGCTGCCAGCTCCTCCACTGTGTACATACCAGGAGTCAGGCCGCCCACCAGGGCAAGGCCATCCTCATCGGTGACATATTCACCGATCACGATATTGTCCGAGTTCCGGGTGACCTGGAACCGGGCGTTGGGCAGCGGCGCGGAGGTGACCCGGTCCAGTTTTTCGATGACGATGCCGGAGGTCACATTCTGGAAGACCACCGTGCGGGTCTCGTTGGAGACCACAGTTGCACGGATCTCTGTCTCCGTCATCGTGTAGCCATCCGGGGCGTAGGTCTGCTTGACGATATAGTCGCCGGCAGGCAGGTTGCCCCAGATGATGGTGCCATCGTTGCCGGTGACGCCCTCCATGATCATCTCACCAGTCTTGGCTACGATCAGCTGGAACCGGCCGTTTGGCAGCTGGTGCCCGTCCGCCTTATCCTCCAGCCGGACGATCAGGGACCCGTAAGCCAGGTCCTCGAAGGTGACCCGGTTGATTTGACCTGCTTTGACTGTGATCGTCTTTTCCGTCACATTGGGCAGTTCATAGCCATCCGGAGCCGCGACCTCGCGCACGATATAGTGGCCAGGCTCGATGGGCCGGATCAGGGCCTCGCCCTGGGCGTCGGTGGTGTAGCGTCCGATGAATGCTCCATCTGCATGGTAGACTTCAAACACAGCGCCAGCAACGCCGCGGCCAGTGTCTGCGTCACCCTTGAAGATGACCAGAGAAGCCATAGGCGCGTTCTCCACCACCAGGGTGGCCAGCTGGCCCTCCACCACTTCGACACGGTGGACAGTCTCGTCCAGCAGATAGCCGTCCGGCTGCTCCACTTCCTTGACATAGTACACTCCGGGGGTTGCGATCGGATAGGTGGCGGTACCAGTGGTGTCGGTGGTGACCTCGCCCAGTACACGGCCCTCGGCAGTCCGGATCTCAAACTTGGCGCCCATCAGGGGCTCGTCGTCGACCGTAGACACCTTGGTTACCATGATGCCGGTGAGCGCTGTATTGGTGACGCGCAGGATGCTGGGCGTATCAGGCTTGACCTCCACATGGTGGTGGGTCTCATCCAGGATATAGCCGCAGGGAGCCTTGATCTCGGTGACAATGTAGTTGCCAGCGGGCAGAGGCTCCGTAAAGGCAATACCAGCCCGATCTGTGGTGTAGGTGCCGACCACCCGGTTGGTGTTCAGCTCCTTGACTTCAAACTCAGCGCCCTCCAGGTACTTGCCGCTGACCGAGTCAGTCTTTAAGATTTGGATGGAGCTGTCCTTGTGGTTTTCGATGATGACGACAGGCTTCTCGCCCTCCGCCACTTTGACCTCAGTGCGCTCATTGACGATTGTGTAGCCGTCCGGGGCCTTGGTCTCGATGAGATAGTAGGTGCCGGGGCCCACATTCACGGTAACGAACGAACCGGTGGGGTCAGTCTGATAGTTACCGAGCAGCTTATTGTCCTGGTCCCGCAGCTCAAACTGTGCGCCGGCCAGCGGGTTCTTGGTGGTCGCGTCCACCTTGCGGACTGTAATGCCGCTCTCGGGGGTGTTGGGTACGGTGATGGTGGTGGGCTGGCCCTCCTTGATCTCGACCCTGAACTCATCCTCGTTGAGCACATAGCCAATGGGGGCCTTGAGCTCCCTCAGGATGTACCAGCCAGGCTCGATGCCAGTGAGGTTGGCCTTTCCGTTGGTGCCAGTAATGAAGGGATCGCCGATCTGCTTGCCGTCCATGGCAAACAGTCCAAACTCAGCGCCGGCCAGCGGCACCTTGCTCTGGGCGTCCACCTTCTCCACCACCAGGGTGGTCTTCTCGTAGTTCTTCAGCTGCAGCAGCGTGACCTCGAAGTTCTCCACCCGCACCTGATGCCGGGTGCTATCCAGCAGGTAGCCCTCCGGGGCTTCGATCTCCTGGACATAGTAGTAGCCGGCTTCCAGGCCCGGCACCCGGATGTAACCATCCTTGCCGGTCACATAGTAAGGCTCCTTGCCGACAGGAGAACCGTCCAGGCGTGTGACCGTGAACTTGGCACCCTCCAGGGGCAGTCCGGACATGGCATCCTGCTTGAGGATGGCGACGCCGCCCGGCTTATTGTTCCGGAACAGGACTGTCGCAACCTCGCCGGCCTTCAGGGAGACATTCTGCTTGGGGTTTTCGCTGAGCAGGTATCCCTTCGGGGCCTCGATCTCCTCGACCACATAGTCGCCGGGGAGCAGGTCGCCGATGCTGGCCAGGCCGTCCAGGCCCGTCTCCAGTCGCTCTTTGATGACCTCGCCGTTCACACGGCTCAGCTTGAACACGGCCCCGGCCACAGGCAGGCGGGTCTGCTCATCCTCCTTGCGGATGTACAGGGTCGTCTTGCCGTCGTTGCCGAAGACCAGGAATACAGGCTCTGTCTGTCCGACGCGGAGCTCAAAGGTCTGGGGCGTAGAGTCAATGATGTGCCCGTCCGGGGCCTCCACCTCTTTGACCACATAGGAGCCAGGCTCCAGGCCATTGAGGGTGGCGTAGCCGGTGGACCCGGTGACCAGGTCGGCGATGAAGTTGCCGCCGGCAGTGGTCACCATGAAGCGGGCGCCTGCCAGGGGCAGGCCAGTCTGGTTATCCTTTTTCAGGATGATCAGCTGGGTGTCCTGATAGTTGTGGAAGTTCACGACGACCGTATCATGGGCGTTCACCAGCTGGACCAGCCGGGGTTCGCTGTCAATGATGTAGCCGTCCGGGACCCGCGTCTCAATGATCTGGTACCAGCCGGGGACTGCGTCAGGCAGATGGATAATACCGTTGGCATCAGTGGTATAGGTGCGGGGCTCGTTGCTGGTATTGGTGGAATCGTTGCCATCGCCCAGGTACCGGATGGAGAATTCTACTCCAGCCAGCGGCTTGCCGGTGATGGCGTCATGCTTGGTGATGGTGAGGCCCTCACGGGGCTCGTTCTCCACCGAGATTTGGATGACCCGGTCGCTCATAGAGGTAACGGTGATCGTCCACTCATGGGGGTCCGGCATATCGTATCCGGTGGGCGGGGTGAGCTCTGTCAGCTTGTAGGTGCCGTTGGGCAGATCCTTGAACAGCAGCTCGCCGTTGGCGTCGGTGGTACCCTCACGGCTGATGGTGCCGCCGGCGGCCGGATCGTCCAGGTTGATGGACTCCAGCTTGAACTTGGCATCTGCCAGCCGCCAGGAGTTGGAGGCGTCCGACTTGACGACCAGCAGGTCGCGGTAGTGGGTATCCGTGAAGTCGAACTCCAGCAGTGACTGGCCGGGCAGGAGCTGCTTGGTTACGGTAAACCCGGCTCCGCCATCAGACTCTGGCTGCGGGTCGCGGTTGTACTTGTCAGGCATCACCGTCTCAGTGACAGTGACCGTCCAGCCGCGGTCCCAGACGATGTCGCCGATAAACTCGGCATAGTCGTCATAGGTGATCCAAATCTCGCCATTCTCGTCCGTCTGCTTGGTGAGGTTGAAGCTGGCGCCGGCGTCGATCTTGATATCAAAGGTGGCGCCGGGGAGCATTTCCTCAGTCTCGCGGTCCGACTTGCGGATGACGATTTCGGGGTACTTGGTGTCGGTAAAGACGAAGGGGGCCAGCTTGGTACCACGGCTGATCTCCGCGGTCTGCCAGTTGGTATCATCGATCAGATAGCCCTCCGGGGCCTCGACCTCACGCACCTGGACAGTCCAGGAGTCCTGTTTGTCGTTCTTGAGGAACTCGCCGTAGACATCGTGGTTGATGATGATGGTGCCGTCGGGGCCAGTGGGGCCAAAGCGGCCAAGATTGGTTCCGTCCACCATGACCTCGAACACAGCGCCGGCCAGAGGCTGGTCGTTGCCGGCAGCAACCTTCTGGATCACGATTTCGGGGTAGGTGTAGTTCACGAAGGTGAGAGTATGGATGAGTACATCGTTATCTCCCTGTCTGATGGTAATGCTCTGACAGGCCCAATACGGGATCAGATAGCCATTGGGTGCCTGGACTTCAACAAAATCGTAAGTACCGGGCTCCAGCCCATTGCCATCGGTGCCGGCGAAGGTGAAGGTACCATCGCCGCCGGTGGTGGCACTGTCAATCTTGGCGCCGTTCAGGTAGATGTCGAACACGGCGCCGGGCAGGCCGTTGCCGCTCTCATCCACCTTCTGGATAACGATTGAATGCTTGGGTTCGTTCACGAAGGTGATAGGACCGCTGGAGTAGGGCTCTTCCACGCCGTCGCCGTCCTTATCCTCTAGCCAGAGGCGGAGGTTCTGGGCGGTGTTGTCCTTCTCATATCCCGGAGGCGGGATCTTCTCAGTCACCGTGTACTCGCCAGGTTCGATATAGTTCTCACCAGTGGGGTCCGTCCACTGGAGTTCCAGCGAACCGGTTTCGTCGCAGGCGATATCCATGTCGACGGCGTTGGGGGTCAGCTTCTTGAAGTTGAAGGTAGCAGGGCCGATGCCGTTGCCGTTTTGGTCCACCTTGTTAACCACGCCGGAGGGCGGTCCCCCACCCTCGCCGTTCTTGATGGCCGCGCCGCCGTTGACAGCCGCTGCGGTCTCCTTGGTGGCGTTGTTGGTGGCGCTGACGGTCACGGAGTAGCCTTTGCCGTTTGGGACATAGCCGTCGGGGGCGGAGGTTTCCTTGAGATAGAAGGTCTTGGTAGATGAGGTCATATACTCACTAACATTTACATATGTCCACTCATCGGCCGTTGTCTGAAACGATGTCAGCCTGTTTACATAACCAGAATCGGAATATACTCCGAAGGTGGCCCCACTCAGGTTTTTGCCGCTCATGTCCGTTTTCTTGATCTTGAGCCAGCCATTGTAATCCTGCACAATATCATTAGGCATGATAATGACCATGGGCTGATAATAACTCTTGTTGGTGTCCGGCTCATAGACATAGACATCCCAATCACCATAGACACCTTTCGCATAGTTGTCTACAGCCCCCTGGATCCAGCCCATAACATCTTCTACAGGGCTGGTCGGAACACCCTTGTGGATCGAGAGAGTTGCTGTACGGTTGCGCTCCTCGGCAAGCATGCGCTGATTTGCCGGATCAGTCAAATTGCTGATCTTGCCTGCTCCAGCCAGCCATACGGCCGCCTGCGGAACCGATCCACCCAAAGCCCTGCTGGCTGGCGGCCAGTAGTTGTTCTCGCTGCCGCGTTCTTCCTTTGCGATCTGTGCCTTATATGCTGCGGATGTTCCAGGGTATCGCTCATCCAACTCCATCGAATAGAACCAGTTCCAAGCGTACTGTGCAAGGACCGGCATGCAAAATGCATACTTTGTTTCGCTGATTGGAGTCGGGTTAATGTACTTCACATGGGGACTGTATTCCTTGCTGTGGTCACCACAAAATCCACCAGTGAGTTGCCCATTGGCCTCAAAAACCAGATTTCTCGGGATCACTTTCCCCAAAACAGGAGAAGTATAATCATCGAAGAACTCGGTTTCCCCACGGTTAATGGTAACGACATCATCTGGGCCAGATCTGGCATCGGCAGCATTCGCGGGAACTACCAGATTGGATACCGGAAGAAGCCCCAGTACCATAACAAATACCAGAAACAGCGTCATCAGACGCTTTGGGATCGTAACTTTCTGCATTGTTTTGGATTCCTCCTTTTAGAGATTGCGGCTCTGCAGTTGCCGCAGTCGATTTTTGGCTCGTTTGAGAGGAAATGCTGCATTTCCATGGAACCAATCATATTTATCACCACCTCCTCCCTTGACCATTTGCAACTATTATATGCAGTTACTCTGAAACTCATTTTCAAAACAGGGTCGCTATCGGTTCCAGAGCTTCGCAATAGGCTGTAGGACAGCTCTTTGCTATATCTATATTGTATGCAAGGTGGATTTGGTTCATTGGCACAGAAAATCCTGGGTAGCTCACTGGCCTCATCGAGACAATTTTGAAGTTCGAGGATCTTTTCTAGCGAAGGATGTGTAAGGAGTGGCTTTCTTGCTGGAAATACCACCGCAGCCGGTTCCCTCACTGGAACCTGTGTGTGATCCGTGCAGTTCCGCCGTTTCGAACAACAATTGACTGCCTCCGCCGTTTTCGTAAACAGGCAGGTCTCACGGACCCCTGCGTAGGCTCCGAAAGGAGCCGGCCCGCAGCCACCACATGACCTTCTTCAAAGGTCACAGCTTCTGGCAAAAAAAAGAAATCCATGTGCCATGTTTCTTCGTTAAAAAAGGCCCCACACCTAGGTTTTCCCTGGAAAATTACAGCTGAAATTTCCCGCATAAAACGAAACAGCCTCCGAAAATCGGAAGCTGTTTTTACATGGCGCAATGCGCTCGAATTAGATATCCAATTTGCCCATTGGCTATGTGCCAATAGTTTTTGCCCTATTTGCATACTATGCAAATAGCCTGAGGTTTGTCAGGCTGGCATCCCTACTTGTTAGGGGTGTGGAGGAGCTTCTGCAGCCCCTCCAAGAGCAAATCCGACATATGTTCGTCCTGATAGGTTTGGTCGCCCATGGCAGAACAGAACACCTTCGTCGGATCAATGTTGGCGCTGCGCTTGGCCACATCTTTTGAGGTCAGGTGCAGCGCCTTCATGTCTCTAATCGTGCGGTTGTGAACTCTATCGAGTTCGTCTTGCCTGCACTCCATTCTGTCGCGCCGGAATGTCCGGGCGGCACGGATGAACACAAACAAGAGTACAATGATGACCGCGGTGATAGCGACAATCAGGATCAGAAGGTTCATGGTAGTAGTGGTTGTGAGCTCGAAAATCATCATGGAGCACATCTCCTTTCGTGGTTGAAAGGGATGGCGGCCAGACGCACCACATAGACCATTTGCTCTGCAAAGGGGACCGGTGATACTTCCCCTTGTTGTTCGTTTCTCCTATAGGTTCGTTTAACATCCAAAATTGGGGACTGATTTCATCGTATGCAAATTGCCGCTATTCCATTCTGCGTGCTGCCAATCCGGCCTGCCCTACAGTCCCAAATGGAACTCCGCAGTTGCCTATAACAGCCAACTCCCCCTATTGCGCTCCCTGGTCCGGCCATGTTATAATATAGGGCACAAAAGGGGATGATCGATATGCCGATGCCAAAGCGCGACATCAAGGATAGCGTTTTTACTTTTCTTTTCAGCGATCTCGAATATACGAAGCAGCTATACCTGTCTCTGCACCCGGAGGATACCGAGATCCGTGACGAAGACTTCAAGCTAGTGACATTGGAGAACATCCTTGCTATTGGCCAGTACAATGATTTAGGGTTTCAGGTTCGGGACAAACTTATTTTGCTAGTGGAAGCTCAAAGCACCTTCTCCCCGAACATCCCTCTGCGTATGCTAATGTATCTGGCAAAAACCTACAACGAGTATATCGAGGAACACCAGCTTTCCCTGTATCGGGAGAAGAAAGTATCTATTCCTCGGCCGGAGCTTTATGTGATATATACCGGGGAAAAAGAAACCCCCGATATCCTGCGTCTAAGCGATATGTACGAGGGTTCTGGATCTGCTGACCTGGCGGTGCGGGTGCTTAGGGATGGCCAACCTGGAGATATCCTATCTCAGTATGTGGATTTCTGTCAGGTGGCAAATGAACAGGTTTCTTTGTACGGACGCACAGATGAGGCGCTCATGAGTACCATCCAAATCTGTCAGGAACGAGGTATCTTGGTACCATTCCTGGACTGCCGGAAAAAGGAGGTTGTTGACATCATGACAAGGTTATTCAGTCAGGAGAAAGCCTGGGAGATGGAGTTAGCCGCTCATGCCCGGGAGGAGCGGGAAGAAGGCCGCAAAGAGGGGCGTGAGGAAGGAGAACAGATGGGCATGGCAAACCTGCTAAAGAAAATGCTTGCGAATGCCAGCATCTTGGATGTCTCTCGCATCACGGGTATTTCGCAGGAAGAGATTACCCGCATAATTGGTGGCTGAACTAGCATGCATACACAAAGAGCCCCGAGGATGTTATCCTTGGGGCTCTTTGTGTAGCATTATCCTGTTGGGCTAGATTTTTTTTCGTTTTTTTTGGAGGGAGAGGGAAGGGTTAGTTCTTTATTAACGGAGAAAATGGGGGCGGGGTCTTTCTTGTTTGCTGGGGGCCCCGTCGCAGCCGGTCCCCTTTCGGGAACCTATGTAAGGCCCGTGAGGTTCCGTTGTTTTCTACTACGGCCCACATAGGTTTTCTTCGAAAACCTACAACTATCTCCGCCATCGCTGCGGCTCTAGCGAAGCGAACCGCGTGGCGGCTCTAGCGAAGTGAGCCGTGTGGCAAACAGGCAGGTCTCATGGGCCCCGCATAGGCTCCGAAAGGAGCCGGCCCGCAGCATAGCTTCTGGCAAGAAAGAAATCCATGTGCCATGTTTCCTCGTTAAAAAAGGCCCCACACCTAGGTTTTCTCTGGAAAACTACAGCCAAAATCTCCCTGCATAAAACGAAACAGCCTCCGAAAATCGGAAGCTGCTTGTAAACGCTATTCGGTAGTTTCGAGATGATATTTTCCTGAACTAATGCAGGTTCCCAAGCAGGAACCTTTGAGGGCGCACAATAGCGCCAATAATTTCTGTCCCATTTGCATACTATGCAAATAGCCTACTAGCTAGGCTGCCATCCCCTTAATTAGGAGCTGGCGGGACTCTTGGAGATCTTCTTCAGCTTGGCCGTCAACCAAGCCTTGAAGACTCCCAAGAGCAATTTTGGCAGAGTAGCGCCATGGTTAGGCTGGAGTCCCATCACAGCGCGCACATAATCTGCCAGTTCGATGGAAGCACCGCTCTCGGACATCTTTGTGATGTCCTTGGGCAGTGCTTTCGTCGTTCCTCTGAGGATTTCGTTGGCCGCAGCCAACTTTCTAATCTCGCGGGCAACCCGCTTTTCAGCGTGCTCATCTAAAATAGAGAGCAACCTTTCCAAACGGGCAAGAACGCCGTCCGAGAAGTCAGCCATCGGCTTCCGCAAGATCCTCATGACAAACAACCTCATCTAATCACTGGAAATGGCGAAACAAGCAGAAAAGAAGATGCCCCCAAGGAAATCCTCGGGGGCATCGTTTGTTGTATGGAACTCTGTGAGATTGTGGTTAGCATAGGTAGTCTTGCTCTCTGCTTAATGGTAGCCGACATCGTAATTATTGACGGAAAATCTCTCAACCCTCTCAAAGTTACCGTTCCACAAGCAGATAACCCAATAGGAGGTTCCTCCTTTCTCAATTGTTATAGGCCGAATAATCGTAGTTGTTAGAAGACCACCGTTCGACCAATTCAAAATCACCACTCCACAAACAAATAATCCAACAATTACCCGCTTTTGCAGCAGACAAATACTTGTAATCATCCGCCATCAGTGTTTGCTTGTGCCCGGAAGAATTCATCCAGTCTTCCACCGCACTGTAAATTGAAATTTGCCCCTTTGCGATTACTTCTCCGGCAAATTTTCCTTTCTGTCGCTCATGCGAAAAGTCACTCACCAGCTCATAGCACCGCTGAAGCGTATGCTCCTCGGCTGCATCGCTGGGAACCCAGCTCAGAGGCGCATGACCCTCATCCACCCTCGCCTCATTCACATACTCCAGTGCGCTATACTGCAATCGGGCCGTTCCAACATCCACATTGGTAGCTCCGGTGTAATACCCATTGTTGGATACAATATCAGAGTTTCCATAAGTGGGATAATCATCCTTTTTACCAATACCGGAAGCTACCCCCGCCGCCGCAGTGGCTCCACTGGACAGCTTCTGTCCCAGCTCGGTGCTGGTGGGAGTATCAGATTCATCAGGAGTCGCAGGGGTGGTTGTTCCTGTTCCAGAAAATACATCATACATCCGGCACAGTACCGCAGCAGCCTGACCACGGTTCATCAGGGCGCTGCCATTGAAAGTACCCTTGTCGTCCACACCGCTGATGATGCCAGCACTTACCACGGCCATCAGAGCATCCTTATAGTTGTCGGGGATGCTCTTCCAGTCGGCAATGCCGGCCTGTACCGCGGCGGCATCATAGCTGGGGACCTTATCATATATGGTCATGATATTGAAGAGGATCTGCGCCATATTATACCGGTTGACCGGCTCATTGGCGATCTCATGGATATCGGAATCAATGATGGGGGTTCCTACGCAATAACTACTGTCGCCCCTCATCACCGCCATGCAGGGTACATACCATTCAACCATCGATGGATCCCCTCCGTACGCAGAGATCAGGTAGGGGTCAACAGACCGGCCCAGCATAAGAGCGAATTGACCATAAGTCACATTGTCCGCCGGACCAAATTTCCCGTTGCTGTAGCCTGCGATCCAGCCATTTTCCGAGGCCCGATTTACAGATGCGTAGGCCCAGTGGGAGGTGGGGACATCGGGAAAGGTGGGTTTGCTGGTCGTGGCGAAGATGCCAGCGAAGATGCTGATCAGCATGGCCGCTGCCAGCAACAGGGAAATGCGCTTTTTGTTGTTCGTTGCTTTCATGTTGAAAGGTCCTCCTTAAATAATATTTCGGTTCTCCGTTCTTGTGGAGAACTAGATCCCTTGCCTCTTCACTAATATTATATGCACTTTCCCAAAATAATATTTTGTGGATGAATTTGGGCCAGGTCTTTTTTAGCGAGGAGAGGCGGCGAGGGGTTTATTTTTTTGCTGGAGGCACTCAATGAATCCAGCCCCCTCCGGGGGCCTATGTATGGTCCGTGAGGTAGCTCAGCCCTGGCTCCGACAGTCCACAACCGCCTCGACAAACACCTGCTCTTCCTCTATATAATATATCACCTTGTACCATTTAGCAATATTTGCCTTGTGGTACAAGTTCGGCGGGAGGTTGGGGTCGTCGCAGGGCGGATAGAGATAGGGGTTGGCCCCGAGCTGTTTCACCAGTGCCCGAAATTCCTCCAGGAGCCGCCGGGCAGCCGGCTTACTCACCCTGGCGATGAAGGCTGCGTGGATATAAGTTGCCGCTGCAACCTGGGGTTAAACTGGACGCTGTACTTAGGCATCTCCAGCCGCATCCTCGATAGCCCGCTCCATGCTGGCCAGCACCTCGTCAGCAGGGACACACTCCACCCCCTGCTCCCGGTCCCGCTTCGCCCGCAGCAGGTCGGCGCAGAGGGACCGTTCAGAACTCATGCTGACATTTTCCATATCATCGCCATCCTTCCACGAAATGGAAAGCTGCTTCTTATTCTTTGCGCAGCCGGTCGGATACAGACTAATCTTGGGGAGACAGTTCTCCAGTATGGGATGCCAGAGCTTCGATACGGTGGTCTTGTGTCAATATTTCCATCTGGCTGATGGCGATGGCGTTGAGCTTTGCCAAGCGCTCGGCCTGAGACATCCCTTCTCCGATAAACACCGCATTCAGATTTTCCAGATTGGACAGGCAGACCAGCTGAGAGACATTGGCGTAGTCACGGATATTCCCTTTCAGATCCGGATGGCTATCCCGCCACTGCTTTGCAGTCATGCCGAACAGAGCCATGTTCAACACATCGGCTTCACTGGCATACACCATGGAGACTTGCTTTGCGGAAAGCTCCGGCGGAATCAGGTTCTCCTTGATGGCGTCTGTATGGATGCGGTAGTTGATCTTGGCTAGGTTTCGCTTGATGTCCCAACCAAGCTGTTTCATTTCCTCAGCCTTGAGTCGTTCAAACTCTTTGATCAGATAGATTTTGAACTCTGGGCTGATCCACATGCCAAACTCAAAGGCGATGTCCTTGTAGGCGTATGTGCCGCCATATCTTCCAGCCTTTGCCCGCAGTCCAATCGCATGAGTCTTTTCGACCCACTCTTTGACGCTGAGCTTATAGCTATTCAGGCCGGCATGGCTTTTAACTACGGCGAATTCGCCATAATTAAAATCTGGGTTGTGGATTTGTTCCCATATCCCAAGGAATTCGACGGTGTTTCTGTTTCGCAGCCAGTCAGAAATGAAAAAGTCCCCATCTTTCGCCTTGAGCATATCCGTCAGGGAAATATAATCCTTGTCATCTATGGTTGTAACTGCAATTTCTGCTCCGTGGACAATCAATTTGTTATTCATTCAGGAAACGCCTCCATAGCGAATTGATACTGGGGGGATAGCGCCGTTTGCCAGGACTTTCACCGAAACCAGCTCCCTCTGTGACCTTCGAAGAAGGTCATGTGGTGACTTTCGAAGAAGGTCATGTGGTGACTTTCTGGATGAAAGCTGCGTTGGGAGCCTATTTGCGGTCCATGAGGCCGCTTAGCACTAGCCTTGGCAGTCTAAGACCGCTAGGACGAACAGCTGTTTACCATTCATGATACAACATGTTGTGTGAGTTTGCAATATTTGCTGCGCAAAACAGGAGAGTTTACGGCCCATATGAGGCTTTGCTATGGGCTAAAGGCAAAACAAAAACGCCTTGCAGCTTTTCTTCTTCAGAAAAGGCCACCTCCCTCAAAAGCACAAAAAAGATCGCCCCCTCCAACTGAGGGGGCAGAAGCGTCGCTTTGTTGTTTAGGAAGAGGGTTGTTGTTAGAGTCTTTTTTAACAAAGAAATGCGGCAGGAAGATTGCCTCTGCCAGGAGCTGTGGCACGGGCAGGCTCCGTTTCGGAGCCTTATGTTGGGTCCGTGGGACTGCTCTTTCTAGTCTGTGCCAATGATTCGCACACCCCTCTCCCCTACCAGTCTGAAGGCGGCTGCAGTATGTTCCTAATGGGCACTTCTCCTTTCATTTCAGCTTTCAAATGAACTCCGGCAGTTTTGCATACAACTGTATTACGGAACAATTTAGGAGCAAGCATAGGAAGGGGATAATACATATATGGCAAATATCATTAAGTTAGGCAGCCTCTATCTGGACGACTGCCCGGCAGACACAGAAATAGTGTACAACTCCGGCCAAGCCATCAGGATCGGCGAAGCTGTTCCTGGCAAAGAGATCAGCTGGGTGGTGGTGAACAACATGCTCATCGCCGACCGCTGTATCCTAACCAAGATTAGCTGGGACAACCTGAAGGCCAACGACTTAGTGTTCGGCAAGGAAGTATCCATCGGCGGCTTCCGCTTCACAGTGAGATTGCTTCAGGTTGGAGCAGAAAAAGACGAGCCTAACGAGTGGGATGCGGCTCTTGATGCCGTCGGAGAGGATGACTCCATCTGGCATTGGAAAGACGCCTATTTTTGGGTACAAGAACCAGGGAAAATAGGGTCATACCGTGCGTATCGTGGCTACAATTCGGCCCGCTACTGGGGCAGCCGCTCGTCCGGCTATCGAAACGCGAGCCTCGGGTTCCGCCCCGCCCTAGTCCCCCTGAACACCAAGCATCAGGACGAGATCCGTATTGGTGAGCAACTGAGGCTCTGGGGTGGCCAGAGCATCGTATCCGGCCGGCTGGAGGAAATCAGCGACTATGAGATGGTTCTCTCAGACTGGGACGGCACATTGTTCGGTGACTTCGGCAGCCGTATCAGCGATGGACGCATCGTCATTGATCAGGGCGCCATCGCAGGAGCACAGAGAATCTAATACCGCGCCAAAAGCGGGCCCAGGAGGATATCTCCCGGTCCCGCTCCTTTTTTTTGCCTACATCCCAGGCTAGTTCCCCCAGGTCGGGCTCCTTCGGAGCCTACGCAGGATCCGTGAGAACTGCCTGTTTGCAACAACAGCCAGGATATTTCCCGGTTGTACAAAACAGCGAGACCCGCCAACCCGGTGTACCAGCTCCCATCCTCACGCGCCGGCACTTCATAAGGTACAATTCGGTCTGAAACGACGCCCCTTTAGGGGCGGTTTAACATCACCTCCTCCGAGGAATCGGGGATGGTATTTTCGCCAATAGGGTCTGCGATGCGTGCATAGTATAACCCATCCCCATACAGAAAGGAGGGAAACCTATGCCTACCATCGCAATTACCATGAAACTGCACCTTCGCCCCAGCGAAGAAGATGTATTGGCCTTTGGGGTCATGTCCAAAGCATATATGGAGGCCTGCAACTTTGTCGCCCAATATGCGTTCGACAACGGCTGCTTCCTGAGCGTGCTCAAGCTGCATAAGGCGCTGTACCAAACTGTCCGCAGCCAATTTGGGCTGAAGGCTCAGCTGGCTGCATCCGTATTTCGGACCGTCGTTGCCCGCTACAAGGCTGTGCGGGAGCAGCTTTGGCAGCGCCCGTTCCGCTACAAAGATGAAAACGGCGAACGGCAGTCTATCACCCGCGACCTGAACTGGCTCCAGCATCCGGTGCAGTTCCACCGGCCGCAGGCCGACCTGGTGCGCAACCGGGACTACAGCTTTGCCCAGAAGGGAAACAAAATCTCCGTGAATACGCTGGGCAAGCGGGCCATCATGTCCTATGACGCGCCTGAGTGCTTTGCCGGCTTCTTCGACGGCAGCTGGACCTTCGGTACCGGCAAACTGGTGAGCCTCCTGGGTGAGTGGTACCTCCATATCCCGGCGACCCGGGAAGTGGATGACGCCACCCTGGCTGAGCTGGACAGCTATGCCCATATTGTTGGCATCGACCGCGGCATCAGGTTCCTCTCTGTCAGCTATGATGAAAAGGGCAAAACCTCCTTTGTCTCCGGCAGGGAGATCATGGAAAATCGGCAATCCTTTGCAGATGTACGGGTCGAACTGCAGTCCAGGGGCACCAAATCTGCAAAGCGGGCGCTGAAGCGCATTTCGGGACGAGAGAACCGCTGGATGAGGGATGTTAATCATTGCCTCACGAAGGCACTCGTCTCCGAATATGGCGCCGGCACCCTCTTTGTAGTAGAGGACCTGGCGGGCATCAGCTTCGCGGAGGGCAACCAGCGTGACGCGAAGGGCAACCGGGAACTGCACTCCTGGGCGTTCTATCAGTACGAGCAATTCCTCAGCTACAAGGCGCAGCTGGCCGGAGCCGAGGTGCTGAAGGTCTTGCCCAAGTACACCTCCCAGCGCTGCCCCAGGTGTGGCCGCATCCTTAAATCAAACCGCCACCGCGAGACCCATGAATATGTCTGCGACGCCTGCGGCTACCGCACCAACGACGACCGGGCGGGCGCCATGAACATCCATTATCTGGGACGGATGTACGCAGCAGGCGACCCAGAGCCTAAGTTTGTACTGCCGAAGCCTGCTCCTGCTGCCGCAGATGCGAGTGGCCCCGGAGAAGCCAAACTGGCCTAGCCAAAAGGCTAGGCCGGTTCGAGAAACACATATTCCTGCCGGGTACATCCTGGCGGGACCAAAAAACGGGTGTTGTCAACCACCCGGCGATGTAGCCATAGGCCTGCTGTACCGCAGGTACCGCATGTAAAAGCGGCGCTTGGGAGCACTCCTTCGGGAGCGACGCAAGGACCAAATGCGATGAGCTACAAGCCCTGGAAACTATGGAGGGTTAGGGCCCTTAACAAGCCCCGTACCCTTTATGGGTCGGGGCAGTTGACGGCTTTCTTTTGCCGAACGCCCCGACTCCTTCTTCCCATAATCACCTACCTTGTCCCATCCGGTCATAAACCACATTGAACACCGCCAAGTTCCATTATGGACCCATGCAGTTACCGCAGTACAATCGTCAAAAACCGTGCAATCTCAGCATAGCCACCGTCCACACTTCCCATTTCATCACACCCCCTATAAATATCCACACAGCCTCCATCTGCATCCCAAATCACAGCCACTATCCATATTTCCGCTACAAAAGATAATGCCGCCCCATTTCATTTGTGGGCGGCTTCTTTCCTGTTTTTTTTGCTATGATGCCGGCGACGGTAAACAACCTTTGTATTCTTGAGCAGAAAAATCATTTGCCATCCCTGGAGGCACCATGAGAGGCAACGAAAATTGGGTATAAAACCGGCTATGTTTCTGTGCCAGTACGGCTATTTTGATCCTTGGGAGCGCCGGCGACGGTGAAGCCTGCTTTGGGAGCACCGAGGCGGATGATAAAGCCGGGGACAATGCTACGGAGGAGCTCCCTGGGATCCGCTCCTGGTGGATGCCGCAAAGTTGCCGACCCATTCGTCTAACTTTTCCGCCCTATCTCCGCCCCATACGCCCACCATCTGCACCCTCCTACCGACCCAGCCGACTAACCATTCCGCATAGCATCCAACCAATCCATCAAACTTTTCCGCCCAGCCGTCTACTGCTGCCCCGTCTCCGACCCAGACATCCTTTCCGCCACTCTCCCCTCCATTCCATTTTTTACATGTTATTTGCATATTAGAAAGCTATTATCCGCATATTATTTTCGACCGCACCGGGTTGAGCTGCAGAGGAAGGGAGCATCCTCACGGACCTTACATAGGTCCCCGTGAGGGGACCTGCCCGGGCGAGAAACTGGGGAAAAGAAATATCCTCCGGCAGATTTCTTCGTTAAAAAAGACGCTTCTCGCCGAGACACGGATCTCCAGCATGCTGGGATATAATAGTCGCTGGGGAAGAGGACTGTCAGGAATCCATGTGCAGTAGGGCTTACTGAAAGGACTAGCGGTCGCAGCAAAGCAGGATCAGAAGGGGGCACTCTGGCCCCGCTTTTCTCGGCCTCATCCGGCTTAGCGGCGGGGAGTTTCTTTTCGCATATTAAGTAGGTATTATTTACATATTGCGCATATGAATTGGACATTATTTGCGTATTATGTGATTATTATTTGAATATTAAGTTGGATGAGATTAGGTATTATCTGCATATTATATGGGTATTGCTTTTTTTGAGAGGGCGTGTGGGCAACCGACGCATTTGCTTAGAAGTGGTATGGGAAGAACTGGCTGTCCATATATGGCAGGATGGCAGCCTATATATGAGATGGGCCCCTATGTGGGCGTGGCTATCTCTCGTATTGTTATTCTGATATGCGCATATAGGAGCTCCCCATCTTCTATGTTCCATGGTGCCCGTATAGCAGGCCACGCAAACCAGAGGCATTGCTTGGGCGAATAGGGTTGTTCTGCTATATGCAGATGCTCCACTCCCCTGCTGTACCGATATCCGCCTGTGAGCGTGTCTTCCTGTATATAGACATTTTGTACTTTTGACCTGTAGGGCGTCTTTTTTAACGAAGAAACTGGCCGAGAGATTATCTCTTTTGCCAGATCTGTTGCCGCGAGCCGGCTCCTTGCGGAGCCTGCATATGGTCCGTGAGGCCTGCCTCTTGCGCAGTTGGCTCTCATGTAGTACAATTTTCCTTGTCCATCGCCGCTTCCATGCCGGAAGGGCTCCGGAGTGCGAGATGGAAACAATTTGCTTTGTGTATCATGTTAAGCAGAGAAAGAAAGGAGTTGTCCCCAACTATGACAAAAACCGAACTGATTTCCGCGATGGCTGCCGAGTGCAGCCTCTCCAAGACTGACGCCGGCAAGGCTCTGGATGCCTTCATGCACCAGGTAACTGTTGCTCTGGCCTCCGGTGAGAAGGTCATTCTTGCCGGCTTTGGTGTATTCGAGGTGAAGGAAAGAGCCGAGCGGACGGGTCGGAACCCGCAGACCAAGGAGGAGATCCTCATCCCTGCGTCCCGCACCCCCAGCTTCAAGCCCGGCAAGCCTCTGAAGGAGGTTATGAAGGGCTGATGCCCCTTTGGCGAGAGGAGTAGTCTGCTATGTGCGGGCTGCTCCTTTTTCTGTGCTGCCAATATAAATGTTGGCTGTTGCATATGAACCTCCCCAGGGCTAAAGCCCGGGGTTTCCACGAGCTTCCGGAGGAAGCTCGTGTGGTGGCAGTATCGTCTACGGGACGACTTACCGGAAACTTGGCGGCAGGTTCATTTTTGCCAATTGGCCCAGAAAGACCTCCTGCCCGATGGCAGGCAGCCTCCCCAGGGATCTGCTAGGACAACTGCATTTCGTCCGGGTCCCCAGAAACGCCATCGTCTAGTGACGCTCCCAAAGCCCGGTGCAGTGGATAGCTTCGCAGAAACATTGTTTGTGGTTCTATCTCATTTAACAAGGGCCTTCCGCAGTGCAGCGGCCGTCTTATATTCCTGGTAGTTGAGCTTGCGGTAGAAGCAATGAGTAGGGATCTTCTTGGTGGCCTTATACAGGGCCGCCCAGTTGCTCAGATGGAAGACGGGGATGGCAGGCTTGCGGATCAGGTGCATCAGCTCTGCCGGCACATCCTCCTGGAAGCCCATAGCCCGGCGGCCAATGACATAGGCCGCAGCCTCGTGGACAGACAGTCCCATCTGGCGCATATACTTGAGTTTCCCGATCTGGGAGGTATAGGCTGGATTCACGGCCCGTACGACCAGATGGTACTTCTGGCTCTTGCGCCCGGCCAGGTAGGTCATCCGCCCATGCGCGAACTCGCTGATTTTGCGATTCGCCTTTTTGTTGCCATACAGCAGGCACTTGTCCGGGTTGTCCAGGTCCTCCATCGCAATGGGCTTGTTGGCCACCGCAGCCTGGCGGAAGACCTGCTCCAATGCTTCAGAGATGGCATTGTTTACCTGGTCGCTTGTGCGGCCCGCCATCCGGAACCGGACGACCCGGTGGTTCAGCAGGCAGCCCTTACCATCCAGTTCTGCCACAGCCAGGTGGTCGTAGTTCATATCGAAGGCTACGCAGCCTTCATCGAAGCAGCTGTTCAGGTGCGGGTCCGCCGGCACCGAGATCATGCACTTTACCAGAAAGGCATTGCCGCAGTCTCTGATCGACCAGGTGACAGGGCCCGGCTTCCAGCCCTCAACTTGTTGGTCGAGCGGCAGCTTTTTGTTCCGAATGGCGATGTCGTGGGCGGCGACTGCTGCTTCCACCAGCTGCTGACCATGCGGGAAATGCACCCCATCGATGACCACCTGCCGACCCCGTATCGATTTATACGAAAGCTGGTGGGTTGCTATATCATAGCGAGCCATCCAGTTGCCGCACTTGGAGTCCTTGCGGCCCACCAGGGTGAGTTCCCGCCGGCGCAGGTCATGCCACTCCTTGCGCCAGGCTTCGACCTCCTTGGGCGTCTTGGCCTCGTTGCGCCGGCGGAGGTGAGCCTTGCCGCCAAAGCAGATATGGACGATACCTGCCTTCTGCTCCCGCCGCAGCCGCTCCAGCCGGCCTTTGAGGTCGTGCAGGCGAGCATGCATGTTTGCGATCTCCTGCTTCAGACGCCTGATCCGCAGGTCCAGATACTGCACCTCGAACAGGTACTCGGAGCTGTATTTCTGGGGCGGCCGCTTCTTATGGATGCCGCCGACCAGGAACCACAGGCTGCCGTCCTGGTAGTGCTTTGGCTGGACCCAGTTCCCAAAGGGGTTCTGGAAAGGCGGCGGCAGCTCTTTGTCCTTGCGGGCCCGGCTGCGGGCAGCCAGCTGGGCTTTGGCATTCATGGCCCGGTTCAGCTGGTCGGTCTTCTTTTTGATCTGGGCTTCGATTTTAGGGATCCGCTGGACCTTTGTCTTTATATCGAGAGCCAGAGCCTCCTTGGCAGCTGAGATAGCGCCTTTGGCAACCTGCTCCATGCTGCCAACTATGTAGTCGCTGAGGCCCAGCTTTTTGTACTGCACATGGAGGCTGTCCGCGTCCTCCGGCGTCTCCTGCCGGTGCAGTATGTCGCCAACCATAGCCCGGACATGATGCTCGAAGGCGCCCATATCGCGGGTGACATCTATGAGCGCAGGTTTTTGGAGGGAGCTTTTCTTTATGAGCCGGCTCTGCAGGGTGATCATATCCATGGCCTCCTTTCGAGGATAGTTTTGCTATTTTGCTTATATAATATGCAAACTGCACAAATCGTATATGCGCAAAAAAACATCCCCCCCGACACCGGGGGGTGTAGTCCAATATTTGCTTGGGCATTTGCACGCAGGCACGGATGCCGCCTTATATCCCTACAGCTAAAGCAGAGGGTTTTACGGCGGCTATAGATAACAGGCAAGGAGAAGAAAGGAGCTAAGGAGCTGTTGTTTCCCATGCATGATTTCATCTTTTTTGCCGTTGTTGCGGAGCTGTCCAGGGCTGTCTGCCGGTTCACCTGCTGGGTGGTGACAGGGGTCATTTCGCTTCTTCGGAAGCTGTTTGGCTGGCTCGCAGTTAAGATCTTTCGGGATTCCCGGGGTTCTCAGAAATAGGCGAAGGTACGCACCTCGCTGCAGACTGAAAACTCTGCACAGACGGAAATGCGGAAATGGCAAGCTGCATATAATAGTTGCAGAAGAAAAGAGAGTGCTGCCCATGCAGATCGAAGATGTAGTTCTCATCCTCATTGGCATCGTGTAGACTGCCGGCCTTGGCATCCTCGTCTGGGTCTAATGGCCACTCTTCGCAAGAAAGGAGTCGCATTCCCATGCCTACCGCAAATATCATTCTCATCATCCTTGCCATCATCGCTGTCGTCTGTATCGGCATCCTGGCTGCTACCCATTTTGCCGCAGCCAAACGAAAGAAGGAGTTGCCCCGGGAGATCGGGGTCGTCAGCGTCGTAATGACCAGCAGGGTGCCGGGGCGGGAACAGTACCAAATGTCCATTATGCGCCACGGCCGGCCAATAACGACCTGCGTTTCGATGCCATGCAAACGGGGCAGCTTCCGGGTCGGCGCCAAGGTGCCGGTGGCGGTGGAGACAATGGTGCGCCGGGGTGTGCCGTACAAAATCGCGTATATTTTGCAGAAAAGCTAAGGAGGGTTCGCATATGCGGGCTGAGGTTGAACCGCATCGGCGTACCGGCCAGCAATGTTTTCCTAGATCAATTCGGCGATGGGCTCCTTCTCCCCTATCCGAACTTACTCGCCACCTGACAAAAAATCCCCTGGAGGGCTTCCTCCAGGGGTGTTCTTTTGCGTTCAGCCGCCCAGGTAGTCACGGATGGCCCGCCAGGTCTGCAAATTGTTGTACAAAACCTCGTGGCAGATGCGGCGGTGGGCCACGGTCTCCTCCTCGGGTGTCGGCTTAGGGATGCCAAAATCGCACCGGAGTTTCTCGGCGGGGATAAAGTACTTCTCTTGTTCCTCCTTGGGCTTCTTCAGCACTTCCTCCAGCTTTTTGGCCCGGCGGTCGAGTTCAGCCCGCTCCTCTGCGATCTTCTCCTCACTGTATCCGCAAAAGGTCATCTCCCAGAGGATGACTTCAGCCAGGTCCAGGGCACCGATGGCAGCGATGTTCCGTTTGTCCACCTCATAGCCAAGGATCTCCGCCCAGGCGGACAGGTCGTAGGCATAGTTTTGCGGGTTGGGCTGGAGGTGGGACAGCCGATCCAGCTCATCATCGGAGAGTCCGTCCGTATCGGAGAGGGCACCGATCTCGGAATCGAGGTCGAAATCGGAGAGCAGCTCGTCCTTCCGGAAGAGGGATGCGGAGAGGGACTCCTCATCGTGCATCAGGTGCCGAATGCCCAGGATGATATGGTTGGTCTCGATGGGTTCGATGTCGGCCAGTTTCTCGATGAAGGCAGACATGTTGGCGATGGCCGTCTCCAGGTTGCCGTCGTTGATCTGTGTGTCGGGCATCTCCCGAAGCTGGGCGATATGACGGGCCGCCAGCTCATGGGTGGGGACAGAAAAGATGAGTTCTTTGGCGTTCATGTTTGGGGAAACCTCCTTTTTGGTTGGCTGATTGTTGCGTTCTACAGGTCTAGCGAAGCGACCTGTGTGGCAGACCTAGCGAAGCGGTCTATGTGGCAGGGATGATATGCACGCCGGATTGATAAGCGGGGCGGCGCACACTCGTGACTTTAGTCGTGAGTAAGCCGCCCCAATATTTTTTGTAATTTGTGCCGCAACCGTAGATTTTCCCCATACATATGGTATAATAAATATATGGACAAAGAGCTTATTGTTACAAGTGAAACTGGCGTTACGCATGGTAGGGGCTATGTCTACCTTCTGCAGTATCACATTGTGTGGGTGACCAAATACCGCAAGTCAATCCTCACGGGGGACATTGCCGCAGACACAAGGCGCCACCTTTTAACAACCATGAGCGAGCTGCAGATGGACTGCCTTGCTATGGAGGTAATGCCAGACCATATCCACCTGTTAGTCAGCTGCAAACCGCAGCTACGGCTTTCTGATGCCATAAAGGTTTTGAAAGGCAACACAGCCCGCTGGCTGTTCATGGGACACCCAGAGCTGAAGAACTCTCTCTGGGGCGGGCATCTGTGGAACCCATCCTACTTTGTGGTAACGGTCAGTGAGCGCAGCACAGTGCAGGTGGAAGCATACATCCAAAGCCAGGAAAGTCCAATGGTATGAAGTCAAGTAGGTGATGCAAGAAAATTTTAAGCGAAACAGAGTAAAAAGCACTGTGTAGACAGCAAAAAGGCAACACCAACCAAAGCCCTGTCCCTGAGAAATTTTGAAACAGGGCCTATGAGTCAGAGTGGCAAGCTGCGCTCTCAGCCCTCCGGCGGGATATACAGGCGGTTGTCCTTTAGCAGCCGAAAGACCAACCGGACCAGTTTTCTGGCAGTTAAAGCGAGTGCGCGTTTATGCTGGTACTTGTTGACCTCTTTGAATTTGAGGTCATAGTAACGCCGGAACTCGGAGTCGCATCTTCTCACGGAGTTGGCGGCTTCCAGCAGGTAGTAGCGGAGATAGCGGTTGCCGGATTTAATCATTCTGGAGTGTTCGGCCTCGAAGTCGCCAGACTGGCTCCTGTTCCAGACAAGGCCGGCGTATTTGGCAACCGAGGCTTGGGAATCAAAACGGTGGATATCACCAATCTCAGCAATGATACCGGCGGAGTAGACCTTGCCAATACCGGGGATGGAGGTCAAAGTGTTCGGAATGATTTCAAACTGCTGTTCAATGGCCTTATCTAATACTTTGACCTGCCCTTTCAAGGCGCGCATGGAGGCAATAGAAACAGCCATTGCTTGGTTTACAGTGTCGTTTACTGTTTTGGGCAGCCGATAGGAGCCTTTGGCTGCAGCCCGAACTGCCTTGGCGGTAGCATCCGGGTCAGCAAATTTGCCACGGCCTGTTTCAGTAATAAAGGCAGTCAGTTCCTCCAGGTCGGCATTCGCCAAGTCATCCACGGTTTCAAAGTGTTCCATGAGTGCGATGGTGGTGGCGCTGGTGTTCTGAATGTCTTTGTCCTGGGCCATGCCGGAGCATTTGAGGAATAAGTAGTTGGCGAACCGCTGCTTCTCCCGGGTCAAGTTTTGGATGACATCAAATCTGGCTCTGGTAAGGGTTTGCAGGGCTTTGTAGCGGTAATCGTCCATGTAGACCTCCCTGTTGATTCTGCCGAAACGGAGATGGTCGGCAATCACAAAGGCGTCCACCCAGTCGTTCTTTGGCAGGTCAGAATAGGCTTCCTTGAATTTCCGCACCTGCTTTGGATTTAGAACATGGATTTTCCTCTGAAACCGCCCCAAGCGGCCATCCTCACGAAGAGCATAGACTAGGCTGTCCCCGTAGATGGAGGTGGCCTCCAGGCCAATCACCACACGCTCAAGCTGCATGGAGCCAAGTGCCGATACGATTCTCTCTGATAACAGTTTAGCACCGCCAAGGTTATTCTGCACGGAGAAGCTGGAGTGTTTGCTGCCGTCCGGTTTCATCAGGTAGGCCACATTGTTCTTGCTGCTCACATCAATGCCAACGAATAGTGGATTCACAATTTTCACCTCCCCGCATGGAGATTTCAGGCCAGCAGGCTTTGAGATACCCATGATAACCGGAGCATCTGGCACCCTCGCTTATCAGAATCATTCCTGGGCAGACCAATGCGATAGCCCTCACTGCTGAAAGGGCGGTCTTGTCCCAGGCAAACAGCCAATGAGTTTGCAGCTAACTTCCGGTTCAGGGGAACAGACTTTCAGTGAAGTAGCCTTACGGCTCAACCGGAGGACTCAGAACTTGACCCTGCTGTCCTACAGCTATTGTATCACGGGCACCTCAAAGCCTGCTGATACCTGAAACTATTAACTTTGAAACTTATTATACGAGGAGGGCTTCTCATGGCGGTGACCGCAACCAAGGTTAATGGACAGTTCCAGTTTTCCGGCCGGGCGATTAACATCACCCAGGCCAAAAACAAGGCCTTGGAGCCGTACAACTGCATCGTGCATGACTACGGCATCACCCTGGAGCTGCTCCCCGACGCCGCTCAGAAGCAGGCCCTGGCTCAGCAGATTGGAAATGCCAGGTTCGTGCGCAACCACTACCTGAGCGACCGGAAGAACTACTACAAGGCCACCAAGAAAACCCTCTCGGTGAATGAATACAAAGCCAAGCACCTGCCGCAGCTGAAGAAGGATTTCCCCTTCCTGCAGGAGTCCGACAAGTTTGCCCTGGAGGCTGCTCTGGAGCATGTGGACGCCGGCTACAAGAACTTTTTCGCCGGCCGTGCCAAACTCCCGAAGTACGCCTCCAAGTGGAAACCGGCAGGCAACTCCTACACCACCAAGTATACCAATGGCAACATTGCTATCCTGGAGGAGAATGGCCTGCCCTATGTGAAGCTCCCCAAGGCGGGAAAGATACGCTTCGTCTTGCCGAAGGGCCAGACGATTGCAAGCCTTATCCCGGAGGGAACGGCAATCCTTTCCGCTGTGGTGCGGCGGGAGACCAACCACCACACCGTTTCCCTGCAGCTGGAGGCGGTGATCCCGAAGCCGGAGCAGCTGATGGAGATGCATGTCAGTGACATCCTTGCCGCCGACATGGGTATCAAGCGGTTTGCCGTTATCGGCGGCCAGGGCTGGGAGGAGGAGGTTGAAAACCCCCGGTGGATCCGCCTCCACGCGAAGCGCCTGCGCCGGCTGCAGCAATCCATGGCCCGGAAGCAGTATGACAAGAAAACCCATAAGGGCTCCAAGAACTGGGAGAAGGCCAAAAAGCGCGTGACCGCTGAGCAGCGCAAGGTCAAAAACCAGAGGAAGGATTTTCAGCACAAGCTGAGCCGCAAAATCGCGGACCGGTACTCAGCCTTCCTATGTGAGGACCTCCACATCAAGGGCATGGTAAAGAACCGAAGGCTGTCCAGGGAGATATCCTCTGTGGCGTGGGGCCAGTTCTTTACTATGGTGAAATATAAGATGCAGCGGCAGGGCAAGTGGCTCATCCAGGTAGACCGGTGGTACCCATCCAGCCAAACTTGCTCCTGCTGCGGGTACAAGAACCCGGAGGTCAAGGATCTGGCCGTCCGAGCGTGGACCTGCCCCAAGTGCGGAGTCTATCACGACCGGGATATCAACGCCAAGGACAATATCTTCGCCAGAGGCGTCAAAGACCTGAAGGCCGCCGGCGTAACCATCCTCCCATAAGCTGTACCTACCAACCTACAATTTGCATCTATCTATCTTTTGTGCAGAAGTATCAACCACCTACTTATTTTTGGTACCTCGGGGGACCGTGGGAGCCAGGGGGAAGATCCCTATAAGCCTGCACAGCAGGAAATGCTGACCGCCGCTGGAAGTCCAGCGGCGGAGAGCCAGGGTAAGACCTGCCCGCAAGGTAGGCGCCAGGCATAGGAAGCAGGAAAGCCTTCGTATTCAGGGACAATACTTCAAATCGTTATCCCTGCGTGCCAAGGAAGCCCGCGACTTTAGTCGTGGGTAGTTCACTCGATTAGGCTGGCCCGCACGCCATACATCAGGTCCCGGAGGGACCGGCTGCCATGAGGGCCTCGGGCAAAGAAGAGTTCCACCGCCTCTTTTCTTCGTTAAAAAAGATGCGTACCCCTCTCCCTGCTGCCAGAATATTAGACAGGCAGGATGCCAAAGTTGCCAGACTCAGTCTTAGCAAAGACCTCGCAGACCTGGTCGTATAACAAAACATGTTTCCGCTGCACGACCTGATTGTCGTGGTAGTGTCCAAATATCCAACCTTTGTATTCTACACTGTCCCGCAGCTTCTCGAAATAGTCGGTAAGCTCGTCCAGCTGGTACATACCGCCACTGATGATATCAGAGATGCTGGATGGCGCGCAATGGGAAACAATCAGGTCCACAGCTCTGCCATTGGCATCCAGGTTCTTCTCTGCCTCGTCGTACTCTTCCTGGGATGGAATCTCCTCCGGCCACCAGGACCAGCCCTTGATCCGAAAAAGAGCGTTCTGGGAGCGCAGCTTGCGGTAGTCGTCCCGGAAGAATGGGTCGTCCGGATCCAGGATGCCATCCCGGATATCGTGGGATGAGGCACCGCCCATGGCAAAGACTTTCAGATCGGCAATATCGAAGATTTGACCGCGCATCAGGTGCAGAATGGACGATCGAATGTGGTGGACTTTACCGCCATGCCACTCCTCCACTGGGAACTGGGCCAGCCGGGCGTGGTTCTCATGGTTTCCGTCTACAAACAAAGTCGTGAACGGTTTATTCTCCAGCCAGTCCAGCCAGTACTCCTCCTCTGTGCTGCCATTCCAGATGCAGCCGAAGTCTCCAGCGATCAGAATGTAGTCGTCCTTGGACAGTTCTTTCTGGACGGGGAAGTTTTTCGTATTCAGCTTGGAGAATTCCCCGCAGGCGTTGCAGTGCATATCTCCAGTGACGAACAGCCTGTTCATGTGCCAGTTCCTCCTCTCTTGGGAACAGAGATGTCCCTGTCTATATCTATTATATGCGGATGCCGCTTTGCGAATTTCCGTAGAGAGGCGTCTTTCGTGAGCTACCCCTACATAGGGCGTTACGCTAACCCTACACGGCTAAAGCTGGGGGCTTCAGGCGTATCCTGGCATAGGCCAGGGTATGCATTCTCTTTTCCCGTTCGACGGTCATGTTAGGCACGGTTCCCGTCCGTGCTGCCTAGAATGGCGGGCATAGGCCGGTGCTCCTACCGGCAAAAGATAATATTTTGGACTGCGATTATGATGCTGCCGCATGACTTTCGAAGAAAGTCACAGGTTCCACCGCCCGCTCTGCATAGAACTGACGGATGCCCTCCCGCCGGATATTGATGCCGGCATTCTGATTTCGGAGGATGTGTTTGCCACAATGGGGGCAGACCCACTCCTCCTCGCCAAGCTGCAAATCCTTGTAGTAGCCGCCGCAGTAGTGGCAGGTCTTGCTGGATGGGTACCACTTATCCACCTTGATGAGGTGCTTGCCCTGCTCTTCCAGCTTGTATTTGAGAAACTCCCTAAACATGCCAAACCCATTGTCGTTTGTCGCCTTGCCCAGATTCAGGCTTTGAGCCATTGCCTGCAGATCCAGGTCCTCCACGCACACGGCTCCGTAGGCGTTGGCTATCCGCCTGCTTTCCTTGTGGGCGAAGTCCTTTCTCTGGTTGGCAATGTGCTCCTGAAGCACCTCGATTTTGTGGAGCTGCCGGATGTAATTCTTTGACCCATATTTCATGTGGGACAGCAGCCGCTGCTCATGGGCGAGCTTGGCTTCAGATTCCCGGAACCACTGGGGCTTGTCCGGGGACCGGTTCTCGTGATCCACATAAAACAGCGGTGAGGAGTAGTCCAGCCCGATGGAATTCTCCAGGGTTGGCAGAACCTCCTTCGGCGCGGGAACATCAAACTCATAGAGCAAAGCGCAAAAGATACGGCCCGACTTGGTCTCGCTGATGGTGGCCGACTTGAGCACCCAATTGTCAGGGGTATTGCGATACAGCTTAGCCTTCACCAGACCCAGCTTTGGCAGCCGTATGGCGTCCTTTGCCGTGTAGACTGTGGGGCCGGAAACATGATACTGGCAGTTTGTCGTGTACGATTTCTTAGCCTTCTTTTTGGTTTTGAACTTGGGATGCCCAAAATGTCCAGGGTTCTCAAAGAACCGCTTGAACGCCTTCTTCAGTGCCAGCTGTGCATTACAGAGGGCCAGACTGTCTACCTCACTGAGGTATGGGCGTTTCTTCTTGTACTTGGCTGTGGTAGGGATGAAATGTTTATCGGCGGCGGCGTAGAACTCCTGCTCGTCGCCAAGCATATCGTTCCATACAGCACGAACACAGCCAAATGTTTTATGGATCAGAATGCGCTGTTCATCAGTGGGGTAGAGTTCCACTTTCACCGCCCGCTGCTGTTTCATGGGTCGCCGCCTCCTTTCAGAACGAAAAAATTGTATCGTAACCCTATTGCTATATTATTATATGCAGTTCATCGAATTTATATTTTGGCACACCATTCTTTGCCTGAGGTTCATGGCTTTCAGAGAAAGTCATATAGCGCCTTATATCCCACACGGATGAATCCGGGGGATTTACGGCGCAATTGTTAACGAAGAAGTGGCAGGGGGAATTTTCCCTTCGCCGGAGTCTTTTGCCGCGGGCCGGCTCCGTTCCGGAACCGATGTCGGGTCCGTGAGGGCTGCCTTTTGTCGCACAAACCGCATAGGTTCATGCGAAAACCTACAAAAAAGAGGCCACGGATGATTCCATGACCTCTCTTAAAGGCGGGTGTCGTGGCGGGTGTCGTATCCTCCCGCATTTCTCAGGGAAATTCCCATTGTCGTACCATCGGCGTGTACTGACTACTCCCCGTGCCTAAAAGCAGGGGGGTCCTATGTACGAGCCGGCCATACCAAGCGATGCAGAGTGAGCTTTTCGGCTTTAGCCTTTTTGGCCAGATGTGGGAACATGACTCCATCGTGCTGCTACTACACCATCCCGCGATATGGGGGCGCCCCAGGGGTTTCTGGAGCGCCATTTTTGGCAGATCAGCTGACGATGTTGCCGTCCAGGTAGAATACAACGAGCACCGTATCACTGAAATACCAGGAGCTCTGATCCAGGACCTTGTACTTCACGCCCATGACATCCTTGGCCCAGGTTTCCAGATGCTTCATCCAAGCCTGCCGTTCAGCCTTGGCATCACGGCTGTTATTACCGCACATAGGCAGGTAGGGCTGGGTAACATAGCACCGGCGGCCAGTCTTGGAGTTTTGGAACATACAGGGCGCATGGTCCATGAGGAAGCCAGGCTCCTTCGTCTCCAGGGTGAAGAACCACTCCTCACCAGGCGTGGTGAACAGCTCCTGGATATCGCTGCCGGCCAGAACCGACTTCAGAGTCAGCGGATTGGGGTGGGCGGCCAGACCATACTGGTCAAAATCATTGTCGGTGCAGAACTTCTGGAACTTGGCGACCGCCTTGTCCTCATATTCGGGGGCGACGCACAGCTCGCGCTTCAGAGTTGCCAGGTCGGCATCCTTCACCGGCAACCATGCAAATTTCTGAGACATATCAGATATTCTCCTTTCGACTTTTTGTTGTTAGGGATCAGGCAGCCTCCTTCTTGCCGTGCGTAGCGGCAAGGTACAGGAGACTCATCACGGCGATCGTGCTGCTGACAATGCCAAGCTCGTGCCGGATGGTGGGGTCTTTCTTGTCGGCTACAGCGGGCGCCCAGTACACCAAGTCGCTGGCGGCGTTCATGGCCAGGCCTAGGCGCGGCTTCTTGAACTTCAGGATGGCTACGAAAGCTCCGATCTGGGTGGCTATGCCGGTGGCCCGGCAGATGTTGTTGATCGCAACTTTTTTGCCCATGTCTTTGGTCCCTCCTTTGATTTTTTTCTACCCGTACAGGGCACATGGCGGGGATGGCTGGACTCGAACCAGCGAATATCGGGGCCAAAACCCGAGGCCTTACCACTTGGCTACACCCCTGTAGAGAGCGGTGCAGCTCCGCTGGGGGGACTGCACCGCTAAATTGTTGGTCTTAGTGCTTGGCAACATCCTTGCCGATATCTGCATCGTCCTCAGTGCTGTCAGCGGCATCACCATCAGCAGCTTCGCCGTCGTCAGCAGCATCAGAGCCATCGCCTGCATTGGCGTCATCCACGACTTCAGTACCGTCAGGCGTCAGTACCGGATCACCCTGGCTGTCGGGTGTCACGCTGCCATCAGGCACAGAGGCATCAGGCGCGGAGGCGTCGGGTTCGGAGGCATCAGGGGTGCTGGAGCTGTCGGGAGTCTGGGACTCATCCACCTGGGCCGACTGGCTGACATCAGGGGTCTGAGAGTCAGCAGGATCCTTGTCTTTGTCGCCGGTGCAGCCGGTGAGAACGCAGACAGAGAGCGCCGCCACTGCGGCAAGAGACATCGCGCACTTGATTTTCTTGTTCATTTTTTTGAAATCCTCCAAAAAACTTGCGCCTTTCTGAGAAGGCGTTTTAATTTTAGGGCAGCCATAGACTGCCCCTGTCCTTTGCGGACGCTATTATTATATGCAGGCTTTTCGGAAATTATTTCCGCCGTCGCATCCGCCAGATGCGGGCAGCTTCCAAAAGGACAGCGAGCAGAAGACCGGAAGCACAGACTGCAACGAGACCCTCGCTGGTATAGAGATCTTTGTTGCCTGTTTCGAGGCTTTTGGCGAATCTGGACCAAAAACATATGGCGGCGCCGGAGGAGAATATCCCCCAGAAGATGAGGGACGCGGTCGTGGTGTGTGGCTTTTGGGGCAATGGGGTGGGTGGTTTCTCGGACAAGATTGTTGTTCCTCCTTTCGTTTGGATGGAATATGATACGCGAGAGAGCAGGCATCTATATGCGCAGGTTGGCTCCTCTCCCCTGCTGTTTGGGACGACGATGGAGGTTGGCGGTTCGGTCCGGTAACGAATGATGGCATCCTCTTGCGAGCTGGGTGCGGATGAGGATTCTTTTTTAACGAAGAAAATGGGCAGAGAAATTTGTCTTTGCCTGAGTTTCTCGCCGGAGACGGTTCCCTCGCGGGAACCGATGTCGGGTCCGTGAGAGCTCCGCCATTCCCCCAGCGAAGGAATGACATGGCTTGTCCAGTCGGAGGCTGCACCGGCGCCGCTGGGAGAAGTACGACCCTGCCGTATCTGCCCGGCAATCTCACGGACCCGGCATCGGCTCCGGTATGGAGCCGGCCCGTACCAAAGCTCTCGGCAAAGAGAATTGCCCCGTCAGCTTTTCTTCGTTAAAAAAGATTGGACTCCCCTTCTCTAACCGCAATCCAAGCAAATTGTTTTGTACTACAACGAAAGAACTCCCTCCCCAGCCACATCGCCAGAGAGGGAGTTTTCTTTTCAGGTACAGGTTGTCAGAACAGCTTTCCGGGGGTGGTCTGGTTGCCAATGTAGGTAGCCTGGCCAAACGCCAGCATAGGCAGGAAAATCACAGGTAGGAAGATGAGCCCCAGGCAATAACCTACACCCTTCCCGAACGCAGCCGCCAGCTTCAGGTTCATGGCCACACCCAGGGCAAAGGCAAGGATCGAAACCACCGACAGCAGGAAGCCATCCAGGAACCATGGTGCCACAAACAGACCCAGGTAAACCCAGAACCATGGCGTCACCAGCCAGGTCTTAGAGACCTGGTTGTAAACATTCCAAAATGGGATGATCGAGTACCAACCAGGTAAGCCCATCTTGCGGAAGAGAAATATGTTGGCGATGATCATCAGGATGACTACTGCCAGGGCGATGATGGCAAAGATGGAAACGAACCCTCCCATCAGCAATACCAGTCCGCCAAAAATGTCTTCCATAGAAACAACTCCTTTCTTTTTTCGTACCCAGACCAGTATCGGTCGGGCATCAGAATGTCTTGTTATATGCAAATCCTTGGGAAATCATTCGTTATGCAAATCAGCTCTGTTCCGGCCTATCAGATGCGGGCAGTTTGCATATCATTGGGACATCTTTCTTAAAAAAGGAGCGAGTTTTTCATGAACACGAATCACTGCCGCCGCGATCGCATCCATCCGGGGGATCTGGTGGATATTGTCCTAAAGAAGGATCAGCCGACTGGGAAGCTGACCCGTGGCATTGTCGGCAGGCTGCTCACCAACAAGGGCTATCACCCTCGCGGGATCAAGGTGATGCTAACGGATGGCCAAGTAGGTCGGGTGCAGCACATCTGCGGGCTGGCCTCCTTGGAACAGGAACCCGGCACTATGTCTCCTCGTGGGCGGAGCCGGGGACTGGACAAGGCAAACACGGCAGCAGTGGAACTCGATGACCTGGTTTGATGCAACGATTTGGTCCCACCCCAGCTTTGGGATGGGACCGTTTTTTCTTAGAGAGCTCGCGTGAGAAGTTGCGAAAACATATCTAAACTTAATCGAACAGCCGCATTTGGGGCGGCAGTGGGAAAACCTTGGGCAACATCTTTTTTGCCAATTCGATATGAGCTTCTACCTGCGGAACATAGGGGAAGTCCGTATCATACTTGAAGTAGCATGCACCTAAAGTCAACTGCCCCGACCCATAAAGGGTACGGAGCTTGCTAAGGGCCCTAACCCTCCATAGTTTCCAGGGCTTGTAGCTCATCGCATTTGGTCCTGGCGTCGCTCCCGAAGGAGTGCTCCCAAGCGCCGCTTTTACATGCGGTACCTGCGGTACAGCAGGCCTATGGCTACATCGCCGGGTGGTTGACAACACCCGTTTTTTAGTCCCGCCAGGATGTACCCGGCAGGAATATGTGTTTTCTCGAACCGGCTTAGCCTTTTGGCTAGGCCGGTTTGGCTTCTCCGGGGCCGCCGACATCTGCGACGGCAGGAGCAGGCTTCGGCAGTACGAACTTGGGCTCCGGATCGCCCGCTGCGTACAGCCTCCCCAGATACTGGATGTTCATGGCGCCTGCCCGGTCGTCATTGGTGCGATAGCCGCAGGCATCGCAGACATATTCGTGGGTCTCGCGGTGGCGGTTCGACTTGAGGATGCGGCCGCATTTGGGGCAGCGCTGGGAGGTGTATTTGGGCGAAACCTTCAGCACCTCAGCTCCGGCCAGCTGCGCCTTGTAGCTGAGGAATTGCTCGTACTGGTAGAATGCCCAGGAGTGCAGTTCCCGGTTGCCCTTTGCGTCACGCTGGTTGTCCTCTGCGAAGCTGATGCCTGTCAGGTCCTCTACCACAAAGAGGGTGCCGGCGCCATATTCGGAGACGAGTGCCTTCGCGAGGCAATGATTAACATCCCTCATCCAGCGGTTCTCTCGTCCCGAAATGCGCTTCAGCGCCCTCTTTGCGGATTTGGTGCCCTTGGACTGCAGCTCAGCCCGCACTTTTGCAAAGGATTGCCGTTTTTCCATGACCTCCCTGCCGGAGACAAAGGAGGTTTTGCCCTTTTCATCATAGCTGACGGAGAGGAACCTGATGCCGCGGTCGATGCCAACAATATGGGCATAGCTTTCCAGCTCAACCAGGGCGGCGGCGTCCGCCTCTCGGGTCACCGGGATATGGAGGTACCACTCGCCCAGAAGGCTCACCAGCTTGCCGGTGCCGAAGGTCCAGCTGCCGTCGAAGAAGCCGGCAAAGCACTCAGGCGCATCGTAGGCCATGATAGCCCGCTTGCCCAGCGTATTCACGGAGATCTTGTTTCCCTTCTGGACAAAGCTGTAGTCCCTGTTGCGCACCAGGTCGGCCTGCGGCCTGTGGAACTGCACCGGATGCTGGATCCAGTTCGGGTTGCGGGTGATGGACTTCCATTCGCCGTTCTCATCCTTGTAGCGGAACGGGCTCTGCCAGAGCTGCTCCCGCACTGCTTTGTAGCGGGCAACGACTGTCCGGAATACAGACGCGGCCAGCTGAGCCTTCAGCCCAAATTGGCTGCGGACAGTTTGGTACAGCGCCTTATGCAGCTTGAGCACGCTCAGGAAGCAACCGTTGTCGAACGCATATTGGGCGACAAAGTTGCAGGCTTCCATATATGCTTTGGACATGACGCCAAAGGCCAATGCATCCTCTTCGCTGGGGCGAAGGTGCAGTTTCATGGTGAGTGCGATGGTAGGCATAGGTTTCCCTCCTCTCTATATGGAGATAGGTTATACTATACACGCATCGCAGACCCTATTGGCGAAAATACCACCCCGAGGAATCGGGGGAGGTGATGTTAAACCGCCCCTAAAGGGGCGTGGTTTCCACATGACCTTCGGAGAAGGTCACAGACCGAATTGTGCTTTATGAACATCTATTTACAATTTACTCTGGCGATTTTGAGCGAACGGAGTGTGCGCACCAAGATATTCCGGCACAGTTTGAGCGTGTTGTGTGTCCCAATGCCAGAAAAATGATATTTGAAAAATTTTTTCAAAAATACCGATATCGAAGCCGCTACTGCCACTATATGCATGCCCTCATAGGGATATTGGCGCAAAGAAAGAGTCCCTCTCCCGGATGGGGAAGGGACTCTTTTCGGCCTTAATATACAGCCCGCCAGCTCGGCTCTTTGCCTAACTTCTGGTAGTCAGCATCCAGCCGGTCGGCCTCGAATGTCTTACCGTCCTCTGCCAGATCCTGGGTGTCCAGGTCGAAAACCTCTACATAGATGTCAGCGTTGGCGATGGCCTCTTGCACCATGCCCTCACGGACACGGATGGCCATCTGCACCGGCAGGTCATGTTCCTGGATGCTCCAGTCGGCATAGCGGGAGCAGATGTCGTAGCGGATGTGGGCCGACTTTTCCTCGATACCCCACTGCTTCTCCTCTTCCTGCTCGTCGTCGGGACTCAGCCCAAAGACCTCAAGGATATCCTTAAAGTCCTCAGTCATGGCCGCCTGCGCAGCCTCCAGGCTGAGATACGGCGTAGCCACGGCCGCAGACTCGAAATCGTCCATCTTTCTGGTTAGCACAAAAATCTTCATGTTTGTTTTTCTCCTTTCAGTTTTCGGCGACCATCTTAGACAGATACTCGGCAATCCGCTCCAGGGCCTCTTCTTCGAGGAACTGCGAGTCCAAAGCGTCGCAGTACTGGCCCAGGGCCTCCTCGAAGCAAGCCGGATACTCCTTGGGATCCAGCCCCCGCTCACGGAAGCGGTCTTCAACCACTTCCCGGCGGATGATAGCCTCATAGGCATCGGCCGCCTGCTGAAGCTGGGTGCGGCTGAGAGAACTCAGCAGGTTAGGAGTCTCGTATTCAGCCAGAGAATCGATGGAGACGCCCAGTACACGGGCAATGTTCTTGGCGGCGCCCAGGCTGATGTTCATGCGCCGACCCCGCTTGAGGGCCTGCCGGTCGTCGTCGTTGAGCTTTGCCCTACGGCTGAGCTCGCCGATGGTGATGTTTTTCTCCTCGCAGAGAACTCGGATTCTCTCGTATAACTGGTTCATGTTGCCCCTCCTACCCCGTTTAATAGCGGAATTCTTTTTCGTCCAGGTCTTGGTAGCCCAACTCGGACATGATGTTGTCCAGCTGCTGGACCTCGTTCATGTTTAACCACTGGTCGTTGGCCAATTTCCAGACCATGCCGGCCAGAAAAGCCATCATCTTTCTTTCGCGTTCGCCCATGTTGCGATACCTCCTTTGGTTTTGTTGGTCTCCTGATATTGGGGTTTCTGAGGTTGTTTTATGCAGACAGAGCGGGAACTATTCTGGATTCCAAGTGCAAGACTGGTCTCTCTGGGAAGTTGTGCTTATATCCCGAGGACGCGTCTTTTTTAACGAAGAAAAGGGCAGGGAGATTTTCTTTTGCCGGGAGCTGTGACCTTCGAAGAAGGGCATGTGGTGGCCGCGGGCCGGTTCCCTTCAGGAACCTATGCCTGGTCCGTGAGATTGCCACGGCGACGCTCCAGGGTTTCCTGGCAGCCATCCTGCAGGATGTGCGGCGGCAGCTCCGTGGTAGTCTTAAACAATTTGTTTTGCCTTCTTCCCTATTGCAGGCAAAAAAAAGCAGCGGACCCAAAGACCTAAGTCTCTGAGTCCGCTTTCGGCCGTTAGATTTCGTCCTCATCCCACATGACCTTCTTTTCAGAAAGTCACAGCATGCACTGGCCTTTCTCCAAGGCCGCCTTTAGCTCGGCTTTCATCATGTCTCATCCCTCCGACTTTCCGGCAGTCCGGCAGTCGGGCGAGATGCTGACGCGCCGCACGCTTTTGTAGTTCGTCAAAATGGCGGCCTTCAGCGCCTCAGCCTCAGGCATCACCTGCGCCGGATCGAAGATGAGCTTGACCTCACGGCCGGCGATGGCGTTGCAGAGCCCTACCAGCTCGCCATCCTCGGTGAGCAGGAAATTCTCGCTGCCGGTGGAGACAGTGAGACCGTCCTTGTCCATCTCGACCTTAGTGATCTGCCTCCGGACCGGCCGGATCTCATAGTCGTACCACACAGGCCCATTGCTGACCTGTACCGCAACCAGCCGAATGCCGGGGCGTGCGTGCAGCAGCATTGTGGCCGAATATCGTACTGCCTTCAGTTGCTCTAAGATATTTTGCATTGTTCGTACCTCCTAAACTATATAGTCTCCTGATTCTGAGTCTGATTTGTTATATGCAGGGTCGGAGCGACTCATTCTTTACACAGCAAATTGTTGGTGACAACAATTTGTTTTGCTGGAGCAACGAATGGGCAGCCTCACGGGCCATAGAAAGGCTCTGCGAGGAGCCGGCCCGCGGCTGATGCCAGGGGCAACGAAGGAAAACCTGTGCAGCCTTTTTCGTTAAAAAAGACACCTGGCAAGTCTTAGAATGGCACCGAAACTCCCGCGCATGGCAATATCTCCAGAATTGACTCCCTATCCAGGATGAGGGACTCATCCTGTGCTTTGTAGTACCCCTGTCTCGGGGGCTGGCAGAAGACATTTCCCAGGATATTTGGGGCCTCCAAAATGACATCGTACTGAGATGCCTCGGCGACCAGCCCAGAGAAGATAGTTCCATCCTCCCCGTATAACAGCACCGTGCGGGCCAGCAGGTCTGACGCCGGGCATTCCAGCAAACTTTTTTGCTCCAGGACTGGCCGCCAGCCAAACCCAATGTGCTGATATGCAGAATCGGTCATCTCTACCGTGTCTTTCTCCGCGCAGCCCCAGATGAGGGCTTGTTTGCTGCGCGGCGACAGGACTGAGGTCCCAAGCGAATAGGTGCCGGACCAATGGATGATGTTGTTGTCCTCAGAGGCATCCAGCATGTCGTCCCAATCGGACCCGCCGTTCTTATCCTCCAGCAGGCACCGCACACGGCAGGCGTCGCCATCGATCTGGATATCCTTCCCCATCGTCAGGCCTGACGCGGAGAGGATGTCCCAGCTGACATTAAGGAGGATGTTGTCATCCGCAATGAGTCGGTCGTCCACGAATACCCAGCCAATTTCCATGCCAGGCACTGTATCTCCCAGCTCGATTTTAGGCGGGTTGTTGGAATCGCACTTGGTTAGGACTGTGCCTGGCGGCACAGGGATCCCATCCAGATAGATCGTTCCGAACTTCTCTAAAATAGCCATTAAACTGCCTCCTTGCTGTAGGTTTGCAGCGACCAGATACCCTTTCTGTCCACGGCCATGCAGAAGCCAGAATTGGAGACCCAGGGCGAATGGCCGGAGCCATCGTCGGAAAGGCAAAGACCGCTGGACAGCAGAAGGTCATAGTCGTTGATCTCCACCAGGTCGCCGGTGACAAACTCACCGGTATTGGTCCAGATGGCGATCTTCTCACCCTGGGCATCGGACAGCTCTGGCTGGACTGGCTCCAGAACCGGGATCCAGGACGCGTTCTTTCGGTCGCCGGCATTCAGGCCACGCATCTCATATTGCCCGTCCCGCAGCCGGACTGCCGCCGGCTTAAAAGGGTCTCCTTCCATACCAAGATCATCCAGCCAGACCCGCTTCCTTGGAGCGGCGGTATTGTCAGGACTTCCCAGGGCTCTGAGGTACTGCTTGAACTCTCCCAGGTCTTCCACATCCTCTCCTCTGCGGAGAAGCCGGATGCGGTATGGTAGCCGATCAATTGTGATCTCCCGGCTTTCAATGAGGGCATTGTGGACCAGTGCATTCCAGCTAATACCTACAACAAGATCGTATCTGGAAACCAGAAGGCCGCCGACGACGACCCAATGGATGAATCTCCCATCACTGTTGCCAATCTCTATCTTTGGATTTTCCGCCGACTGAGGAAGCTGCACCCCCGGTTCTGCCGGCCGTCCATCGATGTACAAGGTCCCAAAAGATCTGCTGATAGGCGCCATTTTCTCATTTCTCCTCTTCTTCGTATTCCTGTACGACCCGTAATCCAGTACGGTCCACCAGGTATATGTCCTTCTCATCGCGGACCCACGGGGATGTGGAATTCCTGTCCAACCGGCGGAAGATGCCGCCTTCCAAGACCAGGTCATAGTCGTTCAACTCCAGCAGGTTGCCGGAGACAAAATCACCGGCAGTTGTCCAGATGGATAGCTTCTTTCCCTGTAGCTTGTCGTCCAGCGCCGGTTGGATCGGCTCCAGGACTGGTTGCCAGGCCATGCCACAGAACTCGCTGGCCATAGCCCCGTCCAGAACGACATTTTCGCGGGCGACCCGGCCGGAGAACTGGAAATAGTTGCCTTCATCCACGCTGACACTGTTCGGGACATCGTACCAGACCTTTGGGTAGTCCTTGGCGCTCCCGTTCCCGTAGGCATCCACGAACATCCCAATTTCGCCGAGGTCCGAATCAGAGACGGCGCCGGCCCGTATGAGCCTCATCTGATAGGCGAGCCCATCGATGAGGACCTTCTTGGCCAAGTGTAGTTTCTTCCGCCACAGACATTCCAGGCTAATACCGGTGATGAGCGGGTTCACAGAGATATAGGCGTGTCCAATATCGATCCAGGGCAGTCCATTGCCGTGTGTGTTTCCCAACCGAAGATGCTCGCTGGGAGCGAACCATTCCCCGTTCAGGACTGGATATTCTGTAGCTGGGTCTCCATTGATGTACAGGGCGCCAAAATGGCGAATTAGAATATATTCCATATGTTTTGATACCTTCCTTGTGTTTTCTCTCCAAAATTGGTTTCTCTGAAGCTATCCTATGCGGACTGGAAATTTTCCATTCGGGGCAGGGTTTTGTTTGGCGCCTAATGGTTTTGCGTACAGGATTTGCTGGGAAAGGCTTGAGTCTTTTTTACGAAGAGAAGAGTCGGGGGGATTTTCCTTCGCCGAACAGTATCGCTGCGGGCCAGTTCCCTTCGGGAATCTATGCTATAGGTTCCCGAAAGGAAGCTATGTGGGGTCCGTGAGACTGCCCAGTCTCCAAGCCCAGAATTGGTTGTCTCCGCCGCCGTCCAGAGCAAATTGTTTTCAGCTACAGCCAACTTGCGAAAATATTCTGCAGCAAATTTGCATATAATATAAATAGTGTACAACCACAAAGTCACCTTCTCGGCTATAAATAACCGAGACCCCTTGCGGCGCTCATTGGAAGAACCTCAGATTGGAGGGATACATCATAATCAAGAAGAAAAACGCCCCGGATGTTCCGATGATTGACCGCCGGACCCGGCCCAATTGGAAGCTCGTTCATGTTCCAAACCGGGTGTATATGAACCCGAACAGCCGGACCCGGCAGCGTATCTTCCTGCCCGGGATCGCCCATCTTGTCACTGAGGGTATGTGTGAGAAGCACGGGCATCCGTATGAGTTTCAGATCGTGATCGATGCTCCCCTACGGGATATGGCCAACATCCTTGCTGAGTTTTGCTGCCGTGTGCGGGCCGGCTATCAGTTCGAGCCTGGCGATGTGTTGGACGATATTCTGGCGGATGGGGCACTTGTTCGGCTGGACCTCCATGTGGACCTTCAGTTCCGGCCGGTGCTGCGGGTCGTCTTCCAGGATGGACAGGACCGGTGGCCGGAGGATGAGAAGTGTAGCTACGGATGCAACCTGCAGAATGTGCCGACACCGCTGCTGCTGTATCCGGATATTTGGCGAAAGAAAAATAGAGAGAATTAAATTAGAGGAGGAATTGCAACATGTCTAAGAACAGCAAAAACTTTGTACCAACGGTGCATCAAAAGGCCGGCGAGATCAACCGGACTAATCCAGATTGGCGTCTGGACCTGATCCGCAACGGCGTGCCCTGCGCCTGCTGCGGTAAAATCGAGTACCCCTATGTCAACAATATTTGCGATTGCCATTCTCATGGGCTCATCGAGCGGCATGGGGCCAAATACGAATTCCAGGTGGTGCTGGAGTACCCGGTCTCGGTGATCGGGTTCGTGCTGAACGAGCTGGGCTACCGGGTGCGGGCCGGCGAGGTCTTCCGTCCGGGTGACCTGGTGGAGGGCATCTTCGAGGATTGCCAGGTGCGGCTGGACAAGTTTGCCGACTGCGATGGGCGGCCCATCCTGCGCGTCGTCATCCCGGATGGCTACAACCGGTGGCCGGAGGATCCGGCCTGCGACCCCAAGTACCAGCTACAGCGGCTGCCCTTGGTGCAGCTGCGGAACCCGCGGTACCTCGCGTACTAATTTTTGGGGAGGGAGCAACATGATATATACTCCTGCAACGCGGCTCGCCCTGCAGATCGCCGAGGAGGCGCACCGGGGCCAGACGGACAGCGCCGGTTTTCCCTATATCTTGCATCCGATCTTGGTAGCCGAGCAGCAGAAGATCGAAGCTGCCGTTGTGGCGGCCCTTCTGCACGATGTCTGTGAGGACTGCGGCATCACCCTGAAAGAGCTGTTGGATCGGGGCGTGCCCAAGGAGGCCGTGGAGGCCGTCCGGCTGCTGACGCATCGCAAGGGGGTGCCGTATTTGGACTACATCCGGGCGATGCGCAGCAACAAGATCGCCGTGGCGGTCAAGCTGGCCGATCTGGACATGAACCTGGAGCCGGCCCGGCTGGAGATGTGCCCGAAGGAGCGGAAGGAACGACTGAAGAAAAAGAGCGACATATATCGCCAGGCGCTGCGCATTCTTGTCTCCAGTCTTTAAGGACTGCAAAATAGGAGCCTTTGGCTGTTGTAGCCGGGGCTCCTGTTTCTTTGTTAACAGACTGGAAAGACCTTCTCCTGTTGGAGAAGGTCTTTTGGCACGCCGCCGCTAGACGCGGGCAAGGGCGCGACAGCCGATGATTCGACCGTCTGCGTCCCGGACCGAGTCGTCTACGATAAATACATCGTCGCGGTCCCGCACAGCTTGTGCAGTGATGGCAGACACAACGAAGGCAACACCTGGCTGCGGGTCAGGCAGCCCAGTGACATCACCGAAAGAGGTGGCGTTGACGGGGACGGCGACGCCGTCGACATCAACAGTGCCAACGCAGGAACGGGAAGTGGCGGCGCGGGCAACCACGCCAGAGGCGGGCAGGGTAAGGACAACCTGGTTGTCCTCGCCGAGCACATGGATGGCGTGGGGTGTGAGATTACGAATCTCCATTATGTACATACCTCCAAAAAAGAATATATTTCCCCCAAATTGGAATGATGTCCAGTTATATGTACGCTTTTCAAAAACTATTCCAGATTCTCCCTCGTTTTTCTAAACAATTTGCAAAATTCGTCGTTTGCAGCAATGGAAAAACCCCTACGAATATCCGCCCAAAGAACGAAGGAGCCACCTCTCCCCTGGCCCCTCCATCCCGCACAAAACAACTACTCCGCGAAACTGTTTCGCCCCAATATAGTTTTGGCGCAATTTGCATATGATACAACCAGATACCAATTAGGAAATACATATACAGTTACAGGAGGAACAATACATATGGAGACTAACATCAACATCATCGCTGGCCGCAAAGAATCTGAGGCCGGCATCCGCTTCGGCACCATCGCTACCGCTCCCTTCTGGATCGACGGGAAGGACGAGTCCATTGACGCGGATGGGCAAGAAGTCCGACTGGGGAACTCGAACCGGGCTGATCCTAACCAGTTAACCTGGAACATTGCAGATGGCAAGCTCATTCAGAGCAACCTCTGCGCCCGGCGCCGCTGGGGCGACCTTTCCTGGTCCGATCTCATCCTGGGCAGCCGGGTGACCATCGACGGTCTGCTGTTCAACGCCCAGATCCCATGCATCGATGAGGATACAGCCCTGTGCGGTAAGTTCGAAATGCCCAAGCACAGCTACTGGGCATACAGCAATCAGCGCAAGGAGCAGCAATCCTTCACGCTGACCCCCGGTCCGAAACCGGAGCCGATCGTCGTCTGCGGGCCTGCCAATGAATACCTGCGGCTCATCCTCACCCCCATCAATCCTGAGTTGAAGGACCTGGTTGGCAAGCGGGTGCGGATGATCCTGGACCATGATGGGAACACCTGCATCATCACTGCCAACCTGGATGAGGTGGATACCTACGATATCACCTGCTCCAGGGTTCAGACTGACGAGGGTAATCTCTCCAATACCTTCGTCCAGTGGCACGCCGACTTAGAGACCCTCTATGTCTCCCGGGACGCCGTGATCGCTGTCGGGATGGTGCTGTCGCCATGCTAAAGCAGCTTGCATTCGGCAGCATCCGGCATGACGGCGTCGAGACCAAGATCTCAGTTGGAGACACGGACCCGATGCAGTCCGGCATCCTGTGGTCCTGGTACAAGGGCCTGTTGGTGCAGTCACACCAGATCATCTGCCCATGGTGGCCCGGCGAGGAGAGTCCAAAACTCCTTACCGGCCTCCCTGTGGAGGTGGATGGATTCCCATTCGTCTGCCGCATCCCGGTTCTGCCCGACGACCAAGATGTCATCGAGGCAGTAGACTGGGGCTCCTATCCATTCTGGTGCCTGAACCCAAAGAATCCCAAACGGCCGCACATGTGCAAGCCGCAGGCCAGCACAAAGGTCAGTCGGGCGACAAGATATGATGTCCGCTGTATGCTGCGACTCATTATGGAACCAGTACCGGTGGCGCCAAACCCGCTCGTCGGCAAACCGGTCAAACTCCTCTTTCAGCCCTATGTCCTGCACGGATGGTTGGACGAGATCACCGACTATGACCTGGTCTGCCGGATGACGGAGGATACGCACATCTCCCCCGACTGGGGGATCAGAAAAGGCGAAGAAGTTTATATTGACCGGGAGGCGGTGATGAGTCTCGCCCCCGGTTAAGGAGGAATCCATATCATGGCGAAATTCATTTCGTTTGGGCACTTGAATATCGATGGGGCGGATGAACTGCACATTACCGCTGAGCACGATCCGCCTGTGGACCGGCGCGACATCTGGGGCCGCCTCGTGATGGACCCGATCCTCCCCGACAGCCTCAGCGCCATCATCGGTCAGGAGGTCAAGTTGTTTCTGCCAACAGGCGTCTCCGGACCGCTCATCCTGGAGGAGGTCACCGACTACGATCTCATCTGCAGCGGCAGGGGCATGAAGGAACTCGTCTTCGAGAGAGCCTCAGTGCTGAACATTGTGACCAGAGAGGAGGACTGAGGCATGACATCGATCCATCTCAGCAACATCTTTGGGCTACCGTCGGGTGTTGAGAAAATCGCATATTGGCGGGTTTTTGGACAGAAGCTCGTTTCGTCCTGCACTGCAGGAATGTTTTCCTGGGAGCAAGCCCAGAGCTTCCATATCATCGGAGGGATCCCGATCCAGGCCAACGGCATGCAGTTCCTGGCCCGAATTCCAAATGTACCGGATGATGAAGAACTGCTGCCGAGTCTGACAGCAGGCGTCTGGATCTTCAGCAACGGTCTTGGCAGCGTTGGCAACAATGGCGAATTGGCCAGCGCCTCTCCCGTGGAAAAACGGCATTTGCAGCTGGTGCTGGAACCCAAGTGCCCGGACCTCTCCGGCATCCACAGTCTCCGCAAGGCCGACCTGCTGCTCCCCAGCGGCCGCATCACCGTATATATCGAAGACAGCAACGAGTACGACCTCATTTGCTGGAAGACAGATATGCTGGAGCGGACGCCGGAGCAGTACCGGCGCATCGAAGGAGACCAAATATTCGTGGACAAGTCTGCGATCCTGAACGCCTGCCTATACGGCACCGGCTGAGGGCCGCAGCCCCGCATCAGAGTCCGCCATTTTGGCAGGCTCTGATTTTTTTGCGGAAATTTTCGAAAAGACCTTGACTTTTTCCATAACACCCTGTATAATGAGAATAAATTAGAAGAAAGGAGCGGCCTGTCATGCTGCGAGTTATGATTGCCAAATTGCATAATGAACAGTATTCTCAGAGCTATTGGTTTAATAGTTCTGAGCGTTTGTCGTGCGTGGATTTGGTAACAAACAGGCCGAGAATGGGCGGATTATAACGCCTATAGTCCTTTTGGCATATATGTTTGAAGCCAGTCTGCGCAGACGCGTAGGCTGGCTTTTTTCTATGCTTTCTGATGGTTGGCGCGTTGAGGGGAACCCCAAGGGGCTTGGAGAACTATACTTTCTGTAATCATGGAGGGATGCGCCGAACTTGGTAAGGCGCCCGACTGCTAATCGGGTTGTCCGGGAGAACCGGGCTTGGGGGTTCGAGTCCCCCTCCCTTCGCCAGATATGCTCTTTGCTCTGTTGTGCCGGGATAGGACTGATGATTCTTTTCTAACGAAGAAAAGTGGCCTGGGTTTTGTTTGGCTGCCGTAAGCACTCGCTATAGCCGGTTCCCTCTCGGGAACCGATGTGGGGTCCATGGGATTTCGTTGTTTTGTACTACAGCCGACTATCTCTGCCGCCGCGGGAAACCACATGACTTTCGAAGAAGGTCGCGAGCAGGTCGCACGGACCCAGCATAGGCTCCGGAACGGAGCCGGACCGGGCGAGAGATCCCGGAAAAGAAAACTGCCCCATCAGCTTTTCTTCGTTAAAAAGACCCTTGCTTGCTCCCGAAAATATAAATTGGAGGAAGTGCATATAATATAAATAGAGTAGGGCACATGGGGTCCACGATTTCCAATATGGCAGCGATGGCAAGTGGCTATGCCAGCCGGTCCTGAACACCGGTGGTCTTCGGGCTTGGGGGTTCGACGCCCTCCGCTGTCGCCACCCGCGAAAGCGGGCCATGTTGTTCTCCTCTTTTCCCCTATTTGCCCGGGCAGGGCTTCCTTGCTCTGCCTGGGCCCATATAGCGGCATAGCTCAATTGGAAGAGTACCTGGTTCTGACCCAGGGGGTTGTTGGTTCGAACCCAGCTGCCGCTGCCAATGCAGCAGTGCGATAATGGTAGTCGGCCCGCCTGGAACGCGGGTATCCTGCAAAGGATTGGAGGTTCAAGTCCTCTCTGCTGCGCCATATGCGGTTGTAGCTCATGATGGAAAGAGCGCGGTAAAACGGCTACCGGTCGCAGGCACAGGTTCCAGAAGCACCGAACGGCAAGCAAAGCCTAAGTCGGGGAAGATCCGGCTGCTGAAATGCGTAGGGAAGCGGGTCATCCTGGATGCTATGCTCAGGCAACGAGAGTGGGTTCGAGTCCCATCAACCGCACCACCGTCGGCAAATGGCCGGCAAATTGGAAAGTTGCTAAAATTGCTCCGGGAACGGGGCACATATCCGGGTGTAGCGCAATTGGTTAGCGCGCATGGTTTGGGACCATGAGGTTGTGGGTTCGAGTCCCACTACTCGGACCAATCTCCTACGCGGGTGTGGTGGAACAGGCAGACACAGCGGTCTTAAAATCCGCTGGTGGAAACACCATGAGGGTTCGATCCCCTTCACCCGCACCATTTGCAAGTTACCAGCAAGTTAGCAATCCATTGGCACACAAAGGGTTGGAGGTTTTAGGAATGGAAGTTGGGTAAGCTCAGCAAATTACATTTACCGCAGGAAGACGGTACATACGGGTCTTTAGCTCAGTAGGTTAGAGCATGCGGCTGTTAACCGCAAGGTCGTGGGTTCGAGTCCCACAGGGCCCTCCATATGGGTCAGTATCCAAATTGGGTGAAGGAAGCCGACTGTAAATCGGTGACGCAAGATACGCTGTTGGTTCAAGTCCAACCTGGCCCACCAAGTTTGCATGAAAGCCGGAATGTAGGCTTAGAAGCAGCCATCATCTAAGGAGTGTGTGATGTGCCGCATGTGGTCGCAGAAGGTTTTGCCATTCATCCTCTGCATTGGTAGCAGGATCGCCTGCTTCTGAGAAAATGGTGCCGGGACATCGGTCAGTCAAAGACCATAACGACGATAAGTCTGCTGAATAAGTCGTAGGTGGTGAAGCTATGGAACCGAGTACGGAGAGGGCTGCAAGGGCGGAGCAGAACCTAAAAGACCGATATATCTTTGGCGTAGCAGCACACCGGCTTTCTTGCAAACAATATGCGCTTGTAGCTCAGTCGGCAGAGCATCGCACTTTTAATGCGAGGGTCCGGAGTTCGAGCCTCCGCAGGCGCACCACCCCCCCCTGGCCCGATAGTCAAGCGGTTAAGACACCGCCCTTTCACGGCGGCAGCACGGGTTCAAATCCCGTTCGGGTCACCAATATGTCCAAGTGGCGGAACTGGCAGACGCGCCCAGCTCAAACCCGGGAGCCCTTTGCGGCATTGTGGGTTCGATTCCCACCTTGGACACCATGCGGCGCCATATGGCCCGCTTCTATGTTGCCCGTAGCTCAGTTGGTTAGAGCGCTGGATTGTGGCTCCAGAGGTCGCCGGTTCGAGTCCGGTCGGGCACCCCATGCTCCCATGGACAAGAGGTTAAGTCCCCGCCCTCTCAAGGCGGTGTCGTGGGTTCGATCCCCACTGGGAGTACCATATGGGACAGTAGCTTACGAGGTCGGAGCGCCGGTCTGAAAAACCGGAGGATGGAGGTTCGATACCTCCCTGTCCCACCATCATAAAGGGGAGTAGTTTAGTGGCAGAACCGCGGTCTCCAAAACCGCTGGCAGGTGTTCGATTCGCCTCTCCTCTGCCATGGGGATTCAACAGAATATAGCGGTGAAAACCCGCCGGGACGGCTTCGGCCGCGCCGCCAGCGCAGTAAAAGTCGGTTGCGCAATCCCCTTCTAAATATCCAAATTCCGCCATCGGCCGGCCCGCCAATATTCTTCAACTTTCTCTTTACCGAATTAGTCCATCAGGATTGCAACCCAAGTGATTCCGTAATCGTCTAACCTATATTTCTTTCGGAATAGCTCTCTTGCCATGTCTGCAAATTCTATATTCACCTCAAAATCCATCGGTAAGACAATGTTTTCTTTAATTTGGCAAACTGCAAACTTTTCGCCGGGTTCCAGAGTTGACACTCCCCATGGCTAAAGCCAGGGGATTCTTGGCTCATCGAGGACAGCCTAAGCACCCTGCAGTTACCCGCAGAACACCGAGGTCTTACACCCTCTCCTCAAGCGTTTGGGTAGGTTCCGGTGTGCCCCACCGTACCTTGAATACTTTTTTAGGCGCTGGCCTGTGACTTTCTCTGAAAGTCATGTGGTAGCAGCCGCAGACCCTCTATCAACAGATTCTGGGCCGCGTTTTGATCCCGGTCGTGGTGAGCCCCGCACTGCGGGCAGGTCCACTCCCGAACCGAGAGGTCTTTGACCTCCTTGTTTTGGTACCCACAGCAGCTGCACAGCTGGCTGCTTGGGAAGAAAGTCCCAACCTCTACCAGCATTTTGTGCTGCCAGGCAGCCTTATACTTGAGCTGGCGGGCCAGTTCTCCCCAAGAGGCGTCAGCGATGGCCTTGGCCAGTTTGTGGTTCTTGAGCATGCCGCCAACATTGAGGCTCTCCACGCAAATGATGTCGTAGTCTCTGACCAGCTGTGTGGTGAGCTTATGCAGGTAGTCCTGCCGGCAGTTGGCAATATACTCATGCTGGCGAGATAGACGAAGGCGGGCCTTCTCCCGGTTGCAGCTGCCCTTTGGCTTTCGGGACAGCCGCCGCTGGAGGGTGGCGAGCTTCTTCTCTGCCTTCCGCAGGTACTTGGGGTTATCGAACTTCTGGCCATCCGAGGTGATGACCAGGTCTTTGATGCCCACATCAAGGCCGACAGCGGCGCCAGTGCTGAGCAGCTGGGGGATATCTACCTCTGTGCAGCACAGGCTCACGAAAAACTTTCCGCTGCGGCTCATGCTGACGGTGGCGTTGAGGATCCGTCCCTGCACCGTGGTGGAGACCTTGGCCTTTACCCACCCCAGTTTGGGCAGCTTCACCGCCCGGTCGCTGGCCTGAATGTTGTGTCCAACAACCTTGCTGGTATAGCTGGCCTTGCTGTGGTGTTTGGCCTTAAACTTGGGGAAGCCCACCTTTCGCCTGCCCTTGCGGCCGGAAAAAAAGTTCTTATAGGCATGGTCCATATTGAGCACGGAGGCCTGAAGGGCGGTGGAGTCCACCTCTCGAAGCCATGGGTAGGTATCCTTCAGCCCGGGCAGCAGCTTCACACAGTCGTAGCCGCTGTGACTTTCTTTGAAAGTCATGTGGATAGAGTTGCCGGAAGCGTAGGCGCCCTTTCGAGCAGCCAGGGTTTGGTTATAGACAAAACGGCTGCAGCCGATGGTCTTGCGAATAAGTTCTTCCTGTTTTGCTGTGGGGTACAGTCGGAACTTGTAGGCTTTTTCCATGGTGGGCACCTCCTTCCCCAGTGCGGATAGATGGATATCCGGATAGGCCACCTCCCCTGCTGAGCTTCTACTTATATTATATGCAGTTGCGTAGAAAATATTTTCACCCTCTCCGCAGGGGGTAGGCCAATGTTTGCTCGGGTATTCGCACACGGGCACGGATGCCGCCTTATATCCCTACAGCTAAAGCAGAGGGTTTTACGGCGGCATAGATAAGTAGTCATGGCAAGAAATATATTGTCCTTTTTCTTGTTTTGGCAGTTTTGTATATCGTTCATTAAACTGGGTCTTTGCCATTCTAAGAAGAGTTCCAATAAAAATGTCAATATTCCACAATTCGCTGTAGACCTAACAAAGCGGTCTGTGTGGAAGGAGCGCGCCACATTCTCGTGACTTCAGTCGTGAGTTAGGCGCGCTTTTTCGAAAATATTAACAGCAGGAAATGCATATAATATATATATCAAGCAAAAGAAAGGGTAAACTCCATGAGAAAAATCCCAACTTTGTTTGTCCGGGAATTCCTTCCGAACCACAAAATCATCATCACCGACCAGGTGGCCCCTGGTTGCGAATGGGTGCTGGCCGGTGAAGGCGTAGCCACCCGCAAGCTGGACGGCACCTGCACCCTGGTCCAGGACGGTTATCTGTACAAACGGTACGATGCTAAGAATGGCAAGCCGATTCCTCCCAATGCAATCCCCTGCCAGCCGGAAGCCGACCCCATCACGGGCCATCTGCCCTGCTGGATGCCGGTCTCTGAGACTGATCCCGGCGACAAATGGTTTGTGGCAACATTTAAGTCTGTCGGACCCCTGGCGGACGGTACCTATGAGCTGTGCGGGCCGCACTTCAACTCCAACCGGGAGAAACTGGACCACGATGCCTTCTTCCGCCACGGCGACATCGTCCTGGAGGGCGTGCCCCGCGACTTCAATGGCATCCGTGCCTATCTGGAGATGCATAATATCGAAGGTATCGTCTTCCATCGCGGGAATGGTGAGATGTGCAAGATCAAACGGAGCGACTTCGGCTTCCGCTGGGGTTAACGGGAAAGGAGTACAACATGAAGATTTTGATTGGCGACGAACTCATCTCCCCTAAGAACAACCCTGAGGCGGCCGTTGCCCTTTGGGGTACCGCTCAGCATTTGGGACTCGATGTCACGGTTAGCGATGATCCCGGAATTTTCGTCAAGGCCAAGGCTATCGATCTGTACCTGCTGACGGCTACCATCGCACAGCGTCTCGCTGCCGGAGACTTAGAGCTCGTGGAAAAAGGCGACAGCTGTGGCAAAAAGGCCTACTACGACAAGCTGTGCCGGGAGATCCGGCGGGACTACGGAGAATAGTCCCGCACAGCTTCCTTCCGAGGGAGCCGAAATCCGCCCAGGTGGCGCAATGGAAGATTCTGCCGGTCCAAACCCGGCTGCCGCAATGCTTGTGGGTTCGAGTCCCACCCTGGGCACCATATGTCCCTTGTAGTACGCAACAACCAACTCGATACGAAGGAGGAAAAAAATATGGAACTTAATACAAATAGGGCCAACCTGTTGGATCCCAGCACGGTCGTGGATGAAGACACCTGCTTGACGGCCGGCGAGGTGAACGATGTCATGCGGGAGATCTTCCAGGAGACGCTGCATGAGCGATGGCGGAGGCGGACGAAGGCGAAGGCCTATGCGGGTCTCGTACTGCTCACAGCCTCCACGGGACTGCTGCTCCTGGCGAAGGTTTCTCTGGCTGGGTATCCGCAGGTTGGCGCCCACTGCCTGTCCGGGCTGATGTCTATGCTGGCCTTATGGCTGCTGCTCAGTCCCTGGAAGACTGGCTACAACCAGAAACCGTTCGTGATCATGGGCGCCGTCGCCTGCCTTTTCGGCAGTCTGTCCTCCGCTCTCGGACTCACCGGAGTCGTTCCGGAGGGGCCGGCGGCGACCGTGATGGGCTTCAGCTACATCCTACAGCTTCTGTGCGTTTGGACCGCTATTTTCCTTGCCGTCACCTCGGCCATCCGGGCTATTCGGGCGTCCGGCATCAGTGCCCAGCAGCTGCTAGATGATGAGGGTCCCTGGGAGGACTGGTGGCGCTAAACCACCAGTTCTGGAGGGACGCCATGGGAAAGGCCAAGATCAACTATCGGCTGTACGCCTCGCTGCTGGTGATGGGCCTCTGCCCCGCCATATATCAGGCAGTCCGCATCTTCTTCCTGGGACAGATGCCGGATCCGGGCGCCTATTCGATTGCCGGACAACTCAGCTGGGTACAGCTGCTGTACGAAATTGTCCAGGAGACGGTGCTGCTGCCTTTGTACTTCTTCCTGGGGCAGGTCGTTTCGGACAATGTTAGTTTCGGCAACCGGGTACGCAGCGGGCTTTGGCTGACGGCCGGAATCTGGACAGCCCTGGCTGTTGCAGTGAGCGCATTCGCCAGGCCGCTGCTGGGCTGGATGGCCGCGGCGCCCGATATCATCGAAGCATCGGCAACCTATATCCGCATCGAGAGCTTCGCCAACATCTTTGCGACCTTGTTCTCCTTTGCCCTGGTGGCCCTGGTGACGCTGGGCCGGGAGAAGTGGCTCTATGCCATCACCGGTGCTCGGCTGGTGCTCAGCATCCTGCTGGACTGCCTGTTTTTCTCTAACCTGCCATTCTCCCTCCGGCTGGGCGTGAACGGAATCGGATGGTCCAACCTAGCCGCAAACGGCATTTTGTTTGTCGTCGCGCTGGCCCTGCTGGCCAGGGAAGGCGTGCCGCTGGGCGGGAAGCTGTCCTTCGGCTGGGCCCGGGAGTTTTTCCAGGTCAGCAGTCTGTCTGGCCTGGAGTCGTTCGTGCGGAACTTTGCGTACATGGCGATGGTCGTTCGCATGGTTAATGTCGTCCAGGAGCAGGGCCTATATTGGACGGCCAACAATTTCATCTGGGGCTGGCTGCTGCTCCCCGTCACCCAGCTGGGCGAGCTGGTGAAGCGGGATGTAGCGACCAACGCCGGCCGCCTGCGGCAGAAGGTGCGGAACTATGCGGTGATGACAGCCGGCATCTGCTGCGTTTGGGTCGTGTCCATCCCCCTCTGGAAGCCGTTCATGTCCGGCATCCTTGGATATGCCGATACGGACCGGTTGGTCCAGCTGGTACTGCTTTTGCTGGGCTTCTATGTGGTCTTTGCCTTCCAGAATATCATCCATGCCGTGTTCTTTGGGCTGGGCAAGACCAACTATCTCCTGGTCCAGTCTGTTGTTACCAACGCCGTGTACTACGGCGGAGCCTTTCTGCTGTACCGTGCTGACATCTGGGTGCCAACCCTTAATGGCATCGCCCTGCTGTTTGGCTGGGGGATGGTCTTTGGCGCCGGCGTGACGGCGGTGCTGTATTGGTGGCTACTTAGGTCCAGAAGGCAGCTCGCCGCAGCATAGCGATTTTGGTTTTGAGTCTTTTTTAACGAAGAAAAGAGGCGGGGAGATTTCTCTTTTCCGTGAGCCATTGCCGCGGGCCGGCTCTGTTCCGGAGCCTTATGTCGGGTCCGTGAGGCTTGCCCCATTGGCGGTTTCCGGAACAAAGGCCGCGTGGCCGCTACGGCGGAGATGGTTGTCCGTAGCACAAAACAACGGAATCCCACGGACCCGGCATCGGTTCCCGCGAGGGAACCGGCCAGGCTACGGCCTTCGGCGAACAAAACAAACCCCAACCACTTTTCTTCGTTAAAAAAGATGCCCCGTATCGGCAATCCTAAAATATAAATCGTTGCAACTGCATATAATATATATAGATACGGAGAGGTCGCACAGCCTGGCCTAGTGCGCCGGTCTCGAAAATCGGCAAGGAGAAATCCTTCGTGGGTTCGAATCCCACCCTCTCCGCCAGGGGGCGCGTCCCCTATGTTCCCACATGACTTTCTTCGAAAGTCACAGAGATCCTTGGTGCCGGCTCTCAGTATGCTCGGCTAAGCGGCCAGTGAGGGGCCAATCCAATAGCGCTGTCGGTGCGGCAAGGAGGTAGGCCCGCGAGAAAAAAGCGGGCACGGCCCAGGGGTTCGGAACCAAAAAAATATCCCCTGTGCCAGGTTGCACAGCGGGACCACAGTCGCCGTATCGCGGCGTCTGTTTTCGGGCGGTTGGCTAAGTCCGCCGCCCCCATATATGGGTATAGCTCAGCCGGTAGAGCAGCGGTCTCCAAAACCGCATACGGAGGTTCGAGTCCTCCCCCCATGCCAGGAGTCCCGGCAAATCTTCCTAGGATAGGATACCAGGCAGTCGCTGCTGTTGGGATGTTTTGGCGTCCCGTGCGGCTGTCCTAGATGTCTGTTTGGGCAGAACCAAGGGAGGGGCCTAGCCACTCCCCAGGAACTCCTCTTCGTAAGAGGTGGGAGCAGTCAGGGACGCACTGGTTCTTGGAGGTGAACATCAGGCCAAGACTTTCTCATTCTAATAGCTTAGGCAACGATGCGGAAAAAGACACAGCTGGATGCCATGCCTTCAACCGTAAATGCATTGTAATAGGAGGTGACGGATTTCATGAATAATTCTATCCGCAAATGTGGCCCGACCTTTTTTATACCTTGGGATACAGTCGACTCAATGTTCAGTCTTTGGACAAAACAATATTTCGGGGACCAAGTAATTCGTATGCATTTAGACTATGATTTGCACGATAATTCCTATAGTTTTTGTATCAACCTCAAATACAACAATATTTGCAGGACAAAACTACGAGAATTTCTTAATCGTCATGATCCTTTTTCGCGCATGGAGCTCACGGCCGATTGTCCGACTTTAGTCCTTGATGATAATGAGGCAAACTGGATATTGGAGGAAGCGCTTCAGCCAGATATCCCCGGAATCAGGATTGAAACTTACCTTGCCAGAGAGAACGGAATCTACATTATCTGTGACCAAGGGCGCCGCGCCACATGACTTTCTCCGAAAGTCACAAGCCCCTTGCTTGAGCTACGGGGTGAGCGGCGGATAATCTGTTTAGAGCGAGCCATGTGTTTGATTGATATTGCACATTTGCAAAAAGATGGGAGTCTCAGAGTTTTCTGAGGCTCCCACTTTTTATATATAATGGGCATATCTGTCAAACTTTATTTGTAGAATTAGGGCCCAGCTTCCGCAAAGTGCAAACCGGGACGGTATCGTCGAAGCTGAACTTGAACTGCTCTTCGCCGCCCATTTCCTCCTCCACACTCAGCGTCCCGCTAAGTCCAAGAGACTGGCACAGGATAGCAGCAAACCGGTTGCCGACAGTGCCACGACCGCGGGTGTATATTTCCAGGTGTCCCTCTTCAGTCCGCCAACCATCACAAAAGACCCCTTCTTCCAAAGGATAGTCCTCGAACATTGCCGGTAGGTAGTCTGTGTCAGCATCACCGTAGGCCAAACAGCAGTCCTTCAGTCGTTCTAGCTGGGCTGTCAGTTTTTCGAGCGCTCCCTGGGGGCCTCTTAACTGCAGTGTGCCGTAATAATAATTTGCCATTGTTCATTTTCCCCCTTATAAAATTCATCTATGGTGCAAAGCTGATATTTTGGTTCGGTCCACAACAATCTTTAGATCGGGCAGATGCTCATACCAGTGCTCGCACTTGCCATCATCCGTGAAAACTTTCCTTGCACGCACCAGACAGATATCATATGCCGTGTACGAGTCCAACAGGCCACAGATGATCTGCTGTCCATACCAAACGGACACTTCCTGTCCAATGAGCCCCGGGTTGGGTTCCACTGAAACTGGCTCCAGAACCGGGCGCCAACCACAACCATCGCTATAGTCCGGCTCATACTTTGTCCAAGTCCAGGGAGTGTCATATCCACGCAGGGCCCAGTAGCCAGGATAGTCGTCATCATCTGTTTTATCACAGCCCCAAGTGTATATCCCATGCCAATGCCAGATTGAATTATCGTCCCCTACATCAAACAAGGCCGAATCCCACTCATTTGGAATGTCCTTGTATTTTCCTACCTTGGGTAACCGCAAAATATATTCTCGGCCATCCAGGCAAATTTTGCACTGGCCGGCTAGGAACTCTGTGTCGATGGTAAAATAGCTGATATCTCTCAGCAAGCAACGATCTGCCATTAGTTTACCGCCCACAACGATCCATGTAATTGCTTTTCCTGTTTGGGTATCCACAATCTTTGGAGCAGAATTTTCTTTTGAAGGCCTATATAAAACTCCATTCTCTGGAGGAACTACTGCTTCGCCGCCAAAGATTAGTGTCCCAATCTGCAAACGATTTGGCATAAATATTCCTTCTTCCTACCACAGCTGTAAGGCTGTGGTTCCTCATACTTTTTTGACTGAGATGATCTTCTCCCGCTCCACGATGACGCTGCCATCCATCTGCTTGGCTACCGAGCAGCTGCCGCTACACCGGCCGTTCTTCAGAACCACATCGTAGTCGTTGAACTCAGATAGAGTACCACTTACGCGCATGGCTTCGCCGTCACGGACAACATCATTGTTGTGCTTTTCCAACACCCAGATGACGACCTCCTCTCCGAGCAGCTCCTCATCGAGTTCAATAGACTCGCCAGGCGGCTGCTCATCAATGAATGGCAGACCCAGCATGTCTTTCAGCTCCTGAGAGCTCTTGCTGTCCAGATCTCCGTAGGAGATCATGGTGCCTGTATTATCCATGAAGGCTGGAAGCATATCCTTGAGTTCCTGGGGGAGATCCATGTGCTCTGAAATTCCTTTCAGAGTGTCAAAAAAATCTGAACTTGTTCCCATTCTATTTCTCCTTTCTCCTGAGCCCAGCCACGGCCGACTTGTTCACAATGACCTGGTCGTCCATGGCCGGGCTTGCGAATGTTGCTGTATCCTTGGGGCTGATATCGGTGCCATCCTGCCGCTGAAGGACCAGGTCATAGGTCCCATTTTCCAGCAGGATTCCGTTCACCAGGCTCTGCCAGCCCCAGCAGAGCAGCTTCTGTCCAACCTCCAGCTTCTGGAAATCAGGTTTCCTGGCGAGTTCCAGCACTGGCCGCCAGCCAGTCTGCTGACGGCGGTCAGTCCGCATGACCATGTCTGGCTGATCCAGTCTACGCGAATCTGTACAGAGAACCCTGAGTCCATTGCCGGATGGCTGCTGGAGGAACGACTGGCACTGTTCCCAATGCCAGATATGATCGTCCTCCCCGACAGCCTCCAGGGCCAAGAGCCACTCGTCCAAATCCATCAGCATCCGGATCTGGTACCACTGCCCATCGATAGAGACCTCATAGCCATGCACCAGGTTTAGCTCTTGCAGGTCTGCAAAGCTAACTGTGTGCATGACCGGCCGGGCGGCGATCAGCTTGTTGTTCACAACGACCCAAATTATATCAGATGGGCTACTGGTGCTGTCGCGGATTTCTATGTTGGCAGGCGAATCGAAGGGGAAATGCTCTTCAGGCTCGAACCTGAAGCATGGACTCTGGATACTACAGTCCATCCAGATAGAGCCCATCTGAATCCGATTAGCCATTCCCTATTTCCTCCTTCCGCCGCTGCACGATCCGAATACCTGCCTTGCTGATAGCGAACATATCGCCGTCGGCGGCAAATATCTGAGGATCCAAGTCGTCCGGAATGAACTCCTTTGGGTCCGACCGGAGGATCAGATCATAGTCGGTCTGGTCGTGCAACCAGCCGGACATGATTTGCTCGTTGGAGCAGACCTCCAGGTACTGGCCTTTCTCCAGGTTTCCGAAGTGGGGCTTCAGGGGCTCCAGTACCGGCAGCCAACCCTCCTTCTGATCAGTCTTCGTGGGTAGGCAGGCTCGCATACTGTTGCGCCGGCCCGGACGGCGTTCCTCGCCGTCCGTTTCGATCACCCAAAAGTAGCGGTATTTCTCGGATGCCCAGATGAGCAGCTCTTTGGCCCACAGAGCCATACTCCACTCATCCAGCTGAGGACTGATCTCCAGGAGCCGGCAGCGGAACAGCTGCCCCTCCAGGTTGATCGGCGGCGCCTCTCCACTGGCAAGGCTGTTCGCCACCATCTGGCGCCAGGCGACGCCCCATAGGACAACCCGGTCGGCAATCAGTCTGCCGTCCTGCAGGATCCAGTTGATCTGTTTGCCTTTCTTAGACTCACCGATCCAGATGTTCCTGGTATCGGGCAAACAGTCGAGTTCCCCCGGCTTCATCGGTACATTGTCCAGATAGGGAGTACCGAACGACAGTTTTCTAACCATCATGTTGCTCTCCTTCTTTGGTCCTGGGGGTTCGTGCGCACTCCCACGATGGCCACCTTATCTACGCACACCCGTCCATCGGGCAGCGGAACGGCCAGGACTCCTTTGTCTTGCTCCTCCAGCCCGTCCACGGACGAATGGTGGAGGATCAGATCGTAGTTATTGATCTCCTTCAGGATGCCGGATACGACACTATCGCCGCCCCAGATAGCGACCCAGTGGCCAGGCTTGAGGCCTTCCAGCTGTTTTTCCACCTGAGTGGTGGGCTCCAGCACCGGCCGCCAGCCGATCGTCTCAGTGCGCGTATCGGTGGGCAGCACTGCCGTCCAGATAGGGCTGTCTGAGTCGGTTAGAGCCGTGAGGACGCCGTCGAAGGAGTAGGAGCCAGGCGCCGGGGAGCGGTATCCCCAGCAGCGGAAATCGGCATTCCTCCAGATACCCTCCGCGACATTCCGCACCTCCCGCACCCACAGGTCGTCGGAGCTTGGATAGTCTCGGAGTCCGCCGCGCAGCAGCCGAAGCTCATAGCGGACGCCATCGATCTGGACCTGCTTGCCTTGGATGAGCCCGGCAAACTTCAGATCATCGAATGAGATCTTGCAGAGAACCGGGTATCGGGCCATCAGCAGGCCGTCGTATTCCACCCAGGTGATCTCCAGGCCAGGGACCGTATCGCGGATGATGAGGTCTCTGGGATGGTCGTCCTTAGAATAGGCAAGGCTGTTTTCCGAGCCGATCATCTCAGAGCCGGAGTACAGCGTGCCAAGTTTTCGAATTTTTGCTTCCAAAATTGATTCCTCCTTTTGTTCTTTTCTCCAGATCGGTTTTCTGAAGCTATCCTATGCGGGAATGAGATTTTCCATTCGGGAAGGCAGGGTTCGCTGTCCTCTAACAGTGCTCTCCCTGGGCCTCTGGGAGAGATAAGTCTTTTTTAACAAAGAAAAGATGCCTTGGATGTTCCTTTGCCGGGAGCTCTTGCCCGGGCCGGTTCCGTTCCGGAACCGATGCCGGGTCCGTGATGGCTCCGCCGAGCAAATCGTAGGGCTCTACGGCGAAGACGCGGACACGACATGTCCGGCAAAAAAGAAGGGAGCCCAGGCAAAATGCCCAGACTCCCTATGCTCAGGACCCGATAAACCTTCCGATCTGCACCATCCGTACCTGGGATTTGTCCACAATGATCGTCCGGAGTTTTTTCTCCAGAGGCCGGAACAGAGAACCGGCATCATCCGCAAACCAGGTGCCGGAGGACTGCAGTACCAGGTCGTAGTCGCTCTGATCCAGTATCTTGCCGCGCAGCACGCAGTCGGTTCCCCAGACCAGAAGCTCATACCCAGCCTGCAGCCGGAGCCCAGACTCAGGGATCGGTACCCCCTTTGGCTCCAAAATTGGACGCCACCCGGCGTACCCATTTTCCGGGTACGACTGCCACTCCTTAGCTGCGCCGCCGCCGCGGACAACGCGTGTGACGCTATCCATCCCGGCACTCTGGCACCAGGACCGGTAGTTCTTCCAATGGAGTATCCGGTCATCTCCCTGCGCCAGATCCACGGCCGCATCCCACTCTCCGCCTGGCGTCGTGCCCGGGTAAGGAATGCGGCAGAGGAACTTGAACCCCTCGATTTCTGCTTTGCAGCCAAAGACCTTGGAGTCCTGAGACAGCGCCTTCCAGCTAATGCCCGTGAGAAGATTGTGGCAGCAAAAGAGCGTGCCGCCGGAAACCAGCCAGGGAATCGGCTGCGTACCGTCCGCATCGGCTAATCCAAATTTGCCGCCAGAATAGGCTGTCGGGAACTGATTCCGCTTCCCATCTTGCACGAGTGCCCCCAACAACAGCGTTGCCATTACCCTCACCCCGCTTTCTGGCGGGCGACCTGCACGAACTTTACCTGCGCCGGATCCACCGCTACAAAATTGTCATCGAACAGCCTGTACGCAGGACTTTCCGGGAGAAAAACCTCCCGCCTCATGCGCAGTAATATGTCGTACTGAGTCTGCTCCTGTAGGACGCCATCCAGGACAAAGTTGCTGCCCCAAACGAGCAGGTCCCATCCAGGGAGAAACTCATCATGGGGAGAATCCTGTCCTAAGGGGACCAATACCGGCCTCCAGCCAGCGGTGATGTACGGCTCCACGCTCTTTTCTCCGCCGCAGGCAAGACCTGCCCAGCTCTCGTCAGGTCGCTTCTCCCGGGTCCAACTGGGGCAGTTTCGCCAATGGAACGCAGCGTTGTCGCCGCCGCAAGCCTCCATCGCTCTGTCCCATTCGTAGCTGCCGTCGTCAGACTGCTGAAGGAGCCGGCAGCCGAACGAGAACCCATCCAGGAAAACAGGTTTCCCGGATGCCCAGCGCCCTGCCTCCAGCTCCTCCCAGCTCAGCCTCGTAATGAGGTTCCAGCAGCAGACTAATTTGTTGTCCACTACCAGCCAGTGGATCTGATGCTTCTCGGCCGTATCGCCCAGCCAGAAATCTTTGCCGTCCCGCAGGGTCGGGAATGGACAAACCTCGCCGTTCATCACGAGCGATCCGAACTTAATAATGCTTGCCAAACAAAATCCCTCCTATTTTCTAATTCTCCGCAGTCTCCGCAACCTGATATAATTCGAACCTGTTGCGGTCTACGGTGAATCTCCCCCACGGCTAAAGCTGGGAACTTCTGGAATACTCTCTATGGACATATATGAGTACCTCCTATTTTTGCTATCTCCTAAATTGGTTTTCTGAAGCTATCCTATGCGGGGACGGAAGATGCTATTCTGAGGGGCCCATGCGGGACGGGTGCGGAAAACGCGTCTTTTTAACGAAGAAAAGAGGCAGGGAGAGTTTCATTTGCCAGAGGTCCTTGCCGGAGCCGGTCACTGCCGGGACCGAAGTCGGGTCCGTGAGGACTCCGCGGAGCAAATCGTTTTTCTCTACGATGGAGAATCGGACATGGCATGTCCGGTCGGGCGGCAGACATTGCAGGCGATGCGAGCCGCTCGCGCCGGAAGATGATGCGGCTTCCCCCGCCAAGTCCGATGAGAACGGCTATCTCACGGACCCGGCATCGGTTCCGGAACGGAACCGGACCGCGGTGACAGCCTCCCGGCAAAAAGACCCCCCCGCCAAATTTCTTCGGTAATAAAGGAAATCCCCATATAACAGAAGAACCTCCTATATATCCAGAAAGACAGGCTGCCCTATTAAGAAAACTTATACACCCGCGCTACACGCACCACAACGACTCATATCCCAAAAGAACAGTACAACCAGCACCCGTCGCAAGAAGAACCACATCCCCATATAGGAGAGTATCCCTAGAGAAGCCACTATAAGAAGACCCTCCAAATTCCCGCACTCGTCAGCGCAAAAATGCCATATAGCCCATATAGGAAATAGCACCCCTCATGCCAATACTCCCAGAGAAAGCCAACAAAAGAAAAGACCCGGGCTAAAGCCCGGGTCCCATCTCCCGCCTACTTCAAAATCGTGATCCCATTACCGCTCTGCCCGCAGAAGTTGATCACCGTCTTTTTGCCTGCCCCGGCAAAATCCTTGCTGTATCCCACCAGCAGCTTGTCCCCTTCCTCGAACAGCTTCCGTCCATCCACGATGCCGTCCATCATCCGCAGAATCATCAGCATCACCTTCGCATCGCTCATGTCCCCCGGCTCCATGTTCTCCGCAAACAGCACATCATCCCGTTTCCAATGGCACCCGTCGCCCACCCCGATCCGGAGACAATCCTCGCCAGTACAGCTCCCACAGCCGCCTTCATCCGGGAAGAAACTTCTTTCGAATACCAGCGGCAGGTCCTCGCCTTCGATGTCTTCGTCCTCCTTGGATCCCACCGACAGCACCAGGTACTGGGTTTTCCCGATGTGCTTATACTGCTGCATGAGAGACTCCAGGCATTCCAGATGGGCGAAAACCAGCTCGGAGCCCTCATCTTCCGGATCAATGATGTGCCGCCCCACCGGGGTCAGCCGGTCCGTTCCCTCATCGCAGATGGCTGCAAACAGCCGCTCCTTCTCCGGATCCATAAACCCGGCATCCACCACAGCCTTGCAGAGGTCCTCCATGAGGACTGCTTCCCTGTCGGTGAGACGGCCGTTGTCCTCCGTCTCCAGCATCTCATGGGCATCCGGCGCCAACTGCCGCTGCAGCATAAAGCAGGAGCCGAGCAGCCCTACCGCCTCCTCGCGGACATACTTGGCAATCTCGTACAGTTTGCCAAGCTCCTCATCCACGGGCGTCTCATCCAGCTCCTCTTGCATCACCTACATCGCAAAGGTTTCTGCCATGAACGCCAGAGAAACATTTGCCATCTCCTGGTCCATATCCGGATCGACCACCAGACACGACATGGCGTCAGCCGTGGGCCGGACCTCCCGGATCTTCCGGTACAGCATCAGCAGTGCCTCCATGTGGTCCATTTTCTCCAGCTCTGAATATTTCATGTTCGGTCCTCCTTAAAATTTCGGCTCTTCCAATTTTGTGGTTGTACATCTGCGATTAGACAAATTGCCAACCTCTACCTCGGGCAACATACTTGCACCTGTTTGGACGGAAATTACCCTGGCCGACAAACTCCATATATAGCGGCTGGCCATTTTTGTCCCGCCCATGACTTCCCTGGAGCACCAGCTGCTCAACATTCCCAGAGCTGGTCTCCACCTGGAAGATAGCTCCCGGGAGAACGCGGTTGGGGTCCTTATGCTTAGGTCCGCCACGAGCAACCATCAGCCGCCCCACATCATTGGGATGAGCTGCCCGGAATTCCTCCAGGCTGTCGGTCTTTTGCTCGGTGCGTTTATGCCGGTTCTTGGCGGCCAGGACCTTTTTGGGCTTGCCGGTTTTCGGGTCTGCTCCGGGCAGGTAGTAGTTGCGGTCCTCCATACGGGATATCTGAGCTCGGTCGTGCCGCCGGAACTTGCGCAGTTCGTACACCTTCTCCGGCAGCTTAATGGTCGGATTCTCCAGAATGGAGCAGGCAATGCAGTCGGCATCCGTGTTGTGGTCCTTGGGTATCCCATGTGCATCCCGGAACTGCTTGGTGCTCCATCCGTTGGTGGCAAAGGCGTGGCCCGGGAACATCTTCCCCAGCTCATCCGCAAGACGCGGGATAATCTGGTTCACGACGCTGAGGGCTGCATAGCGTTTATTCATGCCGGCCTTGAGCTCTGCCAGCTTGTCTGTCCAGGACTGCTCCTTATGGACCAGGTCGTGATGACCCCCGCAGAGGCCGGCCCGGTTTTCCAGGGTGTCGCTGCCGCCCTTGCTGGCAGGGATGACATGATGGCAGTGGGCGATCGCCTGCTCGCAGAAGATGCAGTGTCCGTCCTGCTGGGTATATACCGCCGCCTCCACACTGCCATAGCCATACAGCGGGCCTTTCTGATATTCCCACCGCTGGATGCCTGGGTCGTCCATTGCCATGAAGGCAAATTCGTTGAGCTCCAGTACCACATCGGTGACGGGCAAGAACTTGCAGACCTTGCGTACCAGACTGATAGTACTCTGCAGCAGCTGGTTTGCCGTGGGCGTCAGCCACCCTTTAGTCCGGGCCCGGTTCATGAACCGGGCCTCCGTGTTCGTGATGTAGTGGTTGGTGATCGGCTCTTTGCAGCCGGGCAGGATACGCTTGCGCTCACCGAAGCAGGTCCCATTTTTCCTGGCCCGACGCTGGCGGCGTTTCCGCTCGCCCTGCCGGCTGGCCTGGCGGTGGGCCTTGCGCTCCTTCATGCGCTTTGGCACATCCTTGTTGTTGGTCTCCGCCTTTGCGGAGAACACGCAGGTTCCATCGGCGGCCGCTACAGTGACCCCGATGTTGGTGCGGCCCGGGTCGATGCCGAGGATGAACCCCTGCGTGCAGGGGTCCACCCCGTACATCAGCCGGATGGTGAATGGGTTGCCGCAGACCACACGGGCCTGCTTGCTGTCCAGGAGGCGGCGGACATGGCCGCCCCTCGTGGTGGGCGCCAGCGGTTTCCCATGGCGGTCCTGTACATAGATGATGGACATGTCCTGACCTCCCTTCTAAAGAAAAGTAGTGTTACTCATACCGCCCAGAGGGCGGCAGTCATTTGGGGCCGAAGCCCTCACCCCTAAGCTGGATGCAGCCAGGCATGGTCCGGAGCTGCAGACCTAGCGTAGCGGTCTGCGTGGAGTGAAACCCCGGAGTGCAGCTCGCATCACGCTTCGCGCTATTCTACTCGGTGGTGGAAACCACCACTAAGTTGGAATAGCCCAATTCCGAATATTTCATGTTCTGTCCTCTTTTTTTCTAACGAAACTGTTTCGCGCAACAAAGAGAAAGACCCGGGCCGAAGCCCGGGTCCAAGCCGTCAAGCCACGACCATAATGTACCTACCGTCCTTGCCGCGGACAATGGCAATAGCAGAGCTGTCCTCCATACTGCCGAAATCATCCACCCCTACGCCGATCATGCAGTCACTGGAACTCTCAATCTCACCAATGGCCTTCAGATACCCGATCAGCGCGTTGGCCATCTCGGCGTCATCGCCCTCCAGGTCCTCCAGATTTACAATCTCGATGCCAGGTTCATCCTCGGCAGCCCCGGCCACCAGAAAGATATCCTGGCCCTCGCCAATGTGACCGGCCTCCAACATAGCGTCGCGCAGGGCCGTTACCAGCTCGCCCACCGGAGCGTCATAGGCGATCAGCCGCTGGCCAGCCTCCAGGTCGCCGTCAATGATCGTATCGCCATGGACGATGTACAGCTGTTCACCAGGCGTCAGAAGACCACCCTCAGCCAGAGCCTTGCCCACAGCCTGCATGGCCTCCACCTCGGCATCCGTCATCTCGACATTTTCCTCGTCGTCATCGAAATCATCATCCTCGAAGCCGTCATCGAAGTCCTCGTCATCATCGAAGTCAGATTCGTCGTCCTCGTCCACCAGTTCCATGGCCTCGGCGAACAGGTCGCCCTCAAGCTCCCCGATGTCATCCGACAGATCGTAGGCGGCATCCAGGACTGCCATGGCCGCCTCTGCCAGCTCGCTCATCTGCTCGTCACGACCCGTGCGTTCCAACTCAGCCTGGAGCACCGTCAGTCCAAACGCCTCCGCCAGGTTCACCAGGGTCAGCCGCTCCAGTGCCTTGTCCATCTCCTGGTCGTCCGTCATCGCCGCTATGGGGGTGATGCACTCTGAGTTCTCCTCCAGTTTCCTGGCCAGCAGCGCCAGGGCTTCCATCGTGTCCATCTTTCTCAGATCTGAATACTTCATGTCTATGTCCTCCTTGGTTTGGTTTTAAGTCTCCCACGGTGCGGAGAACTTCTACATATATATTATATGCAGTTTTTCATTTTTATATTTTGCTGAGAGACGGGTCTTTTTAACGAAGAAAAGCGGCGGGAGATTCTTCCTTGCCCGAGTCCCTCCCACGGGCCGGTCCCTATCGAGACCCAAATCCGGCGGCTAAGCCCAATGCGGACTCCCAATTAGCTTTCCTGCACGCTGAGAATGCCAAATCCCTCCTCTCTGGCCATATGATATGCAAACCCTCCAGCAGGCCAAGCCATGCCGGCTAACCAGGCGGCTAAGCCCGCGGCGGACCAAATAATATGCAGATAATATGCGAAACAATACGCGAATAATATGCATATAATATCTATCCGCCCCGACATAATATGTATTTAATATGCGGGCAATACTCGAATAATAAGCGGATAATATGCGGATGCGGGGATAATATGCAGATAATATGCGGATGCGGCATGGAAGTACGGGCGTTGGTCGGAGACTGGGCCGCAGAGGTGGGCGTGGGGGGCGGCGATGGAGCAGCAGGTGGAAGGCGGATGGGTCGGCGGCAGGGCTGTAGACGGATTGGTTGGAGACAGGGTGCATAGGCCGGAGACTAGGCAGAAAGGTTAGATGGATTGGTCGGAGACTGGGGGCAGGTTGTATGTGAATGGGTTGGAACTGTGCTGCGTTGGCCGGGAGTGGTTCTTTGTGAGTTTCTCCGCGGCGTTGTCCCCAGGTTCCATCGTTCCGCCCCGGCGTCCTGAAAGATGCATTCGTCTTTTGCCGGCATTCCCAGGCTCGAAACGACCGCAATGGTTGGCGAAAACAGCCGTTCCCGGGAGATTCCCACCAGGCTTGTGTATTTCCCCAGGCATTCCCAGGCAGGCTGGCGTCTCCCTCGTCCCAATGCGCCAGGGCTTCCACCTTCGCCGGTATCCTGAATGATGGAAAGTTCTCGTCTCAGACTTTCAATGAGAGTTTAACTATCGCCGGCATCCTAATGCCATCGACCATCTACGGCATTCCTCGGCGTCATCATTCTCCCCGATAACCAGAAGAGCGCATATCTCTGGGTCAATATCTTGATGTCGGCAACATCCCCAATAATAGTCCGGCTCACAAAAACTGAAAAGAACATCGAGAACAGACAATATGGAAGTAATTTGGAGACAGGCATTAGAATACACGGTTTTTGACGAGTGCATTACGGCGACTGTATGGTTTTACAATGGAGTTCGGCGGGGTTCAGTATGGTTTATGACCGCGTGAGGAAAGATAAGTGGTCACAGTATGCAGGAGTGGGGGCGTTCGGCAAAAGAAAAACCCAGCCGCAATGGCTGGGCTTCCATATATCAGTTGGCCTCCAGGGCCGGCTCCGCCAGGCCCCAGTTGTTGGCCTCCAGGCTGGCGAAATAGTTCCAGGTCTTGGGAGCGGCTGCCTTCAGCTTTGCCATATCCTCCGGTGCCTTCTTCCCATCCAGGTAGTGTTCGAAGAACTCTGCAAAATACTCGGTGTATCCTGACATGGCATGGTCGCCAAGGATCTCCTTTAAGTTGTTGGACTCTTCCAGGAAGATCTGCTCGAAAGAATCCTCCGGCCACCCCAGTTCGAAGAACAGAAAGTGCCCGTACTCATGGAAGAAACAGGTCCTGTGGGCAACGAACAGGGACTTATCCGTATAGACGGTGAGTCCGCCAATGGCGCCCCCATGTTCAAGCCCCCATGCAGTGGTCCGGTCGTTCCCGATAATAGTGCTCCAACCTTCATCCTGGAACCGCTCCTGCACCTGTATCGGCAGTTGATCCGCCAGCCTCAGGTAGTCAGGCGTGGTCTTCAGGTAGTCGGCCTCGATGCTGATATTCAACCAGCCCTGCAGCTCAGCTGAGTTGGCCAGGTGCAGCAGGATGGCCGCACCCGAGCGGGTCATTGCCGCAGTCCGATCAGCCGGGATGCCCGGCAAAGCCAGCACAATGGCCGCCTGATTCAGTGCGGCAACATCGACCTGTTCGCCGCGGCAGGTAGACAACATGCTGATAGCCGACTCCCAGGAGACCTGGCTGTCCCGGGGCGTGCCCGGCGCCAGGAGAGCTGCCGCCTGGTCCATGGTCATCTGCATGGCCGGATAGTAGGCCCGGCACAACATGGTAGCCATCTCCGCCAGTGAGACTGCCCGGCCCGGAGAGAATGTCTCCGTACTCGTGCCGCAGCTGATGCCGGCCTCATAGAGGTACTGGACCGCATGGACATATGGAGCATCGTTTGGCACATCCTTAAAGGGCGTCACGGGCGGAATCACGATCGCCTCTACGACCTTCGGAGGATTGCCGGCTGGGGCGTCAGCGGCATGGACAGGCGCTACCAGGCCAATCGCCAATATAATCGTTGTACACAACAACGAGATGAGTTTCTTGTTTGTGCAAACAATGGACTGCATTTAATTTCAGGATACCCGACGCAGGGGTGTCCCGCTCCCTCCTTCTCTGATTGGATAGTTGCAAAATCGCATGAGCCATGCGCGGGACAACGGCTTGTGCCATATGCCATGGCCGCAACCTCACGGACCCGGCATAGGTTCCCGATGAGGGAACCGGCTTCGGCAAGAGCATCCGTCAAAGACAAATTCCCCCGCCTCTTTTCTTCATTAAAAAAGGCTGGCTCTCCCCTGCCGTTTCACTGTTAGATGGGAAACCCCGGAACGACTGTCACAAAGAAATCCTGGATCTCAAGCCAGAAGAACATCCGCCCCAAAGTCACGGCGGCTGCAATTAGGATCACAACACTCATGCGCAGGACAAAATGCAGTTTGCCAGCCCGGTTCCAGGTATCCATGGAGGAGCGGAATGCCACTCCATCCTCATACAACCCAACGGGCCACGCCAGTTTCTCCCCCATTGCTCCGCAGCCGATATTCCATACCAGGAGCAACGGCAGAGTGGCCAATGCTGGGATAATAGACTTCAAAACTCCGGTCGCCGTAAGGACGCCTAGCATAATGGGAGCCAGACAAGGCAGGGCAAACAGGAAGGTTTTGTATGCTTTATGCGCAAAACCAAATCCCAGAGGGTCAAGAAATCCGCCCCAGTTCCACTTAAACAGCTTGGCCCCCTCGTTATAGAATGGAGAAGCCGAATTTGCCATAAAAATCATCCTTTCATATCTGCGGCTACCTTTTGTAAATATTGTATGCAAGCTGCTCTGTTGTTATTGGCGGCGAAAAAGAAACCAGCCCTTCCGGGCTGGTTTTGCGCGAGAGTTAGGGCATATCCCAATTATTCGCTTCCAGCTTGGCGAAGTAGGCGTAGGTACCGGGCGCTGCCGCCTGCAGCCTAGACAACCGTCCCTCATCTCCATTGGACGCAATCCAGTACTCAAAAACCTCAGCAAAGTATTCATTATCGTTCGTCATTGCGTACTCCCCCAGAAGGACCTCTGCCTGCGTTGCTTCCTTTTCATATAGCTGTTTCACCATCTCCGGCACCTGAACATGATGGTGGAGGAAATGCCCGAACTCATGGATTGTGCTGCCAGCGTTGGCCACGAACAGGGTCTTCTCACCGAATATAGTTAACCCGCTGGCAGACATTCCGTTCTTGTAGTTCCAAACGGCAAGTTCCTTGTTGCCAACAACAAGGGACCAGTCTTCCTTGCTGAACTGCTCTAGGATGCTCTTTGGGACCTTCTCCACTTCCTGCAGGAACTGTCCGCTGGAGACTGCATAGGTGTCTTCGATGGAGATATTGATCTCCTCCAGAATGGGTGGTGGAACGACTGGGTTGGTCTGTCCTGTGCCCATCAAGTACAGCATCTGGACAACTTCCGCCCTGGTGACATATTCCCATGGATCTGCCGTCATATCGCAAAGGCCCAGATTCGCAGCGGCAAATATCGCGTCATCCACATCGCTGTCGATTCTGTACAGTTCTGGCCTGTATGCAGGAATACCGGCACAGGCAAACAGCGTCTTGTACGCCCAGCCCCGCGTTACCCGACTGTCCATATGCAGGTTCGGTTGCATGACAACCCCATCCCGCCTGCGCATTATCTCGGAGATCGCCTCTTCCATTGGCCATTCCTTGTCCGTGAAGAAAGCCCGACAGAACATCATGGACATTTCCCCGTTGGTGATGAGCCGATCCGGGGAGAAGGTGTCCGCACTGGTGCCAATGGTGATCCTATTGTCATAGGCGTAGCGGATGGCTTCGGTATAGCTGGAACCGGGTGATACATCCTGGAATGGTCCGACTGCGAATGCTGGGACGGCAGTCCCTAACAATGTGCCAATAACCACCAATATTGCTGGAATTTTCCTCTTAATGGTTGTACAATAACCCATGGAAACATCCTCCTTAGAATGCTAATTGTTTTTCCAAGTGATTATATGCAAGCTCATCGATCCGCATTGCCGTCGTTCCACATGGGAAATGCGAACCGGCGCAACTGCATATAATAGCAGTGAAAGGGGGGGATTCTGATTGAGTCCTAAAACTGAGAAGAACTATGGTATTCCGCTCAAGAAGGCTGGCGCCAAATACACAAGGAAAGAACTGCGGAGTCTTGGGTGGACCAACGCCATGATTGATGTACTCCCTGTTTGCATGGCCAAAAGGAACAATGATGTCTATTACCGGGCTTCTGATGTTGCTGCCGCCCTGGAGTCGAACCCTAAATTCGTGGAGTATCTCATCAACGAGGCGGCAGACAAGCAGTCCAAGGCTCATCTGCGTGACATCCCGGCCGAGCGCCGAGCTGAGTTGGCAAAGAGGCTGGCCGACATCCTGCAGCCAGCCTTTGAGGCTGCCGCAATTGCTCCTGAGATCAAGCCAATTGCCGCGGCCTGGCACAACCTCTTCATAGCGGCCCTCCTGGCCGCTCAGCCGGCCAAGAACAGCATGTATGAGGTCATCCGTGGCTGCGACATCATACAGAAGCTGCAGGGCATTGCCTCCAAGAAATCGGCCAAGGAAGCGTCCTCCACTGTCTCGCGGGCAAAGAAGTGGCGCAAGGTCGGACAGTCTGCCTGGTCTGCCATCGAAAAGGAGAATTCCTCCTTCGATGTGGAGAGCTACATTGCCACCCTTGACGCGCTGGCCCGAGTCGAGTATCAATCCCAGCTGGTAGACGCTGGCATTACAGAACCAACGGCCGACATCTTCTCGTTCAAGTCGATCCGCAACAACTACCCGGTCAATGAAGGCCTGTACACCTGCTATCTGACCTACTATGTCCCAGCCGCCATTACCCGCGATCTGCAGAAACTCATCGTGGTGGATCCCAAGGACGAGTACCCTGCGGCCCGGCAGATGGAACGCCGGTTTGAGATCCATGTAGGTGGCACCAATACCGGCAAGACCTACCAGAGCCTCCAGCGGCTCAAGGAGGCGGCTACGGGCGTTTACCTGGCCCCTCTCCGACTCCTGGCCCTGGAGGTGCAGGAGCGGATGCTGGATGATGGCGTTATCTGCTCCATGCTCACCGGGGAGGAGGAGGATATCCGCCCGGGCGCCACTCATATCTCCAGCACGGTAGAAAAACTGGATATCAACCGCCGCTATGATGTAGCCGTCATCGACGAGTGTCAGCTCATCGATGACCGGGATCGCGGCTATGCATGGACACGGGCCATTCTTGGCGTTCAGGCAACCGAAATCCACCTGTGTGTGGCCCCTGAGGGTTTGCATATCCTGGAGCGGCTTATCAAGGACCTGGGCGAGCCCTACACGGTAGTCCAGCATGAGCGCAAGGTGCCCCTTATCTGGAAGGACCGGCCCGTGAAGATTACTCAGGTTCAGAAAGGTGACGCATTCGTGGCATTCTCCAAGAAGCGGGTCTTGCAGCTTGCCGACGAACTCCGACATAATGGTATACCCACCTCCATCATCTATGGTAACCTTCCCTATGCCACCCGCCGCCGCCAGATGCAGATGTTTCTGGATGGCGACACGATGGCCCTGGTGGCCACTGACGCCATTGGTATGGGTCTTAACCTACCTATCCGTCGGATCGTGTTCACCCAGGATGAGAAGTACGACGGCATTGAGATGCGGCCTCTGAAGCCCGGCGAGGTGCGTCAGATTGCTGGCCGGGCTGGCCGGTTTGGCATCTATGACAAGGGCTTTGCTGCAGCTGGGCCTGACTGTGAATATGACCTGGGCAAGATGCTGGAGACAGTTCCGAGCAATGTCAAAGAGGCAGCCCTTGGCTTTTCTGACTTGGTACTCAAGGTCGACCGGCCCATCATTGATGTACTGAAAGTCTGGAACCAAATGCCAGTGAAGAAGCCTTATTACCGCATGGACATCACCCGGTACATCACCATCATTAACTATATCCTGAACACTCTCCATTTGGAGTTCTCCAAGGAGGATCTGCTGCGGGCTGCCAGTATCCCCTTCGATGAAAAGGATGCCGACCTGCTGGCGTTGTTTGGCATCTACTGCCGGGCCTGCGCAGGAGGAGCTTCCGCCATGGATAAGCCTAACCGCGATGGCAACCGGTTGGGCGACTTGGAGCTCTTCTATAAGAGCCTGGACCTCTACTACTCATTTTCTAAGAACTTTGGACTGACCTGGGATAAAGAATGGCTGGCGAAAGAGAAGGAATTGGTAGCTGAGGAGATCAACTATCTACTCATCCACGACCTGAAGAGCCGCGGAGCCAGCTGCCGTCAGTGCGGCGGGCCCATCCCCCTGAACTCCCCATATTCGATTTGCAATAGCTGCTACCAGAAGCAGCACCGGGAGCGGGAGAAGGAACGCCGAGCCATGTACGGATATGTTTATAGCGGGCGGAATGGCTACTATGGTTCTGATGACGATGATGAGTTCTGATTGATTACGCTGGCGGCCACCTGGAGCTTTGTTTCTGGGTGGCCGCTGGTCTTTATTAACGAAGAAATGTGGCAGAGAGGATTTCCTTTGCCAAGAGCTTTGCCGCGGGCCAGTTCTGTTCCAGAACCGATGTTTGGTCCGTGAGGCCTGCTAAGGCTTGCTGTTGCGACGGTTCGAAGAACTGTCGTGTGCCCCTAAACGATTTGCTTGTTCTGGGTTTGCCAGTCGTTGCCCAGGAATGGAACAGGCAGTCCTCGCATATAACGATATGTACTCCAATTTGGGAAAAACAATCTTCAGGAGGCAACAAAAAGGCCGGAACCATCTTGCAGGATAGCCGGACATTGGGGTATAATATAATCAAACAGGAGGAAACCAGATGGCAACAAAAACAAGGAAACCCCTGCAAGCACTGGGCCTTGCGGACAACTTCCTTTTTGGGGAAGTGATGCAGGATATGGGTCTCTGCAAACTGTTCCTGGAGGCACTGCTGCAAAGGCCCATTGCGAAGATCGTTAACATCAGCAAGGAGAAGGACTTGTCGGATGCGTACCTGGCTCATGGGATCCGGCTGGATGTCGATCTGGAGGACGAGAACCGCACCCGGTACAACATCGAGATGCAGGGTTCTTCCCAGAAGAGCATCGAGCGTCGTGTTCGGTACTACCAGAGCGGCATCGACCGGCATTTCCTGGAGCAGGGAACCGACTACGACTCGCTCCCCAACTCGTTCGTGATCTTCGTTTGCGACTACGACCCATACGGGAAGGGGCTTTGCCCTGTACGAGCGCGAATGCAGGATCAAGGACACGGATATCCTGTACGACGACGGCAGCCATGCGCTGTTCCTGAACGCCAAGTACAAGACTCCGGGGAGCGCCAGCAAGGACATCATCGAGTTTTTGGACTATGTCCGGACCAAGAATGACGAGCTCTCCGTATCCGGAGAGCTGGCCAAAACGGCCATCAAGCTATGCAAGGAAAAGAAATCGGACAGCGAAACGGAGGCGAGATATATGACGCTGCAGATGTTGCTTCATGATGAGCGGGCGGCGGCCGAGGCCATTGGCGAGGCTCGGGGTGAGGCTCGTGGCGAAATCAAGGGGACGCTGAAGACCCTGATTAGCCTCTATCTGGACGGGATTATCCCCCGCGAGATTGCTACTACAAAGAGCGGGCTCCCTGAAAGCGAGTTCCTCGCCGCTGCGGACGACTTCAAAAACGGGAAAATCTAACCCGCACATGGATGAGGCCTTGGCATTTTGCCAGGGCCTCTTTCTTTTGTCTGTTGTTCCAAACAACGGAGTTCTCGCGGACCCGACATCGGTTCCCGTAAGGGAACCGCCCGAACAACGGCCTTCGGCAAAAGAACAACCCTCTGCCAATTTCTTCGTTAAAAAAGACCTGTTCTCCCTACAAAATACAAAAGAAAGAGGAGCCCGCCACAATGACGGGCTCCTCTTCTTCAGGTCTGCCTGCTGAATCAGGCAACCAGGTGAGCAACAACCTTGAGCTTCAGCTCCGGCTGATTGGCCTTGCAGGTGTACATGGTCAGCTTATAGCTGCCATCCTGGGCCAGGCCAGAGGTGTCATTCACGGACACGGCGTCGATACTGGTCACCTGATAGGTGCGAGTGCCATAGGCGGTGGTGTAATACACCAGGTCGCCCAGTTTGACATCCTTCAGTTTCTGGAACGCAGCAGTGTTGCTGTTGTTCCTGTTGTGGCCGGCCAGACCAATGTTGCCATCCCAGCCAGGAGTGCAGCCGAAGTGTCCGACGCCCTTGCTTAGAGGGGTCTTGCCAGTGCCCTCGTAAATGTACTTGTTCATACCCACAGAGGGGATACTCAGCTTGCCGATGGCAGTCGTCTTGCTGTTCAGCTTGGGCATCGGAGTGATGTCCGTAGCAGCAGAGGCGTAGCCATAGTAGGCGCCCGTCAGCGGGTTGTACAGGTAGTTGCCGTAGGCATAATAGCCATAGGTGCCGCCCGTGTAGACAGGTACCGCGCCAGGCAGCCCATACATGGGATTCATCACTGGCAGGGTGGGCAACGACTCGATCATCTGCTGATAGCCAGTGGGCAGAGCGCCAGAATTGATATCAAAGTTATCATAGCCCACGAAACCAGTGATGCCACTCCACTGGGTAGTGGGGGCCAGGGCGTTGGGGAACACAGAGTTCTGAGCGATGGCCACATCAGTGCCGATACCCCAGCCGTCAGGGAAGTCTCCAACAGGCAGCTGTGTGACGGACATCGGGGTACTGTTGGGCAGGGTCACCTCATCGGTGCCGATGGTACCATCAGACCCGACCACGATCTGGTCGGAATCTGCCGCGGCATCTGTGCCTACCTCAGTCGCCTGGAAAAACTGTTGGCCGGAATCGACCGCATCATAGTTGTACTCCAGAGCAAAGGCAGGAACAGCCATGCTGCTCGCAATGGCCGCCGACAGCAGCAGGGACGCGATATTGCGTTTCTTCATTGAAAAAGTCCTCCTTCTGTCGTTGATAAAACTTGCGGGTTTTCGTTCAGCTTTTTTGAGCAGCAAACTTCTGAGTGATTCGGACTTAACCGGGGAGGTCGTCATCCCCCAGCCGGTTTCATCCTTAGTTGAACTCAAGGCATGTACCCGATAAAGACGGGCGCACCGTACAGAGAGCCGAGGGCCATCTGATAGCCGGTAGGCAGGGCTCCAGAGCTGACCACATAGGGATCCAGGATCACCAGGCCATTGATGTTGGACCATTGGCTGGGCGGGGCGAAAAAGTTCGGGAACACAGAGGTGTAGGCGATGTTGATGTCCGTTGCCATACCCCAGGAGTCCGGATATTCACCCACAGGAGTCTCGATCCCGTTCAGAGGAGTCATGCGGGGCTTGGCGGTCGGATCCGTACCGATAGTTCCGTCGGCGCCAACGATAATGGTCCCAGAGTTAGCCTCATTGGCCTGCCCATGCTCAGTCACTTGGTAGAAGTTGCCGCCAGGCTGGAGCCCGGAGAATTCATACCCGGCTGCGAAAGCAGGAACTGCCATCGAGACCGACAGGGCGGCCGCCAATGCGAACGCTACCATTTTAGAACGCTTCATTTTTATTTCACCTCCCCTCTCCTGTGGAATACAGGCCATGCGGCCTATCACAAGCAGGACTGGCTGTCTCACGACAGTCGTACAGGCCTCCTGCCACATTCTGTGCCCCTGACAGGCCGCCCGCGCATGGGAAAACGGGCAATTTGGAATGGCTGTGGGCACGGTGCCGCAATCAGCCTTCCGCCAGGAGCATATAGGACATTTTGCGGCTATTTCAAGTATATGCACACCGTCTACATTTTATTGGCACCCAATGCGTACATCCCAACGCCTGTCCATTCGTTTTGCAGTCGTTGTTATATCTACTTTATGCAAGCCGGAAAAATTCTATTGGCAAAAAGGAAAGAGGCCCGCTGCTGCAGGCCTCCTTGTCATGGAGAATGATAACACTGAATCGTAGCCAGAAAGCTCCCGAACTTTAGTTCGGTGAGAGAATCAGAGGGAGAAAGTGTCCATAGGCCCAGAATCTACATCTTCCAGGCTGACAGCGAACACATACCGCTCCTTGTCATTGAAGGGTTCAACGCGGTGCTTGGCGACCACCTGGTCGCCGGCGGATACATTGATGATCGTGCCGCGCAGCTTCTTAGCCAGACCTCCGGACATAGAGCACTTGAAGTGTCGGGCAGAGGGGGCCCGCAGGACATCCAGCGTGATCGCCGGAGCCTTGGGATTAACTCTGACCTTCTGCATTAGGGTATACTCGCCAGAGTTGTCATCCTGGGACTCGATCACAATCTTGCGGCTGTAGAAGATGCCACGCTTGATACCGGTCAGGATGGCAAATACGATGCCTGTGACCACCCCGCCGAGCAGAACCAGAAGCAGCAGCACAATACCGACATTACTGAAGAAACTTCCGAAATCGAAGCCAGTCTTCACGAGCTGACCATCCACGACCTCGTAACCCTTGGGAACTGTAATCAGCTCACCGTCCACGATTGCCTGGCCATCCTGGATCTCATCGCCCTTGTAAGTCAGCGTGTACTGGAAATGAGTAAGCTCATCGTAGGTAGCAACCCCGGAATAGGTGGCCGTCATCTTCCAGGCTGTGTCGACCTTGTAGTAGGACTTCTTGGCGTAGGTTGCGGTTGCGGTATAACCGGAGGGGATTGAAGAACCATCGATATAACCGCTTGGCTGGATGTCATAGCTGGTCCGAGACATCCCATTATATGTGGCAGGGATGGCAGTCGGATCGTTGAACTCCCCCAGGTCAAAGGTCTTGGTAGTGGAACTGGTCTTGGATCTGGTCGCTGTATCTGTCACCTGGATATTGACAGAGCCGAGAACCGGATACAGAGTGCCTGTCCAGTTGCCCTCATCGTAGCTGAGTGTTTCAGGGAGCATGCCGATATTATCGGCCAACTCTCCGCTGTTGACAGCTACCGAGTATTCCTTAGTCACATCCTTTGTCTGAGCATCATCAAAGTCCTCCTTGATGATTGAGTTCAGTTCAAAGAAGTAACCGCGGAGTTCGAACGGATCCTTGATGAGCTCATTGGGATCCATGGAGGTAGGCACTTTATAGGTCTCAACCAGTACCATCTCTCCATTGACGATTGCCTGGGTGCTCTCCGTGGGGATCAAATACGATGCCGCGGAGATGTTGGGCTTGACCTGATCCGCAGCGAAGGCCGTGACCGGCCCCACCGCGGTCAAGAGCATCAGTGCCGCCAACGGCAGTGCTGCTACCCGGCCTTTAATGTTTCCCATGCTTGTTTCACTCCTTGCTTGTTTTAGTTTGATGCCTACAGCCCATTCGCCGGGTTGGCCGGGTGTGCAGACATGCGGGGGTTTGGGGATGAGCAAATATTATGCAGGTACTGCAAAATTTATTGTCCAGTTCAGCTTCTGGCGTCATGCGGGTTTGCCCATGCCCCGGTCGTCATCAATATAATATGCAGATGTTTTTAATTCTATTGCCATTTTATCCGGAGTGGTTTCAGCTATATCCCGGCCATGTTCTGTATAGCATCTTTCTTAAATTTTGATGTTCTGCAGTATTGGGAATTTTCATTTTTCCAGCGAAGCTGGAGGATGGACGAATCTTTTTTAACGAAGGAAAGAGTCGGGGAGAACTATCTTCTGATTTTTGGACATGGACTCGCTGCATCTGGTCCGTGAGGGTTTCCCCCACCTGGCGGCGTCCGGGAGCGGTCGACAGGCATAGTCATGAGTTTGCTGTTTTGCGCAACAGCAGACTCACCCGCCCAGGTGGACAGCAGGTCTCACGGACCACACATGGGCTCCGATAGGAGCCGGTGCGGCAATAGCCCTGGCAAAGGAGGAATCTCAGTGTTACATTTCTTCGTTAAGAAAGACTCCCCCCCCTCGCCTCTAAAGACAAGAAGAGCCGCCCAACATTGGGCAGCTCCTCTCTTGTAGCAATATGCGATCAGGTTTCTACCTTGACAAAGTGGCTCTGCAGGAAGTCCATTGCCGCAGGGGTCAGCTTAATGCACCGGGCAGTCCGGTACAGTTTCCCCGCAGCCATAATCTGAACGACCACAGTCCCAGGGTTTTCGCGAGCGAACTTCATCAACTCATCCTGCTCACCCTTATTCCGAATGGTTACAGTCACTGTTGGCAGCTCGGTGCTCGAAGTTCCGTTGGCGTCCAGCACACTCTGCACGATGATCTGGGGTCCACGCTGTTCATCGACGACATACTCGCCGACAATTTTGACCAGAGATCCATTCATTAGCCGGTGCTTGTTGGCAGCAACATTTCTGGGGAACAGGACGCACCCAATCTCATTGAACCGGTCTTCAGCCGCGAACAGAAACATTTCCTCGTTCTTGGCCTTAGTGTACACGGTCCGCAGACCGCGAATCAGGCCGACAGTACAGACCTGCATCGAACTGTAGCGGTCAGGCTCTTCAGCGATCAGCTCAGTGATCGGCATGCAGCCTTCGCCCTTGCCACTGGCAAAGAACTCATCGACTGGGTGCCGGGTCAGATAGAAGCCGATGGCCTCCTTCTCTTTCTCCATGAGGAACTGATCACTGTACTCCGCCGCCTCAGGGGGCTTAACCTTCATCTCCTCCGGAGAGAAGAGGGTGATCTGGCCCAGCTGGCGGACAGGAATGCTCTGCTTGTAGTCCTTCTCCAGCATCGGGATCATCTCCACCAGCTGGTGGTGGTTCAGCCCAAAGCTGGACATGGCCCCGGAGAATATCAGGGACTCCAGAACATTCTTGCTGGGTTTCTTACCGAGGTCGGTCATCCGCTCATAGAAATCCTGGAAATCCTCGAACTGGCCCTTGTCGGTCTTCTCCTTGGCAATCAGATGGCTGAACTTATCCAGATAGGCCAGGTTATGGAACCCCAGCCGGATGCAGCCATCCTCAACCATGCAGCGGTCAGAAGACTTGTTGATGTCCGGGGGTAGAATCTTGATACCGCGGCGGACTGCCAGGGCCATGTAGCCTTTTACCTTGTCGCCCACATCCTCGAAGGCGTTCATCATCGCACAATAGAACTCAGCTGTCCAGTGGCAGGACATGTAGGCCGTGATGCTGGCCAGCCAGGCATAGCAAGCTGCATGGGATCTGTTGAAAGCATAACTGGCGAATTTATCCATTTGCGCCCAGATCTCCTCAGCAATCGCTTCAGGGATACCGTTGGCAACACAGCCAGGCGCATAGTTTTTGTCTTTGCCGGATTCATAGGCTTCTTTGTTACCATGGATAAACACGAGCTTTTCAGCATCCAGAATATTACGCTTTTTCTTTGCCATGCCCTTGCGGACCACATCGGCTCTTCCGAGCGAGTAACCAGCCAGCTTCTGCACAATCTGCATAACCTGTTCCTGATATACAATGACTCCATAGGTGGGTCGCAAAATGGCTTCCAATTCTGGCACAAGATAGTGGATAGAAGTCGTATCCCGCATCCCCTCCAGGTAGTTCGGGATATAGTCCATGGGCCCGGGCCGGTAGAGTGCCACAGCAGCGATAAGTCGCTCGAAACACTCGTGCAGCCGAGACTCAGGCAGGCTGTCGATATCATCAAACATAGGGATGATAACATTGTTGGTCATGCCGCCGCCTTCCAACTGGAACACGCCACCAGTGATTCCCTTGGAAAGCATCTTGTAGGTTTCTCGGTCATCCAGCGGCAAGTCCTCATAAGTAGTGTCGATGCTGCGAGTCCTCTTAACAGTATCGATGACCTCATGAATGGCTGTCAGGTTTTTCAGTCCCAGCAGGTCCATCTTGATAAGCGACAGGTCTTCCACCTCAGTCATGGTGACCTGGGCGGTTAGACTCCGCTCGCCGGTTTCCTTATCCTTTTCCAGAGAGGTTGGGAGGTAGTCTGTGATCTTACCTGGGCTGATGACCAAACCGCAAGCATGCTGAGATGCATGCCTCTTGTTTCCTTCCAGCTTGATTGCAACTTCCATTACCCTTGCCACATCTGGGTCATTTTTGGCCCTCGCGGCCAATTCCGGGTTCTTGTCCAGAGCCTTGACCAGCGTCATTTTGGGGTCATCCGGTACCAGCTTGGCCAAAGAGTTAGCCCAACCGGTCGGGTAGCCCAGAACACGGGCCACATCCTTGAGCACCATCTTTGCAGCCATAGTCCCGAAAGTCACGATACGGCAGACACTCTCGGCGCCATACTTCTTCGTGATGTAGTCGATAACCTTGGCACGGCCAGAATGCTCTATATCTGTGTCAATATCTGGCCAGGAAACTCGCTCAGGGTTCAGAAACCGCTCGAAGAGCAGGTTGAACCGGATTGGATCCATGTCGGTGATGCCGATGCAGTACGCCAGCAAGCTGCCGGCGGCAGAGCCACGGCCGGGCCCGACATAGATATTGTTTTTGCGTGCGAAGTTGATGAAGTCCCAAACAATGATGAAGTAGGAGGCAAAGCCCATCTGCTCAATCATCGCCATTTCATAGTCGAATCTCTCCTTGTACACAGGGTCGGTCAGTTGAGGTTTTCCTGCGAAACGATTCTGAAAGCCTTCCTCACACAGGTGCCGGAAGTAGTCCATTGGCGTGGAGAACCCTGCAGGGATCTCGTAGTATGGCAGATTCACATCCCCCAACTTGAGCTCCACATCACATTTGTCAGCCAATTTCAGGGTATTATCCAGTACCTCTGGAATGTCAGAGAACAGTTCTTCCATCTCCTCAGAGGTGTGCAGATGATAGCCGGTTCCCTCAAAGGCGAAATGTGGCTCGGCCATCGTCTTCTTGGTCTGGGCACACAGTTCGATCTCGTGGGCAGCCTTGTCCTCTTTAGTGGGATAGTGGGCGTCGGTGGTGGCAATCACTGGGATGCCATACTTCGCGCCCAGGGCAATGAGTTTCTGGTTAACCAGAGACTCGCCCCTGATGCCGTGACGCTGAATCTCCAGGTAGAAATCCTCCCCGAAAATCTTGAGCAGCTGCTTGAGCGCATACTCAGCAGTGTCGTCCTGCCCCTCCTCCAGTGCATGGGGGATGATGCCGCCCAGACACGCAGAGGTTGCGATGACGCCCTCATGGTACTTCTCCAGCATTGCCCATGTCACATGGGGCTTACGGTAGAAGTGGTCGAACGCCTCGGAAGTCAACTTCAGCAGATTTTGATACCCCCTGAAGTTCTTGGCCAGCAGGATTAGGTGTGCCCCATCCAGATCGCCGGTCAGGCTCTCCTGATAGGCCTCAAAGCCGAGGATCGGCTTTTTACCGGCCTTCTTCATGGCCTTGTAGTGCTCCAGGAACCCGTACATATTGCCATGGTCGGTCAGAGCGCCAGCATACTCAGTATGCTTGACCATCTCAGGTACAGTGGTCATGCCGTCCATCAGAGAGTAGTCGCTGTGCCGGTGGAGGTCCGCAAAGCGGATCACCATGGCTGAACGCCCATCCTCCTGGACGATGACACGGTACTTATCGAGGCCAAGGCCACGGTCGTTGAATACAACCTGTTCGATGGTTCCGCCCGCACTCTGCAGGGTCCAGTTGGTGCCGTTCCTGCAGATGTGCAGGTGGGTCCCCGGTTCCTGCTGAGTCTTGAATTTGACTCGCATATGTTTCCTCCTTTTCTAAATTGCATGTACTTCTGATTTGTTTATCTCCGCAATTGGGGTCTAAGAACATAGTATGCAAATCAGAAGTAACCCATTCTATGCGGGTACGCCGCCACCAATCACCGAAACCAGACTTCGCCAACCATCGGAAAGGTTTGCCGAAAATTGCCAGCTCCAGTTGCCGCCAGTCCCAGGCTTTGGTATAATATAAATAGAAGAATTCCAAACAGGAGGCGTTGTCATGACACTCGAAAATTTGCTAAAGGATGTCCACAGGGCAGCAGAGCAAAAGGCGCGGATCGATACCTGCGTTGAACTGTACCTGGAGGGGAGCCTCCCCCTTCTCATCGCGGCATCCAAGAGCCGTCTCAGTACGGCTGATTTCCTGGCCACGGTGGCCACATTCGAAAAGGTCGAGGCTTAACAGCCAGTTGGGAAAGCCCTGGGTTCGCCCCAGGGCTTGTGTTTTATTTTTCTTACAAATATGTTCGTTTCAATCTGCATATAATATAAATAGTTCAGTAATCCATCTTCGACAAGGAGGAATTCTAGTGAAAGCTCTAACCAGAACCCTGGCTGCCGGTCTCATATCCATTGTGACTCTCCTGAGCTGCTCGACTCCGGCCTTGGCGGCCACCACCCCCGTATTTGACGATGTCCCAGAGACCCACTGGGCACACAGCTACATCTCTCAGGCTGCGTCCAATGGCTGGATCGCCGGCTATGGCGGCGGTCTGTTTGGCCCTGCCGACAATGTCACCTACGCTGCCCTGTCCCAGATGCTCACCCGGGCCTTCTTTGCTGAGAAGCTGGAGGCGGTGGAGACTGCTGAAGGCGACCCCTGGTTCAAGGCTGCCTGCACGGTCGCTAATGATCTGGGCCTGTATGTGGGCGTCGACATCCGCACGCAGCATAACAGCCAGGAGGTTGTGAGTCAGCCGGTATCCCGCTATGAGATGGCACAGATCTTGGCCAATGCCATGAGGGCAACCGGTGCCAACATCTCCCCCAACCTGAGCGCCGCCGCCAGCAGTACGGCTGACTGGGAGTCAATCCCTCGGCGGTACCAGGGCGCCGTTGCGGCCGCTAAGGTTGCCGGGCTGCTCGTCGGCACTGATGAGCTAGGCACCTTTGCCGGCGACATGCTGATGAACCGCGCTCAGGCCGCCACCATCATGGTCCGGCTCAACGACCTCGTCCAGAAGGGATTCCCGGAACTGGGTGCCCCCGTGGATACGATCGAGCCGCTCCCTCCCCTGCCGCAGATCGTTACTCCGCCCGCTGAGACCCTGACGCCGGACGATGGCGCCATCGTAGCCACCGGCGAAGCAGGTCTCACGGACCCGACATAGGCCCCAGAACGGAGGCCGGCCCGTGTTACATCCTCTGGCAGGAGAAAGGATCTCCGCCTCTTTTCCGTTAGAAAAGACTCGGACTACCAGTCCCAAAACGGCAAAAGAAGAACCCCACCTCCCGGAGTATATCCATCGGAGGTGGGGTCAATTTTTCGTTCAAGCCCTGCGGAGCCGCTCCTGAAGCCAGGTGTTCCGCTTGGCCGAATGAGTATTGTCGATAGCATATTGGATAGAGCCCTGTGTTCCATACAACACGGTCGAGTCCTGCGCACGGGTGTAGAGTGTGTACAGGATCTGCCGGTTGAGCATCGTGCGGTTGCAGGACATGATAGGCGCAATGACGATGGGCCACTGGCTGCCCTGCGCCCTGTGGATGGTCATAGCATAGGCCAGCGTCAGATCGTCCCAGTTATCCTCATACATCACAAACTGGCCGCTGGATACCTGCACATAGACTCGCTGCCTTACTGTCTTTCCGTCCTTTACCTTCATGATCTTAGCCACCCGGCCCATCTCCCCGTTCACGATGCCCTTGCGGCTGAAGTCTTCGGAAAAGCCAACTCCCTTCTGCCAGGTAAAGAACTTCATCTCATAGTTGTTGGCGGTGTTGACAACCTTGTCACCCTCCCGGAGCATCAGGCTCACTGTCTTCAGCTCGCCATTCTCATCGTGAATGGTCACCCGTTGGCTGAAGACTTCAACCTTGCTTTCAGCTGGCGGGTTGAACGCGGCCTGCAGGGCATAGTTCAGAGCATATACACCTACATCAGTCTGCTTCTGTGGGCATAGAACCTGGATGTCCTGCAGGCGGTACCCGCGTTTACCCATGGCAGCTACCATCGAGACGACGGCATTCCGGGCGGCCGTCGGATCATCGCTCTTGAAAATATAAGCATTATCCTTGACGCCCTTATCATTGACCTTCATAGATTTGATGGGGTTGCCATCCAGGATTGCGTTGGCGTTATAAAGGACGCCGGAGCCAGCTCCTTGACGCTTGACCACATTCAGGGTGACCACTGGGATGGTCCCCGACTCAATGATGTCCTTGAGTACATTGCCAGGGTCAATACTGGGCAGCTGGTGGAAGTCGCCCATAATAATCGTCTTGGTGCCGCCGGCAATAGAAGAGAGTAAAATGGATGCCAAATTGATACCGACCATGGAGAACTCGTCGATAACCACACAGTCACAGGTGATCAGCGTGTCAGTCTCCATGTTTTTGTCAACAACGATATGCAGGGCTCGGTGGATGGTACTGGTAGGCAACCCTGTGGCCTTGTGGGCCACCTGTGCAGCCTGTCCGGTAGGAGCCATGACCTGAGCCTCAAAAGACAGTCCTTGCCGCTTGTAAAGCTCACGCAGGACTTTTATAATGATATTCAAGGCAAATGTTTTACCACAGCCGGCGCGGCCATTCAGCACCAGAACTCCACCCCGGTGGGCGCAGGCCCGGAGAACAGCTTCCCGCTGTTTTTCCTCCAGAATGATGCCGTCCGCTACGCAAACCTGATTCAGAACCTCCTCCGCATCCGGGAAATTCCCATATTCAGATGCGGCCATCGTTCGCAGGCAACGGGCTGTCATTGACTCGGCCTGGTGGAGATACCCCAAGTAGACCCGATCCTCATCCACAATGATACGGCTGGAACTACGCAGGGCGCCTAGGGCCATCTTCAGGGCGCTGCTGGGGATTTTGGACACTGGAAACCGGAACCCGTGTCCCGCGTGGACTCGCCTGGAAGCCAAGGCATTGGCGAGCGCCTGCTTGTCAACGCCAGGCGGTGGCTCTGCTTCACCTCGGACAATTGCCATAGCCGATTTATAGTCCAGTTCAATATCGACCAACCGGCTCACCTGCTCAGAGAACAGCTTGCTTTGCATATAGCAGTTGCCATATCTCCAGCAGTCTTGCTGCAAGACATAGAGCATCGCCTGCTCCAACCGCTCCAGGCCATCGGGCGGGTAACCATTCTCCAGGGCAATCTTATCACACTTGAGGAAGCCAAATCCATTGATCTCATCAGCCAAGAAGTAGGGGCTCGTCTTCAGCCGCTGGATGATATCCGGGTATTTCTCCAACAACCGGCTGGCGTCGGAGGCAGGGATCTGGTATTCCTGAAGCGTCTTCAGCACCACATCGTCCTCCCGGAAACCTTTCAGCGCCTGCTGCCAGCGGATGGCCGTACTTACACCGACTCCCGGGATCTTCTTGGCGACTATCTCGGGCGAGTCCATGATTAGTCCAAGAGCTTGAGGTCCCAATGCTCGGTAGATATCCGGCGCCCGGGTATCCAGGCCAGGGAGAGTGCGCAGGACCGTGATGACCGAATCTTGATCCTCCGGCAACGCACTCTTGTAGTCATCCACCTGCAGGGTGCGGCCATATTTGCCTTTCTTGATGATCCCACGGACCCTGTAGTACCCATCTAGGCGCAGGGGCGTTGGGAAATAGCCGCTGAGCTTCAGCAGCCGGTAGCTAGTATCCTCTGCATCGTAGATACTGTAACCATTCTCGTTGTTCCGGTAAATGTTGCGGACAACACGGACTTCCGAGCTCAAGGAAGCCCCAATGGCATATTGGGCAAGTAAGGATGTATCTTCTGCATCCAAGCTGAATTTGAGGTCACTCAATCCAAACGCCTCCTTTCTTATCTCTATTCTATGCAAATCGTCTGCATATTATATGCATGGCCGATTCCTACGGATTGTGCTGTTGTTTTGGGCCGATTTGTTCGGTTCCATGATGGCATCTTTCTTACCGGAGAAAAATGCATGAAGAGTTGCTTTTACAGGTGGCCTCTTCCGCGGGCTGGCTCCTATCGGAGCCGATGTTTGGTCCGTGAGTCCTCCGGAAATATTAAAACGGAGAAGTGCATATAATAATAGTGAAAGACAAGAAATTATCTGTGCCGTCAAGATACGGTTCGTTCGTAAAGGAGGCTTAACCATGGAGATCGGCGTATTGGGTTTCATTTGCTGGGTATTCTTTGCCGGCTGCAATGTCTTCGGAGCAATGGAAGATGGGAAGATGCTCATCTCCCTGTTGTTCCAGTCAGAACACATGCACCTTTCCATTCTTTTCGATGGCATCGTGATGGCCATCTTGTTTGCCATGCATTGTATGTATGGCTTTGTTCCTATGCTTATCATGGCCTTTTGGCTATTTATGCAGATGAGCTTCACTGTAGTTGCTTTGCGGCCCAAGGCAAAGGGCCCATCTTAACAGGAGGTATAAAACCATGGAGCTTACTTTTGGCATGTTGGCTGTTTGGCTCTTCATTTTCTATGTTGAGCGTTCTATCGTCAAGGCAGATGGCGTGCCCTTTTTGGCGATCATCTTCGAGGCTTTTGGCGCCGACCTGCGTCCCCGGGCGGAGGCCTGGTTTCTTGCAGCCATTTTCCTGACCCATATCTTCTTCGGCATCCATGCGATGCTGATTGTTTTTGCTGCAATGAGCCTGCAGTTTATTATTGCGTCCCGCGCAATGCGTTCTCTTCTTTTACAGCTTCGCTGATTGTTCTTGACAACATTGGAAGGAGGACGGTCGTACAAAACGGCCAAATTTTCATGAAAGGAAAAAGAGTCCAAAGGACGAAACCTACAGGAGGGAAAAGATTGGCTATGAAAAAGAATGTTGATATAAATGAGTTTGTCGTTGTCAAACAAGGCAATGATGTTATTGAAAACAAGTACACCTGGGCTGATCTGGACAAAGCACAGACCAAGCTATGGTATGCCATGATGGCAGCGACTGCCCTGCTGCTTGTTGTCATCTTCGGTATTTTGCGGCCCAACTTCAAGTTTGCCTATACGGCGTCTTCGTCAATGGTTCCCACTCTGTCTGTCGGAGACTTAGCCCTCTACGGTCCTGTCGTGTCCGACATTGAGCGAGGCGACATTGTGCTGTTTAACCCTGAGAATCCAACCGAGCAGGCGTCTATTTTGACGGGCGGCAAAGTCTACTATGAGAAGCGAGTCATTGGTCTGCCCGGCGATACCGTATCTTTGGCCGATGGAGTTGTTTATGTCAACGATGAGGCTTTGGATGAGCCCTATGTTGTGTTCAACACTGACCCTGCCAATACTATGTACCGGGATATGCCTGAGATTATTGTTCCAGAGGGTGAGTATTTTGTTATGGGCGACAACCGGGATAACTCCTACGACTCCCGCGGTTTCGGCACTATTACGCGGGAGAGTATCTTGAGCCGACTCATGTTTTCCATCCCTTCTTTTGCAGGATTTTTCTCTGGCACCAGCAACGATCAGAATTTTCTGTATTGAGCCAACTTTTAAGAAGTCTGTTGTTGTGAATAACCAGGTCATAGTCGGATTAGGAAATGGCATAAGCTGGGTGTCCGGATATAGCCTCTCCTTTCCTGCTGTGTGGTCCTGGCTTGCGGCAGGAACTGGAATTTGGCACAAACTAGGTTTGTGCATCTTCGGTGTTGTATGATTCTGGTTTGTGATATGATAGCAGTTAAGCCCAAGATATAGTGCTGATGGGACATCTGGGTGTCATTGCTACAAGCGTTGGTGTTCAAAAAATATTTTGCTCCGTCGTTCGCAGCAACAAGTATGTTTTTGGGAGGTGTCTGGAGGAGATGTTGTTCTCCTCTTGGAATACGATGGTTATCGAAATGTCTCTGTTGGATTTCCTGGCGTACAAAACTGGCTGCCAAGTCGGGGAACTCCCTACTGTGGCAAAGGAAGATCCGATCTGGATTTCGCATTCGGTGATGTGGATGAAGCCGGATACCGAATCGCTGAGTGGATGGAACGACGCACTGGACTACCTGTTCCATTTGCCGCCAGCCGAATCCTGTGAGGAAGCGCAGAATCAGCTGCTCATGGCTCTTCATCGTGACCAAGGTCGCCGCGCCACATGACTTTCTCCGAAAGCCACAAGCCCCTTGCTTTAGCTACGGGTGAGCGGCGGACAATCTGTTTAGGGTGAGCTATTCCTCACCTGTATGCCAGAATTCCTGTATTAGCCCTGAGAGCGAAAGCTCTCGGGGCTTTTTGTGCAAAAAAAATAAAATCTGAGGCAAGTGCATGGACAAGTATTTTAAGCCAAAGAATGTGGCAAAAGGTTTCTCCTTTTGCCACTGGGTTCTTGTTGCATTCGGCTCTTCACGGAGCCTTTCCGTGCCTCGTGAGCTATCTTGCGTTCTATGTTAGCCGCCTGATGTACTTCACTGTTTGGTACAGCAATTTGCTCGATCTTTCCTTCTTGGGACAGTTTTTGGCTAGAATTGTTTTCAGCGCGTATGCATAGAATTGTGTATTCCATCCGCTTTGGGTGATTATATAGGCCGTGCTTGCCAAAATGCACAATGGGGACAAAAAAAATACATAAGGAGGCAATTGTATGTCGTGCCTTACCCTCATCAATGGCAGTATCCGCAAGCTGCCAATTCTGCTCCGAATCCTTGTGATTGGAGCGATCTCCACGGCCTTGACCTATGTCCTGGTTGGGGTGTTAACAGGAATCTTTGGATTTGTGTACGCCCTAGTGACGAACTACACTTTGTGGTGCGTTATTCCTACAGCTATTTTGATAGGTATCTGTACAGGAAAGGGAGGCAAGAACGGAGGCGGACTTCAGCGGTCTGTCTCTGGAATCGCGTCCGTCATCGGCGCATTCGTGGTTCTCTGGGCTATTTCCGGAATCATGAAAGCCATGATGGGGTTCGTGGGGATGAGGGTCCCCATCTTCGTAATTTCCATGGCTGTCGTCTCGACCGCCGTGCATTACGGAGATATCGTGAGACTCGCTGGATCTGATAAGGAGAAAAGCGAGCCGGTGCCCGAGAGAGAGCGGGCCTAAATTCAGAAGGAGGAATTGCAAATGTTCAAGGGTATTAAAAAGATCGTCCGAAGAATGGGGCAGAGTATTCGTAAGATGAAGTTCATCAAGCGGACTCTGATTTCCTGCACTCTGGGCTTTGCGGCCGTACTGGGCGGAGCTATCGTGTTCGAAACCCTCTACTACTGGGGGGCTTCTCACGGTGGTTTCCTCATCGGCCTCGGCCTGGCCGCCAGCCAGCTTGTCGTCTACAAGGACGACATCGATCGGCTGGTTGCCAACGCCAAGGGTGGTAAGGGTTCGAAGGCCTCTGCGGAGCAGGCTGAAGGCCAGGCTGTTCCCCAGAAAGAAGAACCGGTCAAAACTACTCTTGAGGAAGAGTCGAGAACCCTCGGCGATGAGTTCGCCGCCGTTGGCGCAGACGCCGACGACGGGGATCTGCCCGAGGAAGAATTCAGGGACTAAGCCCCATCAAAAACGCCTTCCCTCCGGGGGAAGGCGTTTCGTTTTGTTGTCGTCAGGTCTCACGAACCATAGATAGGCTCCGAAAGGAGCCGGCCTACAACGATGCCATCTGGAAAAGCAAACAGCCCCACCAGATTTCTTCGTTAAAAAAGATGATAGAACTTTGCCGTGCAGGCAAAAGGAATCAGCTTCCAAGAGTCCAGAAGCTGCATTTTTCGTGATGCCGATTAAATTCTTGGAAGGAGGCTTGTCTGGCAACTTCAAAAACTCTCTCTTACCCAAACCACTCTAGGCTTGGGATTTTTCGTCTTTTCTAAAGGGAAATGTTGGAATAGTTGTTTTCTTTACTGCTAATATGCTGTTTCTTCGTATATGGCCCGTCTGCCAGCTATCTCTAGCAGTCTCACTTTAGGCGAAACTGTTTCGCGTCCTATTCTATAGCTAGCATAAGCGGACAGACCTCATAGCTCCTAGATAACGAAACAAGTCGCTGCCTGCTCCCACCTCTCACAGAGTGGGTTTCCATGCGAGCCCCTTTGTAACGGATTTTGAATACTCTTAGCATGAAACTGTCCGGATTTTGTAGTGTCAATGGATAAATTGCATAGTACATAATATCTAAACATGCCCAAAGGAATGCCAGCCGCAATGTATAAATCAAAGGCAAAAATACAAAACAAGGAGGATTAAGGAGGACTGATATATGAGCCTTGAGATCCATTCCAAACTGAGACGGTGCGGGCCCTTGCTTCTTGCAGGGGTGCTGATGGTCAACTCGCTTCCCATCGGCGCCCTCGCCGCCAACATCAGAGACTTTAAGGATGTCGATGGCCACTGGGCGTATAACGCCCTGGATTGGGCTGTCGAAAATGGAGTCATGACGGGAACCAGTGAAGACACGATGTCTCCAGACGGTTTTCTCACCCGGGCACAGATGGCAACTATGATTGACCGGCTTTACGGCGCCTACAAGGGCGCCGACATCTCTGCATTCACGGATGTGGCGATGGGCAGCTGGTACTACGACTACATTGCGCAAGCAGTTCAGATGGGCACCCTGGCTGGCTATGATGGCAACATCATGCGGCCGAACGACCACATTACCCGCGAGCAGGCGATCGTCGTGATCGCCCGCGCACTCTGTCTGATGATGGAGTACGATGAGGACTTGTCCAAATTCTCGGACGCCGGCCTCGTCGGTTCCTGGGCCTACGCCGATATCTGCCGTATGGTAGAGAGGGAGTTTGTCGCCGGTTATCCGAACGGCGCGCTCGGTCCCAAGGACAACATCACCCGTGCTCAGATGGCGCAGATCCTTGCCAGGATCTTCGGTCATATCCATGAGCGGGGCACTCTGACGGGCGAGTACGACGACATTGTACTGGTCCGCGGCGATGTGGATATCCGCGATGCCGTGTTCAATGGCGACCTCATCATCGCCAACAGCCTTGCTGAGCAGGAGCTGACCTTGGAGGATGTGACGGTCAAGGGCAACCTGGTCGTCTGGGGTGGGTCTAAGATCCATGTGGAAGGCAAGTCCGATATTGCGGGCGTTGTCACGCCCCGAAACGATGGAGATGTACAGGTCATCTTCGATGAGAAGGCGACTGAGATCTCCAAAAAGGACTGCCAGGTCACCTACCCTGGTTCGATGAACCCCAACAATGAGGTCATATGGACGAACAAGAAGCCCACAACCCCCAACAGGCCTACCGGAGGAGGCGGAGGAGGCGGCGGCAGCCGGCCCATCGTTGTGAAGCAACCCGACATTGAATTCACCCTCCCCAGCATCCTCTATGTCGGGGATACCACCACTGTAAAGACGACCCTGACCAACACAGACTCGGTGGAATGGTCTCTGACCCTGAATGGGACTGCCAAGGAGCTGCCTGGCTTCACCAAGGATGGCGGCGAGCTGTCATTCTTGGAGTCTGGCACCTATATTCTCAAGGGGGTGGCCAAGAACGGGAGCAACACGGATACCTGCGAACAGACCGTCAAGGTCATCCCTGTGGCCGACCTTGGTTTCTCCCTCCCCCAATATGCCCACACTGATTCGACGACTCCAGTGAAACTGCTGTTCGAGAATGGTGAGGGAGGGAATGTCAGCTGGAGCATGACGAAGGACGATCAGCCCTATGAGATGCCGGACGGCTTCAACAATGAGGGCGGCTCTCTGGCCCTCCCCGAAACTGGGACCTATACCCTGACTGCCTCCTATACGGATGCAGCCGGGAAGATCTATAAGGAGACCCAGACAATTACCATCCTGCCGGTCATCTCTCTGGACATTAGCATTGACCCCGGCGAGACACACATTGATGTGGCCGCCACTGTCACCGCCAACGATGCAGGCCTGCCCGTCCAGTGGACACTGTCCCAGGACGGCAGCGAGCTGGTTTGGGGCTCTGTGACAAACAGTCAGCTTGGCGCTACTGGCGGCGAGCTGCTGATCCCTACTGTTGGACAGTACCAGCTACAAGCGTCGGTTACCGACGCTTCTGGCCGCGTCTTCATCTCTAATGTGGAGTCAATCACCATCGAAGGCCTGCTGGATCCCAGCCTGATCGTTGCTCAGTACGGCTGGACCGACCAGGCGTTCCTTGTAGAGATGGCTGGTTATGATTCCTACCCTGTCTCCTGGGAAGTGACCAATGAGCAGGGTGTTGTTACCTATCGGGGGAACCTGAACGATGACGGTGGCAATATCCAGATCGACATCCCTGGAGTCTACAATATTCAGGCAACGGTGACCGACCGGCTGGGCCGGGAGTTCACCGAACAGGCTTCCGTCGAGGTTCTGCCCGTCATCGAGCTCACTGCTTCGGCTGACAAGGCTGGTCTCCACCTGGACGAAAAGCTGAACCTGAGCCTGGATACCAAGAATGCCACCAAAGACCAGGCCATCACCTGGGAAGTCAAGAAGGATGAGGCCGTGTATGAAGGGCTCGACCTGTCGAACATCTCGGAGATCAGCTTCATTGAAAATGGCGAGTACTCCTTCATTGCCAAGACCAGCGACAAGGCTGGCCGCGAGTATGAGTCCGAGGAAGTCTTGGTCCGCGTCATCGAAGACCTGGATCTATCCCTCTCAGCAGACCGGATTGATGAGCCAGATGCGGCAGATGCTCTTATCGAAGTGACCAGACTCCACGAGGATGAGGATGCCAAAATCACCCTGACAGTTGGGAATGGTGCCCCTGCAAGCGTCTCCTGGAAACTGGAGCGCGATGGAGTCGAGGTTCCAGTAGTGCTCAACGATGACGGTGGCGAGCTTGATTTCGACGAGATGGGCGACGGCGACTATACGCTGACCGCCACCGTGACCGATGAACTGGGCCGTGAGTACACAGAGAGTGTTTCACTCAAGGTCTACCCGGTCATCACATTGAGCATCGATGCCCCTCAGAACATCCACTTCGACCAGGCTGCGACAATTGGTCTGGACGCACCGGACCTGGGCGGCCTGACGGTGAAGTGGTCCGTGATATCGGAGACGGGCGCGGAGGTTCCCAATATGCTCGGAAATGACGGCGGCACCTTAAACTTCACCGAACCTGGCACCCATTTTATTTCCGCTTCTGTGACGGATGAGCTTGGACGCGAATTCTTTGCCAGGACCAACATACTGGTTTGGAATACAGTCCAGTTGTCCTTCAAGCTGCCTGAGTTCTCTCACCCGGATGAGACGGTCGTGGTCAAGATGACATCCGAAAATCTGCGTGAGAACCAGATCGTCTGGTCCCTGACTGTGGATGGGGAACCTACCCCGCTGGCTTCTGGCGTGGATGGAGCCCTGACCAATGACGGCGGCAGCGTGAAGTTCACCAAGCCTGGCGCCAATGTCCTCACGGCTACCGTGACCGACGAGCTTGGTCGCACCTTCACCTACGACCAGGCCATTCAGGTGTTCCCGGTCCTGACTCTGGACCTGAATACCACGGCGGCTGTCCATATGGACGAATACGCCGAAGTTACCCTGAACACGAACACTGACCTACCTGTCACCTGGAAGGTCACGCCCTCCAACGACCCGGATACGGCCACCAGCTATACTGGCAGCCTGACCGGCAGTGGAGGCTCCATCCAGATCGACCAGGCCGGTGTCTATGACATCACGGCTTCCGTGATGGACGCCACCGGCCGCGTGTTTACCTCGGCGACCAGGTCTGTCAAGGTCTATCCGATCGCCGGACTGAGCTTCACGCTCCCGGCGACTGCCTGGACTGACTCCGGCATCCCTGTAGACCTGCTGTCCTCCGATCTGGCGGATCAGAATGTCACCTGGACCTTGTCCAAGGATGGCGTCCCCGCTGAGATGAAGGACTATGTGTTTGGTTCCCTGAACAACAAGGGCGGCAATATCCGGTTTACGGATGTGGGCGCCTACACGCTGATTGCCACGGCTGAAGATGAGCTGGGCCGCGAGTACAGCTGCTCTCAGATGGTGCAGATCTACCCGGTGATCGGGCTGACGGTCACCACCGAAGCCACCGGCCACACGGACGAGGCTCTGGATGTCACTTTGGACAAGGCAAACTGGGATGGGCAGAACATTTATTGGGCTGTCCTAAAGGATGGCAAGGAAGTGGCACCCAAGTTTGAGCTGGGAGCCGACGGCGGCCATGGGTTCGTTACTGAACCTGGCCTCTATACCTTTATCGCAAAGACCACTGACGAACTGGGCCGTGAGACGACCGCCTCCAGCAGTATCCAGGTCTACCCGGTGGGCCAGGCTGGTTTCTATCTGCCTGCTTCGTTCCACACGGACACTGAGGTCGACCTGACCACTGATTTCAGGGAACTGGGTAGCAACGCGCTGTACTGGACGCTGACTCGCAACGGCGAGGTCATCCAGCCCTCCACGGTGATGTCCGGCGACCTGAGCGCCGAGGGCAGCAAGCTCCAGTTCCGGCAGACGGGCGACTACAAGCTGAAGGCTGTCTTCACGGACGGCGGCGGCCGAGCCTACTCCTATGAGCAGGAATTCACCGTCTACCCGATCCCGCAAGTCAACTGGACGCTTCCCAGCTACGCCCATACGGACACTGAGTTTTTGGTGCCTGTGAAGTCCTCCAATGTTTCTGGCATTGAAGGTACCTCCATCAGCTGGTTCATCGCCGACACCTACGGCGTGCGGCAGGCCTGGAGCACTTATGTGGCTGGCGGTCTGACCGCCGAGCCTGGCGACATCCGCATCAAGCATGCTGGTACCTATACGATCGGCTGCGAGGTCACAGATGCCACCGGCCGGGTGTTCTCCTTCGATGGACCCAGCATTGAAGTTCTGGCTGAGCAGGAGCTCAGTGTGTCCATCACCGAGACGGAAGTCTATGTGGGCCACGAGGCTGAAGTCCTGACGCTGGGCAACAACAATACGCTCCCCATTAACTGGTCCCTGAAGAAGGATGGACAGAGCGTGGACATTAACCGGTATGTCTCCGGCGATTTGAACAACTACGGCGGATGCATCCAGTTCACGGAAGCCGGTACCTACGAGCTGATCGGGACAATGACGGACGGCCTTGGCCGCCAGTTCAGCGCCTCCGATACGATCCGGGTACTGCCTGTGGGCGGCTTGTCCTTCAGCATCTCTGGTATGGAGTATGTGGGCAATGAGGTCCCTGTCATCATGGACTCTCTGGTCAATCCCACCGGCGCCAATATCCAGTGGTCTGTGGAAAAGGACGGCGCCACCTACGCCATGGACCTGTCCGGATTGGACAATGACGGTGGCAAGGTCGTATTCCCCGAGGTTGGCAGCTATACCCTGATCGCCACCCTGGACGACGGGAGCGGAACGCCCTCTGTGGCAAAGCGGAACATCCAGGTCATCTACAAGGCTGACCTGTCCGTGAATGCTCCCTCCCAGATCCATGTTGGACAACCCTTCGATGTGAGCCTCTCCGGCAGCGGCGCTCTAAATGTCAAGTGGGGCGTGAAGATGGGCAATGTGCCCGTCGAACTGGACGGCAATACTGGATCTCTGACCGGCACCGCTGGACAACTGACCCTGTTCAATGTTGGCACCTACACGATCACGGCCACTACGGTCGATGATGCCGGCAACCCGCACACGGCGTTTGCCACCGTGGATGTGACCAACATGGCGCCCCGGATCGACTCCTTTACCGCCGAAGCCACCCGTAATGTTGTGGGCGGCCTCTATTATGCAGACCTGAACGCCACCTGCTCTGACCCGGATGGCGATGAAGTCCATCTGGAGTGGGATGACGAGTACCAGGAAGACGGCTACTACTCAATCGGCACTCACACAATCCGTGTGCGGGCTGTGGACGAGTGGGGCGCTGCCTCCGAGTGGGTCTCCCGTGAAATTGAGTTTATCAATGACCCGCCCGTCATCACTTCCTTTACAGTCGAACCGACCCGGCAGCTCCAGAACGGCAAGTTTGTCGGCAATGTTTCCGCCAAGGCCACTGACCCGGACGGCGACAGCGTGACTCTGGAGTGGGACGGCGACTACCGCAGCGACGGCCTCTACGAGCGCGGCAAAGTCCACAGGATCCGTGTCCGAGCTGTCGATGAGTATGGCGCAGCCTCCGAGTGGAGTGAAAAGACCATGGAGTTTATCAACCAGGCTCCCTCCGCTCCTGTGATCAATAAGACGCCCTCTGACGGCGTCGTCCGGCCCAGCCAGACGGTGACCATCACCGCCTCCGCTACCGACCCTGATGGAGACAATATCACCTATGAGTGGGAAGGCCGGAAATCTGAGTCCTCCACCTATGAGTACGGCAAACATCTGATCAAGTGCCGGGCCGTCGACGAGTTCGGCGCAACCTCCAAGTGGTCGGCTATCGTCTTCTTTGTTGCCGACAATACTGGCGGCGGCATGGAACTGACTGGCGCAAACTCCTATCTTGAGGAACCTGGCATCAGCTTCACCGACAACGGTGAGACTATCTATGGCTACATCACCAAGTATTCCTTCAATGTTCCCGCGGTGAGTGGCCATGGCGGCAACGACTGGGGCAAAGTTGAGGCCTACAATATCCTCACTAAGCAGTGGGAGCAGGTTGCGTATAAAGAGGTCAGCAATGGCGTGACCCTCTCCGGCACGCTTCCCAGCGGCACCTACACGGAGATGAGGTTCTATTATTACACCAACCACGATTGTATGTATGGCAAGAGCAATATCACCTATACGGTTGAGTATGAGTTCTGATTCAGAACCCAAAACTTGACAACGACCCAGGCTGGCAACAGCTGGCAGCGGGAGCGGAGCTTCCTCCTCTCCTCTGCCGGCGCCGCCGGCTGTTTTAGAAAGGAAGTGTTTACATTGGCGAATGATCCTATCAAGCGTGGGGTCAGCGTGCTGCTGGCGGGGGCCATGATGGCTGGGATGCTCCCGGCCGCAGCCCTTGCCGATGCACCTGATACCCACAACTACCAGGCGACCGTCTACAAGAACCAGGTACCTGGCCAGGACGAGCTGATGGGGCCGGACGAAGATTTGAACATCTATGTCAGCATCGATATGTCCGGAGGCAATGAACAGATTTACTCTGTGCATACTTGCTCTGACCCGCATGTGAGCGACCCCTACATCACTCCTGCCACCCAGGAAAATAATGGTCTGATCTCCTATGTCTGCAGCCACTGCAACGCCTCAGCTGAGGTGGAGATTCCCCAGTTGGGCGATGATGCCCTTGTTCCTGACGACAGCACCGGGCTCCAGGCCAATGGTTCCGAATGGGAGCGCTGGCTTGGCTCTGATCCATTCCCCTCCACCGTCTTGGACGGCAGCAATATCGTCCAAATCCAGAACCGGCTATTCAACGCCGATATCGAAATGGGCGTTGTTGAACCCTCCAATGTCGCCATGCTGGCCAATAACGCCGATGGCGCGACTGTACTGGCCGCCGGCAGCGAGGTCGATGATGACCCCAACCTGTGGCCGTCGGTAGCCACCCAGGGCGTTGTATACAACACAACTCAAGGCAAAGAAAAAGTTCATCTTTTTGTCGACTTTGAGCACCCTGATGATCGGGGGGCTACCATCAAGGCGGCCCACAGATGCGAGCAGGGGGCTTCCCTTGTCAACGAGTCTAAACAGGCTACCGATACCGAGGCTGGCTACATCAAGTACCGCTGCGACAAGTGCGGGTCGACGGCCGAACTGACGATTCCCAAACTGACACTGGATGCTTTCACCCTGACCGAAGAGTCCAAAAACGACATCCAGAATGGCATTGTCTACAACGGTGATGAACATACTATCGTCTATGAGGTTGCCCCAAATTTCCGCCGGTTTGTCGGCGCCAATCTGACCAACAATGTCAGGATCACCGAGACTGGCCGATATAGTGTAATTATTACCATTGACAATGCCTGCTATGATAATGTCGAGCTGCACGGCACAGACGAGCTTACAGTTCGTCCAAAGCCTGTGACCCCTCCCGGTACTGACTTTTTCCAGAATAAGATTTATGATGGCACGAGCTTGCTGGATGGTAAGTTGTTCAGCTATCAGAATGTGAAAGGCCAGCAGATCACGGTTCCCATGACCGTTCATGCCGTAGCTTTGAAGGGCACTAGCCCGGAGGCAGACGAATCGATTCCATTGTCTGATCCTGCCGCAGCCGGCGCCTACGCTGTAACCTTTACTATTGAGGACAAGAACTACTGTTGGGATGTGGATGACGATACTGGCAATATTTATTCCAGGTACACGCTCATCTGCTACATCCTCCCTAAGACTGAGGCGGTTTTTGTCGGCGACAAAGAGTCGGACATTAAGCTGCTCAACGCAGAGTCTGACCTGTACACCTTCAATGTGTATCCTGGTCAGGCCAGTTTCGATTCCAGCAAGGCCGGCAATACCAAGACTACAGTCCTGATCAGCCGTAAGGATGGTAGTTGGAACGGCATTAGCTTGTCTGTCTCCGGCCTCGATGTCGAGGTTAAGAGCCGCCAGGTCCTCACTATCAAGAATAATCCTGTCATCAATAAGCCGGTCGGCACCCCATTTGACGAGCTGGGTCTGCCAGCTACTGTCACCATCGACGCTGAGGGCGACGGCGGCTATGAGGCCACCGTGCCGGTGACCTGGAACAGCAACAGCTACAATGACCAATCTGTCACTCAGACTCTCACCGGCACCCTAGATTTGAGTCATCACCCGGAGCTGAATAACAGCGGTAATGTTGTGGCGCAGGCGCAGATCAACCTTTCCAAGGGCTCCGCCACTGCTCCCAGCTTCACCGCGTTCAGTAAGGTCTATGATGGCAACGCCACCCCCTTCCCTTTGCCTGGCACCACAGAGGGTATCCAGTCCATGTCTGTGCGCTATACAGGCGATGATTTGAACAACAATAAGTATCAGTCCAACTCACCTCCGGTGAATGCCGGCACCTACACAGCTATTGTCGAGTTTACCATGGTGCCCGGCTTTGAGCAGCTCGCGCCTGCCCGGGTCAGCTATACTATCAACCAGGCGTCCCGCACCTGCCCCGCTCCTACCATGCTGTCCTGCACGACGACCAGCGTCACTCTGAATACAATCGAGAGCGCCGAATACAGCCGGGACGGTATCATCTGGCAGGAGAGCCCTGTGTTCGAGCACCTGGACCCTGGCACCGAGTACACCTTCTACCAGAAGTTGCTGGAGTCCGAGGACAAGAACTATGCGGAATCTAAACCTTCCTCCGCCAAGTTTTCCACCGAACAGCAGCAGGCCGGGTCCACTGACCTGCAACCTCAGTCGGCTGATTACACGGGCAGCCCCATCTCCTACCGCGTAGCTCCCATCTCTGGCGTTGTAAAGAGCACCGTTCAGTACTATGTGGACGACCAGTGGACGGCCGCTGCCCCCACCAATGCCGGCATCTATCAGGTGAAAGTCACCTTCGAGATGAATTCCGGCTATGCTCCCATCGATCCGGTCGAAACGACCCTGACCATTAACAAGGCCAAGCGGCAGGCTCCGCCCGTCCCCACGGCCAGCAATGTTGGTACCAACAGTATCTCGATCACGACCATCCCGGGCGCCGTCTATGCTATTGATGGTATCAATGACAGCAAGTATCAACTCAGCACCCTGTTTGAGGGGCTGACCCCCAACACCGAATACACAGTCAAGGTGAAATACCCAGCTGACGAAAACCACGATGAAAGCCCTGAGTCCTCCGCCACCATCCGGACGGCCAATCAGACTGCCACTGCCGATACAGTCCAGTCCGCGGTTTATACCTACGACGGGACTGGCAAGCGCCTGGTTGCCAATCAGCCGACCGGCTGCACGGAAGTGGTTCAGACCTTCACCGGCATCAACGATACCGTGTATGGTCCCAGCACTGAGGCTCCCACCGATCCTGGCACCTACAAGGTGGCTGTCACCTACAAGATGGATGTCGGCTACGACCAAATCCAGCCTCAATACGCCAATCTCACCATCAACAAGGCTGAGCAGGCCGCGCCTCTGGCACCTGTGGTCACTTCCGTGACCGACTCCAGCATCACCATCGAGACGACTGAGGGCGTAAGCTACAGCATCGACGGTGGCCGCAGCTGGCAGACCACCGGTGTTTTCACCGGCCTGAACCGCGATACAGTGTACAGCATCATCCCCAAGGCTGTGGAGACCAAGTTCTACAAGGAACATACTGGTTCTGCCACCGAGCAGCGGACTGAAAAAACCACTGTCCGGTTCCCTGACATCGCAGACCAGACCTATGAGTTCGATGGTACGGCCAAGACCTTTATGCTGCCCAAGTCTATCACCGGCATCTCTGACATGCAAATCACCAGATACGGCAGCCTCAGCTCAGCTCCCTCCGCTCCCGGAGACTACAAGGTAACTATCGAGTTCACCCCCGCCGACGGTTATCAGCTTCCCGAGGAGCTGCCCTCTCCCACCATGCACATCATCCAGAACAGCAAGCCTCTGGCGCCTGTCCTGAAGGATGAGTCGACCACCTACAATGGGCAGATGCAGGCCTACCATGGCGCTGACGGTATCCCTGGCATCACCTCTGTGACCATCACCTATGTGGGCAAGGACTATGAGCCCTCCACGACCCCGCCCACCAATGCGGGCGAGTATCAGGTGACGGCCGAGTTTACCGCCGAGGATGGCTACACAGTCGCTCCCGGCCCCTACACGGCCAAGCTGATCATCAAGAAGGCCCCTCAGGAAGCCCCTGTGGCCTCCCTGGAGAAAGCCGGAGCCACCTCCCTGACTGCCTCCGCCATCCCTGGTGCCGAGTACAGCATCAATGGCGGCATCGACTGGCAGGATAGCAATGTCTTTGAGGACCTGAACCCCTGCACCAGCTATACGATCCTGGTGCGCATGAAGGGAGACGACAACCATGAGCAGTCTGCTTCCAGGCCTGTCGTCGGCTCTACCAGCAAGCATCAGGTGGATATCCCCGAGATGAAGGACTACGCCACAACCTATACTGGCATTGGACAGCCCTATCCGTACACCAGCACCCTGGCTGAACTAGATGGCGTGAAATCTGTGAGCGTGATGTACTTTGGTACTCTCACCAACAATTCTCCCTACTCCAGCGCTGAAGCGCCTGTGAATGCCGGCACCTACACGGTTCGCTTCTACCTGGCCCCAGAAACCAACTATGAGCTGGAATCTGATACGGTCGAAGCGAACATGACCATCGAGCGTGCGGCGCAGACCCTCGATGCTGATCCTAGCATTGCCAACCGTACCACGACTACCATCGCTGTCAACCCAGTCCCAGGTGCTGAATACAGCATTGACAGCGGCCTGAATTGGCAGTCGACCCCCAAGTTCTCTGGTTTGATCCCGGACACCGACTATACAGTGACCATGCGCTTGGCTGAGACTGACAACCACAAGGCGTCCAATGAGACCTCGACTAAGACCCGCACCATTGCGGATACTGGCCTCGAATATGAGATCAACTACAAGGATGAGACCATCCACTTCAACGGTGAAGTTGTCCAGGCCGGCAACGACTATTCGATGACCGATAAGCTGGACGATGGCTCCTCCGTGAAGCCTGGCAGCACCATTTATGTGGGGCTCATTGACGATGGCACCGGCAAGCCTGGCGCTGTTACCATCGAGACTCTACCCGAGCGGCCTGCTGCCCCCAATGTGACCGTCAACCCCTACGACTACACCATGAACACCACCGATGCCATGGAGTATTCCACGGACAATGGCGGCACATGGAACTCCTGCACCGATGACATGGATGTGGAAAACCTCCAGGGCCAGGATATCCTGGTTCGCATCGAGGCCATCGAGGACTCGTCCTTCCACAGCGACCCCTGCACAGTCCATGTTCCCACTCGCGGCGTTGCTCCTGTGATCGCGGTCAACAATGAGGCCGAGACCATGAACAGCACTACCGCCATGGAGTATTTTGATGGCGAGAGCTGGAGCCCCTGCCTGGACAACATGTCTGTCTCCAACCTGGTTGGTGAAAACATCCAGGTTCGGTACAGCTGCAACGGCACTGATCCGGCCAGCAACACCTCTGATGTCATCATTCCTACCCGTAACATTCTGCCCAACTTCTGCTTTGACATGGATGCCGAAACCCTGGAGGCCGATTCGGCCCTGGGTCAAGTCCTGGACGGCAAAGCCTGGACAGATGTTGGCGACGGCTATGATGTCTCTGATAAGTGCGGCCAGGGCCTGACAGTCCGCGCCAAACACGACACTGAACACTTTGCCAGCCTGCCTGAGATGGTTACTGCGCCTCTGCGCGAGGCGGCTCCCACCTGGTCTATTGACAAGGAAAAGATCCAGGTCACTGGGTTGACCAACGCTGAGTATTCGATCAATGGCGGCGGGAGCTGGACCAAAATCGAGGGCGGCGCCCTGGATGTTTCCAATATGGCCGGACAGACGATCATCGTCCGCACCGCCCATACGGAGACTACCTTCGCCAGCAACCCTGTGAGCATCGAGATTTTCAGCTATGCCAAGCAGCCTGATGTCAAGCTGGATATGGACGATGAGACCATCAATACCACCACCAGCATGGATGTCTCCTCTGATGGCAAAACCTGGGCTCAAGCCACCGAGCCCCTGGATGTGTCCAACCAGGCTGGGACTACTATCTACATTCGCAACCACGGCGATGATGATGAGTTTCCCAGCGAGCCGGTCGCCATCGTAATCCCTGGTCGCCGGCCCAAGCCTGAGGTCGAGATCAACAACCACGATGAGACCATCAACACAACCACTGACATGGAGTACTCCACAGACGGCGGCGAGACTTGGACGCAGGCCACTGAGCCCCTGAAGGTCTCCGACCACACCGGCGAGACGATCCTGATTCGGCTGCCCTCTACCGAGGATGAGTTTGCCAGCGCCGAGACAACCATCATCGTTCCTGCACGGCCCGATGGCCCGATCGTGGAGCTGGACACCGAGAACCAGACCATCAACACCACCGAGGATATGGAGTATTCCACCGACGGCGGTGAGACCTGGAACCCTGCGACTGAACCCCTGGATGTGTCTGACCTGGACGGCAAGAATATCATCGTCCGCTATCCCGCTGAGGACGACAAACCGGCCAGCAGCGAAGTGACTGTGACCATTCCCGAGAAAAAGCCTGCTCCTGAGGTGACTCTGGATCCCAATACCGGCATCATCTCTCCCTCCAAAGATTTGGAGTACAGTGATGACGGCGGTGAGACCTGGAAGCCCTGCCCTGATCCTTTCGATGTCTCTGACATGGGCGGTAAGGACATCATCATTCGTGAGCCGGCCACCGGTACTGAGCTGCCCGGCGAGGAGACGACTATCCACATCCCCGAAAAGCACCCGACTCCCAGCGTGATCCTGGATACAGATAAGGAAACCATCAACACCACCGGCAACATGGAGTATTCCACCGATGGCGGCAAAACCTGGAAGCCAGCAACGGAGCCCATGGATGTTTCCGGCATGACTGGGCAGGACATCATCATCCGCGTCCCCGGCGATGAGGACCACCTAGGCAGCGACCATCAAACCATCCACATTCCCTCCCGTCCTGCGGCTCCCACTGTAGGCCACACGGACGAGAGCGTGCGCGGGCGGAACGACGGTTCCCTGACCAACACCACCGTCAATATGGAATATCGCCTCTCTGGCGGCGAGTGGACCAAGATTGATGGAACCTCCGTCACCGGCCTGGCTTCCGGCACCTATGAGATCCGGTACAGCCACACTGCTGACAATATGGCCAGCCTGGTTCAGACTGTGACCATTGTTCAGGGCCGTGTGCCCAGCAGCGGTGGTGGCGGCGGCGGCAGTAGCAGTTCCTCCTACGACTACACGGTCCGGTTCGACAGCAATGGCGGATCTTCTGTGGCTTCCAAGACTGTTGAGCGCAACGAAACGGTCCGCGAGCCGAAGGAACCCGCCAGAAAGGGCTATGTCTTCAAGGGCTGGTACACTGATAAGGCTCTGAAGAATGAGTATGATTTCTCCGAGCCCGTGAAGAAGAGTTTCACTCTCTACGCCAAGTGGGAGAAGGAAGCCGTTGAGCAACCCGTGAAGCCTGTTCCTCCTGCCCAGAACGACAAGTCCTGGATGCTGAATAAGGAAGACCACATCGCATATATTGCTGGCCGGACTGCCGATAAGGCGGCTCCCATGGCCAACATTACCCGCGGTGAGGTTGCCATGATCATCTATCGGCTGTTGTCCGATGAGGCCAAACTCCAGTTCGAGACCAGCGTCTGCACCTTCAAGGATGTGGCGCCCGATGCCTGGAACCGCACGGCCATTGCCACGCTGTCCAATGCCGGTATCCTGGCTGGCTATGACAACAGCAAGTTTGGCCCCAACGACCATATCACCCGTGCTCAACTGGCGACCATCCTGGCCCGCTTCTGCGATGCCAAGGACTCCACTGGCGGCGACCACTTCACCGATATTGCCACACACTGGGCCCGCCAGAACATCAACACGGCCGCTGCGGCCGGGCTGGTGCAGGGCTACGGTAATGGCACATTCAGACCTGACAACAAGATCACCCGCGCCGAGACGGTCGTGATGATCAACCGGATCCTGGGCCGCAATGCTTCTGCCAAGTCTGTCATTCCTGGCTATAAAACCTTCTCCGACATCAAGGAAACTGATTGGTTCTATTGGGATATCATCGAGGCTGCCAATACGCACCGCCATGATGCCCAGGATGGGATTGAAAAGTGGACGAAGTTGGGCTGATAGCTTAACAAAATACAAGGACGGGTCGCCATTTTGGCGGCCCGTCTTTTCGTGTGAATGAATCTTTTTTAAGAAAAAATGCAGCAGGAAATTGTCATTTGCCTTCCGCAGCCTCCATCTGGGAGTGCTGCGATGGCAATCCGCTTCGCATCGGATCCGTGAGTTGGCCGTTGTCACAACTGAAACCGTTTCGCCGGGCTGCCCTGCATGCCATACACGGGCTTCCAGAAGAAGCTCGTGCCGCGAGAGCTCTATCAGAACGAAGCGGCCCACAGCAGTTTTCTTCGTTAAAAAAGACTTAATCAAACCTCCCTAACAAAGAAAGGGCGGCCTTCCCAGCCGCCCTGTTAATATATTTCGTCCGATAGGTTACCGCTCGCCAGGCTCATCTCCTGCTGACCAGACCGGTTTTCCCTCCCGCTCCATCCGCTGCTCAGTCGCCTCTAATATGTACCCCTGCAGACTTTGTCCAGATTCTGATGCGGCCAATCTGATCAGTCGCCCGCGTTCTATTCGTGGTTTTAGTGTGATTAAATCGCATTTCTCAAGATATCTCCTATTGCTTTTTCTTTTTTTCTCGCTCGCAGCCATGCCAACCATCCCCTTTCTACACACAAAATTTGGGTCTAATTATACCACGGGGAAACAATTTTCGGCAATATCACAAAACGAAAAAGGTTGACATTTGGCATGGTGCCATGCTATCATGGGGCCAAAAACGGCATGGTGCCATGCTGATAGGGGACGAAATGCGCCAGGGGAGGAATTATGAGCAGAAGCAGAATGTGGCTGAAAAACCGTCACCAGGAACAGATTGTGCGGCTACTGGAACAGCTCGGAGCCGGGAAGCTCTCCATATGGGAGATCTGGGAGGATTTCATCCTGATGTCGGCAATCTCGATTGCCAACAGCGTAGATTTTGGATCTGCCCAAGCAGAGCGAGAGCAACTGTACACTTCCATCTCAGCGAAATACACAGCGGATGAATTTGGGTTGTTTGTGGAGGCTTTTTCGCAGGTAGTACTTGGGCTGGAGACAGATCCGCAGCAGGATCTTTTGGGGACAGTGTTCATGAGTCTGGGACTGAACAACCATTGGAAGGGACAGTTCTTCACGCCCTACGACATTGCGAAGATGATGGCTGAAATGACTCTTTCGGATAGGTTGAAGGAAAAAATCGAGGCAAACGGCTGGATTTCTGTATATGATCCAGCCTGCGGTGCTGGCGCCTTGCTGGTCGCCTTTGCCAATGCCTGCCGGACACAGAAGCCGAGTATCAACTTCCAAACCAGCGTTTTGTTTGCCGCCCAGGATGTAGACCGGCTGGCGGCCTGCATGTGCTATATCCAACTTAGCCTTCTCGGCTGTCCAGGCTACATTGTTGTGGACAACAGTTTGACACAGCCGCTCTCCAGCGTGTCTCCTCTACTGCAAAAGCAAGGTTCGAATGTCTGGTTCACACCAGCCTTTTTCTTCCCTCGATGGCAGGAACGGCGGGCGATCGAACAACTTAGGCTGGAAATGGGCCGTGTAGATATTCCTCCGGCAGACGGTGGCCTGGAGGTGATTTAGGTTGGGCAGTTCCAGGGAAGAACGGCGCAGGCGGTTCCATGAGGATCTGGACGCTCATGAGGTGCGGGTGATTCCGGCGAAGGAAGAGTACTGCATTGATATTCGTGAGAAGGACGAGCTGGTTGGTGCCTACTGCCGGGTCTCCACGATGTCCGACGATCAAGTCGAGAGCTACGACCTGCAGCGGCAGGAATATGAGGACAAGATTGCGCAGAACAAGCACTGGACACTGGTGGATGTCTATGCTGATGAGGGGATCTCGGCTACTTCCATGAAGAAACGCAAAGACTTCAACCGGCTAATTGGGGACTGTAAGACCGGGAGGGTCTCATTAGTACTCACCAAGTCGGTTACCCGCTTCGCCCGCAACACGGTAGACTGCGTTTCCACCTGTCGGATGCTGAAAAACCTGAACCCACCTGTGGGAGTACTGTTCGAAGCGGATGGCCTGCATACGCTGGCATCGAACAGCGAGCTGCAGCTCAACCTGCTGTCCACGCTGGCCCAGTCTGAGTCTGAGACCAAATCGCTGGCAGTAAAATGGGGAATCCGGAAACGGTTTGCCCGCGGCATTCCTCGCATCGTGGATTTATACGGATACTTGCGGGAAGGGCGGGATTTGGCCGAAGACCCGGTCACCAGCCATGTTGTGCGGATGATATATGGATGGGTACTGATGCGCTATTCGATTTCTGAGATTCGAGATTTGCTCCATATATACCATATCCCCTCTCCACAGGGGAAGGAATTCTGGTCTCATGCAACAATCCTCTATATCCTATCCAACGAGCGGTATGCAGGGAATGTGACCATGCAAAAGACTTTCGTCCAGGATCTGTTTTCCCACAAATCGGTTAAAAACAGGGGGCAGCTCCCCAAATACGAAATCATAGACTATCATCCAAAACTCGTGTCAGAAACCGACTGGATTGAAGTCCAGCGCATCCTGTTTTCTACCGTATGGACAGGCTTCCTGCGGACCGACTACAGCATCACAATCGAGCCAAATTTGCGGGTGTATCCAGTCGAGATTGGAGGAAAACATAGATATGCTGCATCGAAATCCATCGTTCCTTCCTGACTTTGATCCGAGCCAGTTCAGGGTCTTGAACCCGAAGCTGATCTCCTACTCTACCTCTGAGTTGCGTATCTTCTCCAGGAGATTGTCCTTTAACCAGGCCGCAATCATCGAACTCAACTACCCAACCCATGTCTGTCTATGCTCTACCTACGATGGGCAGCAAATCGTCCTCAAGGCTTTCTCCGAGGCGGAACTTCGGACCGTACAGGAGTTGTCCCTCCCCTTCTATGAGCGGGACAGCAGCTGGCCCCAGAAGCGCATTTCCTTGGGGAACAAAGCTCTTGCCGACTCAGTACGGATGACGATGGGCTGGGAAGGCCTTCCAGCGATGAAGGTGAAAGGCGTATTCTATTCCTCTCACCGGCTGCTCTTGTTTGACCTTTGCCAAGCTGTGCCAGTCACGCAAAAAACACCGGTTGCAAAGATAGTTCCACTCACAGAGTACCCAACTTTTGAGGATGTGGCCAGGTCCCTTCCGCCACAGCTGGTTGCGCTGCCCGCATCAAATTGCGGGTAACACAAAAGAACCGCCGTCCCGATATTGGGGCGGCGGTTTCCATGTATGTTTTAGGTTTGTGTCTTTCACTAAGAATTTCATGTTTTTCCAACAGGCGGAGTCACTTTGCCTGTGGTCCGTGAGTGCTCTGAACACCATACACGAGCTCCCCTGGAAGCTCGTGATGCTAAAGTTTAGGCAGTACAAAGTATCCCTCTGCCGATTTTCTTCGTTAAAAAAGACTTGACCATCCGTTCCCCCATCCCAGAATGGCCTTCTGCTTCCTTGCATATATTCTAATTAGCCACCCGATTTGGCTAAACTAAAATACATAGGAGGAAACAACACTATGGAGAACAAGATCAATCGCATGAAGGAACTGTTGGCCATCATGAAGAAAGAGGAGTTGGCCTACTACCTCAATGACGATCCGATCGTCAGCGACCGGGAGTGGGACTCCCAATTCGACGAGCTGGCTGCCCTGGAGAAGGAGACTGGCATCATCTATGCCTCCTCCCCTACCCAAAAAGTTGGCGGAGGCATCCTGCCCAGCCTGCCTAAAGTCATCCACTCCAAGCCGATGCTGTCGGCGGCCAAGACAAAGAGCACTGAGGACATCGATAAGTTTGCAGGCAAGGGTCCTGGTGATTGCATGGTCAGTTGGAAATTGGACGGACTCACCCTGGTCATCCGCTACGCCAACGGCAATCTGGAGCGTGTCATCACCCGCGGCGACGGCAATATTGGCGAGGATGTGACCCACAACTGCGCCTCCATCCTGGGCATCCCCCAGCACATCCCCTGCATGGGCGATGTGGAGGTTCGTGGCGAGTGCGTCGTCTCTTGGGCTGGTTTTGATGAGGTCAATAAGCATGTGGATGAGCCCTATGCCCATCCACGCGGCCTGGCTGCCGGCTCTGTCCGGCTGCTAAACCAGCGTGAGTCGGCTCCCCGCGAGCTGCAGTTTGTGGCCTTTGAGCTGGTGCAGCCCTTCCTGAGCACAGTTGAGAACAGCTATGCTTTCCTGGCTGAGCAGGGGTTCTCGGTCGTTCCGCACTTGCTCACCAAGACGCCCGGCCAGGTGATCGATGATAAGCTCTTTGATGTCAAGACCTTTCCACTCCCCGCTGACGGGCTAATCGTTGAATACAACGACAAGGTCTTCGGCAAGAGTCTGGGGGCCACCGGCCACCATGAGAACTGCCGCATCGCCTTCAAATGGGAGGACGCCACCCATAAGACCAAGTTCCTGGGTGTGCGCATTCGGCCGACCCGCAGCGGCATCCTGAGCCTAACGGCCCTGTTTACGCCGGTCATGATCGACGGCTCCAAGGTTCAGAAGGCCACCCTGCACAATGTGGACATCTTCCGCAAGCTGCAGCTGGGCGTCGGCGATGAGCTGGAGGTCTACAAAGCCAACATGATCATCCCAGCTGTGGCCAAGAACAACACCAAGTCTGGTACCTACAAGCTGCCTGACACCTGCCCCTGCTGCGGCGGCAAGACCGTAGTGGAGCAGCGTGGAGAGACTAACTATCTGGTTTGCACCAACCCCCGGTGCTCGGCCAAGCGCGTCCGCCAGTTCGAGCATTTCTGCGCCCGGACCTACATGGAGGTACCCAATATGGCCGGCGCCACTCTGGAAGCACTGGTGGATGAGGGTTTCATCAAGACCTTCGCCGACATCTACCATCTGGACCGCTATAAGGACCAGATCATTGCCCTGGACGGGTTCGGCAAGCGCTCCTACGAGAAGATTCAGGAGGGTGTGGAGGTCAGCCGCGACGCGGCCTTTTCTTCCTTCCTGGCTGCTTTCGGTGCGCCGCTCATCGGCCGCCATATCGGCAAGCTGCTGGAGAAACAGTTTGGCACCCTGGATGCGCTGCTCCAGGCTGTGGACAATGGCTTCGACTTTGCCTCTTTGGAGGGCATGGGGCCCAAGAAGGCTGCCAACCTGGTCGCCTGGCTGAAGGATCCTGAGAGCCGCCAGGAGGTTCTGGATGTGGCCAAGGAGGTACGGTTCAAGGCAGCCCCCAAAGCGGCTGCCACGAACAACCCCTTCAATGGCAAGACGGTGGTGGCTACCGGCTCTCTGCAGCACTTCACCCGCGATGGCATCAACAAGAAGCTGGAGGAGCTGGGTGCCAAGGCTGGTTCTTCGGTGTCCAAGAAGACCGATTATGTCATTGCCGGGCCTGGCGCCGGCAGCAAACTGGCGAAGGCCCAGTCTCTGGGAGTGCCGGTGTTGACGGAGCAGGAGTTTTTGGACATGATTGGAGGGATCTAAGCTCATGCGCAAACTGCTGTATTAGCTTGATATCTTTGCCTGTATCTTAGTCGGCATCGGATTCATCGCTCTGCAGCTACCGACCGTATCACGCTAACTAAATATTCCCGCCGGGTACATCCTGGCGGGACCGAAAAGCGTGTGTCGTCAACCACTCGGTGATGTAGCCATAGGTCGATTGTACCGCAGATGCCGCGCGCAAAAGTGGCGCTCGGGGTTACTCCCTCGGGAGTGACCCTAGTACCAAATGCGATGAGCTACAAGCCCCAGGATTTGTATAGGGTTAGGACCCTTAGCAAGCCTCGTACCCTTTATAGGTTGGGACAGTTGACTAGACTTATCTATGCCGCCATAAAACCCTCTGCTTTAGCTGTAGGGATATAAGGCGGCATCCGTGCCTGCGTGCGAATACCCGATCAAATATTGGCCTACCCCCTGCGGGGAGAGTGTCAAACTGTGATTTTACTATGGAGGAGTCAATGCCATGGAATTATTGGAAGCCTTGCACAATACCTCGCATGTTGCCTCCACTTCCGAGTTGAAGAGCATTGCCTATTATCAGATGTTGTATGTGCGACAGGGCAAGTCCGGACTTTTTCGTGATTCAGCCTGCTACGAAATGCTTCAGAGAGATGCCTATGCTGCACAAGAGGCGTTAGCACAGCAGTTTGTTTCTTCCTGTGTGGAACAAGAAGATCAAGAATCTGATGAAGCCTGAGCCTCAAGTGAGGAAATGAGAGTGGCGTGTTCGAGGTTCAGTTCGTATCACATGTTGATCCATTAAAACTATAAAAGCGCCCCGGAGCCTAACTCCGGGGCTGACGGAACAGTATTTCTTGGATATGCTCGGAGGTTAAATATGTTAAGCTACATAACAAAAGGGAACGCACTTCGTCGGCTGAGGAAATCTCTGGAACAAGAATTTGACAATAGTCATGTAAATGCAATGATTAAAAGAGCCAGCAAATATTCGGCCGACGATATTGATCGGGCGGCCGATGCAATCGAAAGATTTGGGGCTCAGAATATTTTTCTTTCCGTATGGGGCAGATAAATGGAGGAGGGGAATAAAATGAATCCTATCAGCAAAGGAGTCAAAATCACCCAATTTCGAGACATCCCACAATTTACAGACATTGGACACTATGCTGTCGATTATCCTATTGATCGACTGATCTCCTTTTTGGAGGATGAAATCCGAGATTATGGCCTGCAGCTTAATCCCGAGTTTCAGCGGGGCCATGTCTGGACGCGCAAACAGCAGATTGCCTATGTCGAATTCCTGTTGCGAGGCGGCCGAACTGGTCGGGATTTGTATTTCAACAATCCAAGCTGGCACAGGTCTGTTGCTCCTGGTTTATACAACGATTATGTCTGCGTAGACGGCCTGCAGCGTATTACGGCAATCAGCCGGTTTATTCACAATGAACTCCCGGTCTTCGGCAGCAAATACAAAGAGTTCACCGATTCTATGCGCATGACACAAGATACTATCCGTATTCATATCAACGACCTGCAGACCTATGAAGAGGTTCTGGCCTGGTATATTGAAATGAATGCTGGTGGGACGCCTCATAAAAAATCCGAAATCCAGCGTGTCCAAACTCTACTGGATGCTGAGAAAAGGCCCCATTAAAACTACAAAAACGCCCCGGGATATCCCGGGGCGTTTCTCTACGGCTTTCTTCCTCCATTTTTCATATCGTCCAATAGCCGTGACATGCCAGCGTCCCATTTTTTCATATAAGCACGCGCTTTCGCGGAAAGCATAAGCATTTGGATCGGCCGATATATGCCACTGAAAGCCATCTGCTCGTATTTTTCCGTCTGGTTATCCAGCTCCCAGTCATGGAGCCCAAGGGCGTCATAGATGTTTCCGTACAGGGCTGAGCGGCGGGCATAGCCCTCGTCGCACTCGCCATATTCCTCCAGATCCAAATCCATTGTTTTTGCCCTAGAAATCTCCTTCTGGAAAAACTCCATATCCGGCCACGATTCAAACTCATAGTCCTGGTCGCAGCTGTTCTGGAACTCATGGGGCTGGAGTCCAAACGCCTCCATACAGGCATCCGGCCAGTCTCTTCCGATAATAGCAACCAGCTTGTGCTGGGGCCAATACCACAACTGCACATTGAAAAGGCTGTACAGCCAGCCTCTCATGGTGTTTCCGCTTTCGTCGCCGGAACATTGGCGAATGGCGTAGCAGATATTGTCGTGGATCAGCTTGTCCGCGTAGGGCGACTCAGCAACCATTCGGGAGAACCGAACCCCGAGGTCCATGGCCTCCTCGCGGCTCTCCACCGCCTTAAAGGAAAGATCGATATGATAGCTCATATGTACCCCTCCCCTATCAGGCTCTGGATCGGAAGTCGTCATCGTCCGGATTTTCCAGGCCCTCGGCACAGCGCAGGGCGTACTTGCCCAGATAGCGCAGGGCCGCAGGATTTTGGCAGTCGGTGAGCCAGTTGAAGATGTCGTTTACCGACAGCTCAACGCTCACCTCAACCGGGATCGTCTTGCGAAGTTCCTGAGTCTCGTCTTCAAATTCTTTCTTGGTTTCCATATGTATTTCTCCTCCTTGTTCTGTCTCGCTATGCGAGGCATATTTTGTTTTTTCCGACGCTCGGCCCGGCAAAGGGCTGGGGCTATGCCCCTGGCTCCTGTTGCCTATGTGCCGCAGCGGGTTTCAAAGCGATCAACGGTCACTGTGGATGGTCTCGGTGTTGTCGAAAACCAGGTCATCGACATCGAGCAGATGATCAATATCCGCCATCTTATATACCTCCTTGAGTTTGGGAATTGTTCTTCTCCTAATTGGTTCGAACATGATATGCTATGCAGATTCGAAGGAAATGATTTGCGCGAAACGGTTTCGTCCAGTCTTTTTTAGCGAAGGAACTGACATAGATTTTCTTCCTGCAGCTCTGCCCTACTGCCTCTTACATGGTCCGTGAGCCCTGCAAAAAACAACCCCTGATCCCATGAAGGGAACAGGGGCTTTGTAATGCCGTCTCAGATGGGCGACAGACCGGTAGTGTGGCGAGCCATGTTCAGGTTCGCACAGATGCTCTCAGCCAGCATCCGTCGGGCGTAGGAGGCGATGACCTTGCCGTACAGGGTTTGACCAGTCTGCTCATCCACCCGGGCGGCGCAGATGTGCCAGTTGCCACCGCCGTCAGGGATGACCTCGGCGAAGTAGCCGGGAGCGGCCTTCTTAAAGGTGTCAATCGCCTTATTCTTCCTGCTCATGCGAAGTCGTCCCCCTCTCCATAGACATTGCCGATTGTCCACCAGGTGTGGTCGATGGAGCCATCACGCCGGTAGTTAGTAATGGTGGCGGACCAGCCGTCGTCAGAGATCTCAGCCTCGAAGTCGTGTCCGTTCGCCTTGTCTTCGGCGACCTCAGCTTCGAAGAAGCGCTTCAGTAGGTCCTTCGCCTGACTTTCGTCCTTGCAGGGATAAACGCCCATATCATCATCGAAGTCGTAGCGGACAATGACGGCGTACGGATAGTTATTCTTCAACATTTTATTTTCCCTCCTATCAACTAAAATCGGTGCCAGAAACCTTGACGATATAGCGCCACCAGTCGAAGTTTTCCGGCATCTCAATACCGGCATTCGCCAGTTTCTCCTTGAATTCCTCCAGAAGCTCCTCTTTGTTGGCATAAGCCGCCTCAAAGAGTTCGGGTTCCCTGTCGCAGGGGATGATAGCGAGTTTCTCGTCATCGAAACTCTGCTCCATGGGATTCCTTGTCAGTTCCGGAAACAGAGACTCGATCTCGCCAGAGAAGCTGTTGGACCAGCAGGCGTCGAACAGATTGCACCACAAATCACTGAGACCATCAGTGGTGAACTCGTCGGCTTCGTCCGAAACCTGTTCCCAGATGAGCTTGGCAGCCTCACCACAAAGTGCAAAGGCCGCGGGTTCCTGAAAGGGATAGATGTTCATCGACATAATACTACCTCCTGAAATTTTGTTATCCTCTCTTGTTTGTGTCACATGATATGCCGCCAGTTCTCGCCGCGCTTAGACTTGCGACGGTAGCTGGCTTGGTGCAAGTACTCCTTGCAGTCAAAGCACTTTCCATGAAAATGAGAACACTGCCCCATATTGAAATAGCGGCAATCGCCCTTGTTCAGCTTTTTCTTGCGGTCACCATACTTCATTTTCGGACTGCCGCGGGAAGACTGTTTCCCAGAGTTCTGCTTTCCGGACTTCGGATTGCGTTTGCTCATCGCTCACGCTCCTTCCTTGAATTTTGCCTCCTCAAAGTTTAGATTGCGCCAGAATTGGGTATCTGGACTATCCTATGCAGATTTTGCGAATCCCATTCTGGCGCAGCCCGCTTGTTCAAACGGTGCGACGGTCAGCACGATGGAAGCAAATTGTTGTCATCAACAGCCAGCTTGCCGGCCCGACAAAAGAGGACCCTCACGAACCACACATAGGCTCCCCACCCAGCTTCCCGAGGGGAAGCTGCATCGGGAGCCGGCACAGGCCCCAGTTCCGGCAAACAAAACCCAGTTCAGCCACATTTCTTTCTTAACAAAGACGCACCGTCATGTGGGACAGAGAAAGCGATGCCCCCATCTCCCAAAGAAGACAGGGGCATTTTTGCCTGGCATTGAAAGTTGGGCGCGCCGCATTCTCGTGACTTCAGTCGTGAGTTAGGCGCACTCCTACTTGACTTTTACAATGGAGGGCATACCCGACCATGTCCATCTGCAGGTGGATTGTTTGCCTCAGCAACCAAAAGGCTTGATGGGACGCCTCTCCTACCACATGACTTTCTCCGGAGAAAGTCACAAGCCCAAATATTGTAAGTGACATACGCATATAATATATATGTAGAGCGAAAGGAGGGGTGATCATGCCCACCGTGAACAGAGCTATAAAGTACCGTATCCACCCCTCCGAGGAGCAGATGACTCAGCTCCTCCAGACCTTTGGCTGTGTCCGGAAGGTATTCAACGCGGCCATCGAACTTCAAGAGGGCCTGTATGCAGCCAAGATGGGCTCTATGTCCAAGATGGATCTCAACAACCATGTTAATCGTGTGATGAAAGAGGACGCCCCATATCTCAAGGAAGTGGACAAGTTCGCTCTGACAAACGCAGTCTACCATGTTGCTGCCGGATACAAGAATTTCTTTGAGGGCCGGGCCAAGCATCCGCGATTCAAGTCCCGCAAGGATAGCAAGCAGTCCTATACCACAAACTGGACCAATGGCAATATCAAGGTCATCCCTCCTGAGAAGAAGGGCACAGTCCGCGGCAAGGTCAAGTTGCCCAAGCTGGGCCTGGTGGATGCCGTCATCCACCGGGTGCCGCCCGAGGACTGGGTGATCAAGAGCGCCACCGTCTCCATGAACAACTCCGGGCAGTATTTTGTCTCCGTGCTCTTTGCCTATGAGCAGGAGCCGACACCCTATATACCGATGCCCAACAAGGGCCGGGCCATCGGGTTGGACTACAGCAGCCCTGATTTCTATGTGGACAGCGATGGCAACGACGCCGGGGTCCCGCATTTCTACCGGACTATGGAGGCAAAGCTGGCCCGCGAGCAACGCCGGCTGTCCAAAATGACAAAGGGCTCCAACAACTACGCCAAGCAAAAAATTAAGGTCGACAAACTCCACCGGAAGATCGCCAATCAGCGCAAGGACTTTTGCCACAAGCTGAGTAGGAAGATAGCCAATTCCTACGACGCAGTGTGCGTGGAAGATATTGATCTGAGGGCGATGTCCCGGTCGCTCAACCTGGGGAAGTCCACCATGGACAATGGCTTCGGCATGTTCAGGGTGTTCCTCCAGTACAAACTGGAGAGGCAGGGCAAATACTTTGTCGTGGTCGACAGGTGGTTCCCCTCCAGCAAGACATGCAACCACTGCGGATATATAAACCGCGAGCTGCAGCTGAGCGACCGTGTGTGGGTTTGTCCGCACTGCGGAGAGGTGATCCTGCGGGATCCCAACGCAGCCGAAAATATCCTGGAGAAGGGGCTCGGCATGCTCTATGACTTGCTGGTGCCGCTGCCGATAGCGTAGCCCCCATCAAACAATAGAGAGCTATCCACAAAACCGGGTAGGGACACCGGGGTTAGCCTGTACTACTACGGCATGGACGGTCGGCATCGTCCTATAAGACCGGTTAAACAGGAAAATAGAGGGAGCCGGTCGGGACATTCGTCCCTCCCGCCTCCCGAAGCCCGCGACTTTAGTCGTGTGGTAGTTCACATTCAATTTTCCCAGAGGGTCAGACCGCGGGCCTTGGTCCACTCGCGCAAAGCAAAGACCTCTTCTGCGGCTGCATCGCGGTTGTCGAAGCCTAGGTAAGTTGTGCAACAATCATCCTGATTTACGGTGAGCGTCAGCAACGATTTATCAGGGCTTTCGGCTTTCCGCAGGAAGCAGATACGCATGCTGCCATCAATGACATATTTTGCGTAGCTGCCCACACAATGGCTGAGTTCAGCGCCTTCCTTAACAAGGTCGCCGGCGTCCTTGGGTACCAGCACGGCCCATTTGCCGTCCTTGGAGGTCCATTCCAGGCAGGCGTAGTTTTCCGCAGACGCTTTCTCCTTAAACTTTTTCCGCTCGATTTCTTCCAGAACCAGCTTGTGATTGCGGGCCGCCAGGTCGTGGCGCAGCTTCAGGGACTTGGGGCACAGGTTGTATGGGACATCCATATCCTCAGACATATTGATGTAGTCCCTCAGCAGGTGCCAGGCCGCTTTCGGCTCTTCGATACCCTGGTAGATGCAAACCTCCTCAGTGAGGTAGATCTTGAGACGCTTCCGTTCGACCGTATTGCGCTCGGCCAGAAACAGTGCCAGTTCATGGACATCATTGGTCGAATCACCCAGAATCTCGACTGCCAATTTGAGCATCTCAACGCCAAGGTTATCTCCGAGCTTTTCAACGACCTTATAGGCATGCCCAAACCGGATCTTCCCTCGGAATACCAGATCCAGGGCCTGCCTGGGCAGTGGGAACGCCTTTTTCAGACTCCTCTCCCCTGCCTGCAGATAGCCGTCCTCCAAGGCTGCCCAAAACCCAGATGCAGCAAAATTCCACAGTTTTCGAGTTTTCTCTTCGTAGAGAGAGTCCAACACTGGATACCTCAGCAGGCCCTTGGCCGCCTCAGCCAGTGAAGATGTGTGGGACATTGCAATTTGGATCCAGGTCATTTCCTCCTTGAATCGGTCGGCATTTTTCGGAAAATTCATAGAGGTGGCACTCAGCCCAGAACATGCCTTGCCAATGTTTGTGACGGTTAGGTTGACCTCCCGGCCATCGATCTCCAGTTGAACAGGCCGCAGACCATGCGCTGTGTCGAAAGTCAAGGCATAACGGGTGACCTCGATTGGTTTCCCTTTCAAGATATACTCTGACAGATCTTCCTTTGGTGCTTCCTTCATTAGTTTGACCATGTCACCCTCTACCAGTACTTCATGCATAGGGTTCTTGTCCTTGCTGGATGTGGTTAATGTGATCTGGCCGTCCTTGTTCCGCAGATACAGGGTCTGCCGGTTGCCGAATTTTGCCCCACATTTGGGGCAGCAGGTTGTAGAGTCAGAGTCTGGATTTCCCTGTTCGTCGACTTTTGTTGGTGCGAATTTGGCTCCGCATGTGCAGTAGGCGTACTTTTCAACGCCTACCCGCTCATAGCCGTGGTATTTTGCTTCATGAACAAATAAATACATATGTATTCTCCTTCTTTTTCATATTTGCCTTGGATATTTTCATTCCCATATTGGAGTTCTACCGTTAATATATGCAGATGCGCTCTATCCAATTTTGGACAGGCGAAACAGTTTCGTATGAAGAAAAGCAGACCCGAAAATCGGGTCTGCCATTGGGCTTAAAATTATTCCTTGCCGCGGAACTTGGATGTATTGGGGCCAAACAGCTTCCGCCCCCAGAAACCGCTCTTCTTTTTCTCTTCCGGTTCATGTTCCGCCTCCGGCTTTTTGTTCATGTTGCTACTGGTTACACCAAACAGGGGCGTTTCCTCTTCAGGCGGCATGAACCCAAAACCAGGCGTGGATGCAGGACTTTTATCCCGGGCACCGCCAAACAAGCTGTTGGAAGAGCTGAACAGGTCATTGAACCCAGACGGCGTCTCAGAGAGCCCCGAGGGCGGATCTGCTGCGAGCGGTTCTGCCGGAGGAACAGTCGGGTTAGGGGTCTGGCTGACTGTCTCCCAGGGCTGCGGTTCTGCCGGCTTAGGCCGGAACATCTCCCCCACCTTGATGGGGACCACAGCCGTCTTATCAACGCTGGAGATGAGGATGGCCACATCGCCCTCCTGCAAGGGCCGGTCCGGACTGATGGCGTAAGAGCGGATCGGTTCGATCATACCACTGTCATAGAATCCGGAGACAATCATCCCCTTGGCATCGAAGCTCTCACCAGGCGCATAGTCGGTCTTCTCGGGCATCTGTGTAATCATGATGCCAAGGAGCGTCTGCGGCAGGATGTCCACCGAGAATTCGGTGGCCAAACCTTGATACCGGACCTCAACCTTGCACTCGCCGGCTCGACGGTTATCAAACCCCTTGACCATGTCCGAGTGTACCTGAATAATCTCCGGGTCACCGTAGTCAAAATTCAACTCCAGCTCGGCGCCAGTGACATCCAGTGTCTCCAGCCGTTCCTTATACTGGGTCTTGTCAGGCATTTTGCAAACACGGATGGACAGAAGCTGCCGGGGCGCCACAGTGATAGCCAGGGTTGCGCTGGCATCTCCCACTGTGACCACTACTAGATCCTGGCCGAGCACAGCCTTCTTGGGTTCATAGTCCCACTCGTCGCAGATGCGGGATTCTCCGTTGTTGTATTCAACGCCTACCCGGATACCATCCATGACGAGGGACTCGCCCTCTGTGTAGGTAGTTCGGAAGGGCTGTGTGTCGATGCTAACCCGCACAACTTTCTTCTCCACGATATAGACCTCAAAGCTGGTGGAGAATTGGCCCATCTGCACCTTCAGCTCCAGGGGCCCGGGCGTCAAATTGCTGAAGCCGCGGACGGCCGAGTAAGGCAGCGGAATCTCCTGTTCGGTGCCGCTGTCAAACATCTGAATGATGGTTCCGCCAGCCGGGTCAAACTTCTCCTTGCGCTCCAGGTATTCGGTTTTGTTGGGCAGCTTGCCCATCCGGAGGCCGGTCAGGGTCGCCTCTGTGACCTTGATGAAGATAGGTACCGAGAGGCCCTCCATGACCAGCGGGTAGACGGCGTCGCCGTACTTCACCGTATAGTCGACATCCGGGATATTCTCATACGAGACCCTCTCCCCTGTCTCATACTCGGCGTTCAGCTTGAGGCCGGACAGGTCCAGTTTTTCACCGGCCAGGTAGCTGTTCTTCGTAGGCGGCGTTACAATGGTGAACTTTCGGATGACCGGCTTGCGAACATACACCTGGAACATTTGCGACTGGCCTCCATAGAAGACCGTCGCCAAGGAGTTGCCCTCCTTATCGGTGGGACATTCGATACTTACTTCCTCATTGGTCATCGGGATCTCCTTAAAATCGCCGTCATCAAAAATGGCGCAGATACGGCCACCAGCCGGATCAACGCCTTTGCCTCCGATCAGGCAGTCCAGATTCTTGGGTAGGGTCATGATAACCAACGAGGACACACTCTTTTCGGACATAAATTTGGGACCTCCTTCCTTAGAGCTTTACATGCTTCTGTACAAACGGATCAGATTCGCTGAGCGCCTTGCACCGGTACTTCTGGCTGCCCAGCATCTCGATATCATTGATGGCGCGTTTGATATCGTCGATGCTCACCTGCCGGAGAACCTCCTTGCAGGACATCAGGGCCGACAACTCATTCTTCCGGCGCCGGCGTTCGATTTGAGCCTCATGCAGCTCCCTCACGAAAGTCTGCGATTCCTCATCGGTGAGCTCAAAAATCTCAGCCTGGTGGAGGCGGTCGGCGACCAGCAGGTCGATCTGCCGGATTTCATTGGAGAGCCGCTGCTCATGGCCGTTCAGCTTAGACATGAAATCAGCCAGCCTGCCAAGGGTCTCATGAATCTCCTGGATGAGTGGCGTGTGGGCCGTTAACTCCTGGTTGGCAGACGGGAAAATGATCCGGCTGTCCTGCCCGGCGACGCCATCACAGAGGACATCCAGGTACTCACCATAAGTAGGCATCTTGCCGTCGAAACAGTCGTCAGGGTTCTGGGTGGCCGCCTCCTTGCAGACAGGCAGCTTCTGGAGCTTGGCCTTTTCCTTGAAGGTTTTGTCGATCAGAACTGAGACGCCCTTCTTGTTATACTTGGATCGCTGAACATGTCTGGCCTCCCCTGCACTGGCGAAGATACGGATCTCATTCAGCCGGTTGCGGATCTCCTGCTTGGGGATCCACTCTCCGGAACTGCTGAGCACCGAAGCCGGCTTATTTTTCCAAAGAAAGAACATAGCGTTCCTCCTCTCAAAGTATAAAATTTGCTATGCTTCTATGCTATGCAAGTCCCGTCAGAGCTATCGGCAGAGTGGATGAGGCCTTCGGGGTCAGACGAAACGGTGTCGTGGAGGTGCTGGTGACACCGTTTCGCAGGTTTCTGTTTGGTGGCCTTTCTGCCATGGATAGGTTTGGCAAGTCTTTTTTAACGAAGAAAACGGCAGGGAATTTCTTTCTTGCCGAAGCCTCTCGCTGCGGGCCGGTTCCGTTCCGGAGCCTATGTGAGGTCCGTGAGGTTCCCAGGCGTACAGTGCTTCGTTGTTTGTGCCAACGATTTGTTTCCGCGAAACGGTTTCGCGTACATTTTCGTTCGGACAATGAATTTGGGGCAACGCGCATATCATAGACTCAAACAAAGAAAGGAGGAAATTCTCCATGAGAAAAGCACCAGCTTTGCTGGCTTCGGCTCTTCTGCTCAGCACTATTGCCGCCGGGGTCGGCCCAATGATGGCTGCGGCCGCCGCTCATGCCGAATCGCCCCAGCCCTCCATCGAGGTCACGGAGCGGGATGAAGACGACCTGGACATCACTGTTTTCTCGGGTGTCATCACCAATGGCCGGGACTATCTGAACCTGTCCAGGGGTCATAACAATATTCCAAGTCAGCCTACGCCCAAATCGGTCGTCTTCGGCCCGTCGGCAGCCAAGGTCGCAACCCTGCAGACAGACTCCGGCGTTTTAGCTCAGAAGCTGGTGGGCGGCAAGTCGTCCGTCTCCATCCTCTCTGCCTCAGACATCCTCTCTGCCAACAAGAACCTGATCAACGGCGGCATCGATATTGCCCGCAGCTCCAGCTCTATTCTCAGCAGTGTTGGCTCCGGCAGCAGTATCCCATCCAACAGCAAGCCTCCCATCCACAGCTCCACGCCCAAAGCGCCGGGCGGCAGCAGCGGCGCTGCCGTCGATGCAGCCGTTCCCGATGGCAAGGATATCCTGTACATCATCAATGCCCTGGAGGAGGCAAGCGAAACCGTTTCGCCGGACTCTGTCCAACCCTAATCTGCTGTACCAAAGAGCTCTCCCGGTTTCGGCCGGGAGAGCTCTCTGTTTTGTACAACGGTGGACGCGAAACCGTTTCATATGGGGCAAATCGATTCCTCACGGACCCCAAGTAGGTCCCTGTGGGGACCGTCCCCGGCGAGAGTCTCTGACAAAGAAAAATTCCACCGCCTCTTTTCTTCGTTAGAAAAGACCTGTCCCAACCTGCGCAGCAACACCATGCCGCAAAAGGTTTCCGCCCAGGTTCAATCCCAGCCCATCCCCACGACACCGTTTCGCTCACAAAAACAAAAGAAATTTACCTCCATCCGATTGCAAGCGACCTCAACCTCTGTTATACTGGTTCTCATCGAATTGCTTTTAGAGCATAGGGGGAAACGAAACCTATGGGAACTGTCATATCAGTCACAAATCAAAAGGGTGGGGTAGGGAAGACTCTCACTGCAACCTCTCTGGCATCCATCCTCTCCGGTAAAGGCTACAAAGTCCTGTCCATTGATATGGACCCGCAGGGCAACTTCAGCGCCGTAGCTGGTGGTCCTGGACCCATCAAGCTAGGTGACAACACTAGCCTGAGCATCCTGGAAGTACTCAAACAGGAGTGTTCCATTGAGGATGCCATTGTCAAGTCCAACCTGGGCGATTTGGTCCGGGCCTCGCCGAACCTCACCCAATGGACTGGCCGCAGTCTGATGCCCCGGAGTGATTTTCTCGCCCTAAGAGAGCGTGGCGCCACGCCTGAGCAAATCTACGAGCTGCTAGAGTCCCGCTTCAATGAGGGCTGGGGCGCCACCGAGCACACGACCTTGGACTGGGTTCTGCGGAAGGTCCGCAGTCGCTACGACTTCATCTTTTTGGACACCAACCCGTCACTCACCCTGCTCACACTGAACAGCCTCTATACTGCCGACTATATCATCATCCCGGTATTCACGGAGGATACTTCCCGGACAGCCCTGCTGGACCTCCGAGATACTATCGAGCAGATGAAGGCTGAAAATGCCGACATGCACGCCGAAATATTGGGGCTACTTATCACCAAGTACAAACGAAGGACAATACTGGCCAGCAGCTATATGCAGGAATATGAGCAGCTGGCAGCTGAGCTGGGCACTGTACTGTTCCAAACAAAGATCCGGGATGGGCTGGCTGCGGCTGAATACACAAACCGGCAGATCGACCTGATCCGCTATGCGCCCAAGAGCTCTGTTGCAAAGGACTACATCGATTTTGCTGACGAACTGTTAGAGAAGTTGAACATGAAGGTGAGAGGTTAAGATGGCAACGAAGAAGAACTTTGGATTTGAACGCAGGGAACGGTCAGCTACTGATGCGACCAGCAAGCTGCCCATCGACTCAGCAGGAGCAGGGAGGGCTCTGTCTAATTTCCAGGATATTCCTGTTGACATGCTGCATCCCTGCACACTAAAGGGAACCTCAGACTACTCTAAATACGGGTCTCTCCTGCAGGAGCAGGTCGTGGAGAGTATGAAGGAACATGGGGTACTGGAGCCGCTCATTGTCCGCAAGTCGCCCATCGAGATGTCTAAGTACGAAATCCTGGCCGGGGAACAGCGATGGACGAATGCAAAGGCTGCCGGACTGAAGACGGTGCCATGCCGAATCATGGACTTGGATGACGATGCAGCCCGCAATATCTTCCACATCACCAACCTGCTGCGGCGGGACCTGTCGCCCAGAGACCTCATCTATGGCTGGTACAACTACTACACCCAAATTAAGGGTGGCAATTCCGCCGATGAAGCCATCAATGTAGAGATCACCAAGGCAGTGGCTCAGGAGCAGGCTCAGGTGGCGGCTATGGTGGGCGGCAAGTCGGTGACTCTGCGTATGATCCAGCGATATGTCCGTATGCATGACCTCATCGATCCCTGGCTGGATAGACTGGATGCCGGAGCTGTCACCGGCCGTATCGCCTATCATATTGCCTTCTTACCGCCGGATGTTCAGGAACAGCTCCTGGAATACAAGCTCTCTGAGCCGAAGATATCCTGGCTCCACAAGGTCTATGCGGGAACTGAAAAAGAGAAATGGCATGAGAATATTATCTCGGAGAACTTTGAGAAGGTAGGGGAGGAGCAGCCAGAGGAGGCGACTCCGGTCGTACTCACCAAGGAGGAGAAGGCACAGCAGAAGAAAACGCGAGAGTTGAACCGCCGTTTCAAGAAGGCCCTGCCCCGCATTGCTGACGCTGTGAAGACGAAGCTCCGGCCAGACGACTACGAGCGGGCAGACGAGGTGCTGAACCGGGCACTGGAGCTGTACTACCAGCAGGAGGGCTAAGCTGCACGCCCTGTAGGCTTCCCTCGACTCCGCGCTAATTTTAGCGTAGCGCCCTATGCGGGGGAGTAGGCAGAGAAGATGAACTGCCATATTAGCAAAAACGCCCAGGAGGAACAATTCTCCTGGGTTTTCTTTCGCCAAAATTGCGGAAATAACTTCAATATAATGTGCATATTATAGCCTCGAACGGGACAGGGGCGGCTATCCCGCCATATATTAAAAATTTCGAGGAGGCAGACAAATATGTCTAAGCAGCTTTTGATCGCCATTGACCCTGGCTTCGATTCTATGAAGGTCATCGCCAATGGGGTCCATTTCAAGTTCCCTTTCTGTGCCGTGGAGACAGATGAGCGCAAGATGAGCGACTACGGCGGGCGGCATGGGTTCATCCTTTATAAGGACAGCTCCGGCGCTACTTGGCGTGTTGGCCAGTACGCCCGCACGGTCATGTATGATAACAAGGACAGCCAGGATGATCCTATGGCTCGGTTTTACACGGAAGCCCGGTTCGTTTCTCCTGAGGCAGCTGTGGGCATCCTCTCAGCCATCGCCAAGGCCATTGAGCTGACTGGCCTCTATGGGGAGGACCTGGACATCCGGCTCATTGTGGCTCTGCCCCACGCAGTTCGCAACAAGTATGCCTCTACGGTCACAGGTCTGCTGGCAGGCGACCAGCGTTTCTTCATGACCTTTGACAATGAGGCCGAGAAGGAGTTCCGGTTTACCATCCACGAGCAGAATGTGATGACCGTCTCCCAGACGATCGCTGCCATTCTGGGCGAGACTTCCGATGACAACGGCTTCATCGACGAGTCCAAGTTCAAGTACCTGGCCAACGGCCCCACACTGGTCATTGATGGTGGCTACTACACGATGGGCCTGGTGCCCGTTTCCAGGGGCGGCAGCGTAGACGACGACCGGGCAGAGAGCAACACCAACTATGCTATGAAGAATGTCAACCTGGGCGTAGCCAAGGAGATTGCTGACGCCCGGCCTGACATCAAGCACTATGCGGTCGAGTATCTGCTCAGCCAGGGCGAGACGGCTGTGCGCTACATGGATAAGGATCAGGGCAAGGTGGTCAATATTGATCTGTCGTCCATTCGGGAGAAGAAGATCCAGTCTGTTTGCAACAACCTGATCCGCTACCTGAATAAGCAGTATGATAACCTCATCGACTTTCGCTATATCCTGGTCACCGGCGGCACCGGCGCGGCCTTTTTCAATCAGCTGCTGGACTATTATAAGGGCACCGGGCTCATGGACGATGAGCATATGCTGCTCACCAGGCCCATGATCGCCGGCAAGGAGCTGCCCATCGAGTTTGCCGTGGTCGTTGGCGCCTACAAGGGTCTGCGGGGAAAGTTGGGGGAGGAGTAAAATATGGAAGATATGCTGTGGAAAGACCGCAAGCGTCACCTGGGGCTACCCATCAGCTTCACCAAGTATAGCTTGAGTGGAGGCGAGGCGCCTCGTATCTTCCGAGAGACAGGTTTGTTTAACCTGAAGGAGGAGGAAGTCCTCCTCTACCGGGTACGAGACATCACCCTCACCCGCAGCTTCTTCCAGCGGATCTTTGGCGTCGGTACTGTGAGTTTGCACTCTTCGGATAAGACGACACCCACCCTTGACTTGGTTAATATTTCCAAATCTAAGGATGTGAAGGAGTTGATCTTCTCTAAAGTCGAGCAGGCGAAGGCAAACCGTCGGATGCGGACGACTGAGCTGCTGGATGATCCAGAAGGTTTGGAGGACGGGATGGACAATTAAGCCAAGCCCTGTCTCCCTTTAAGGAGGTGAACCAACCCATATGAGCACATGCACGAATATTGGTATCTATATCGGCGAAGGCGACAAGGACATTGCCGCTTGGTTCAATCTGCTGCAGCGCAGCGGACAGAGCCGGGCACGCTGGGTTCGTGCTTTGATGGCCGCCAATGCTATGGGGAAACCTTTGAAGATCGGCATTGTGGACGCCAGGGCTCCGTTGATCCGCGACGGACCAAAAAAGGGCGACTATGTGGAGCCCAAAGGTGGGTTCAAGTATGGCTGGCAGATCCGCGGCCCTGATGGTGAGTTTGTCATCGGCAGCGTGGTCAACCTGTCTATCCGTGGCGATGAGGCCAGGGACCTGCTGGATCAAGCCTGGACCAACGGCCATATGCTGGCTCCGTTCGTAAAGTCGCTGATCCGCGGTTCGCTGAAATTTGGCGACAAGGAGATCCCGCCAAAGGTTGATGTCATGCGGCAGGTCTGGTCTGAATTCCTCGTTTCTGTAAACGGAAAGATGACTGGAAAAAAGGAGAAGATGAGCCTCTCGGCAAAGGATAAGGAACTGGTAGAGGATTGGGCTGCCGAGCCTAAACCAGTTGCTCAGACCAAACCAAAGCCTAAGCTGGAGCCGAAGCCATCCATTAAGCCTGAGCCGCAGCCTGTGGATCCGGAGCGGACCATCTGCTTCCAGCCGGAGCCAAAGGAAAAAGAGGAACCGCCTAAGAAGCCCAGCCTTGGCCGGAACCCGCTGCTAAGCCAAATCTAATATACCTGGGCCGGGGCATGCTGCTCCGGCCCTTCTCTGAAAGGAGTGTGTATTCCTGTGACAAAAGATTTGTCTTACCTGACCCGTCAGATCCTCCGTCTGCGCCTGGAGCCGAACCCGGACGAGGGGGAGGAATCGGCCCTGGTCCACTCGTTTCTCGGCTATGGGGACATCTATGTGGTTGCCGACCCTGATACGACAGCCGAGGAGTGGGCCCAGCAGACCTTTGGCATTGCCGTCCAGAACCAGTCCATCCGACTGTTCCTGGATAGGGCAGATGCCGATTCCTATGCTATGTCCATCCGCGCCCAGCAAAAGGATGGGACTCTGATGGTCATGAAAACCACTCAGGCGATGGTGAATTCAATCATCAGTAACTATTCCCGCAAAGGATTTATCACCCGCGTGTGGCTGTGCGGCAAGACGCCTATTAAAGCCAGCGCCAATGTCACCTGTTTTGTGGACGGCGTGAAACGCGATAAGGCATCCACTATCACTGACCCTGACAAAAAGGAAGTGGTGGAGGAGCCGGCCCTCGGGGCCACGCCCCCGCCTCCTCCGCCTTCCCATGAATCTGATCTGGAGTCGGCGGTTGAGACAAACACGAACCTGGTGCTGGTGGAGGAAGTCCGGCGGGTCCTGTCTGAGTCATCCAGAGCCGCCCGCCGGAAGCTGGATCCAGCTGAATCCTACCTGAACCTGCATTCGCTGGTCGAGAAGCTGATCTTTTCCAACCACATTGATCCGGTGGAGATGGATGAACGGCTGGGGTTGAATACTGGCTATACTAGGATGTTCATCTCTGATAAGACCAAGGATACAGTGCCCATAAATATTGCTGGGAAATACCTCCGCTATTTTGGGCTCTATGAGTTTCTGTACCTATTTCGCAAGGACTGCAAGGAGATGCGGGAGATGCTGAAGGCGCACCCGAAGTTGGACCAGTATGATGTAGTTCAGGCAAAGGGCAACCGAGCAGGGGAGGAGGTCTTTACCCTCACTCAGATTGAGCAAACCAAGAACAGGGAGGGTATCAATGTCTTCCGTCTGACCTTCACCAGTCCGGACCGCGATAAGCCCTTCCAGATGGTGAGCAGCACCAATCTGGATATGAACATCGGCAACAAGTATGTACTGCCCGGCCTGGAGCCGGCCAAACCTCTGTCTACCCTGGCGTCCGTCAAGGGCGCGGCTACTGGCAGTGCCGACAGCGGACCTTCTGCAGAGGAGATGGCGGCGGCGCTGGCCAAGGCTGAAGCCAATGCTGCTCAGGCGGCAAAGAAGCCGGGTGGGCAGAAGTCAGCACCGACCAAGCCCCAGGATATGACTCCAGAGGAGAAAGCAGAAGCAGACCGGCAAACAGTCCTGGGCTGGATCATCGAGCATAAGAAGATCAGTTCCAAGGAAGCCAAAGATGAAATGGCGAAGTTTGACAAAGACCCCGAGGTCATGGCGGCGTTCGCTTTGTTTGCTACCAGCGGTTCCAAGGCTGCTTCCAACTTTGGCCGGCGCGGTTATACACCTGCGCGGCTGATGAAGAATCTGCGCTATACGCCTACTGAGGCGTTTACAATCTTGGCCGATATCAGGACAAAACCCAATGAGACCCTGCAGATGCTGAAATACCGGGAGACTGATCCTCAGAACCAGCCGCAGAAACCAGAAGGTGCAGACGGCAGTAAAGGCGGACAGGGAAAGCCCCGGCGGCGGCATTAAGTTCTTCTTTTCTTTTGGATAGATACCCCAGGGGTGCTGCGTAGCGCCCCTGGGGCCTTTTGCTGTGCAAAATGGTTTCGCAGGTCCTTGGTGACGGAGAGTCGAGTCTTTTTTAACGAAAAAAGTGATGGGAGGTTTTCTTTTGCCGCTTACTCTCGCCGGAGCCGCTTCCTTCGGAAGCTGATGTGGGGGCCGTGAGACAGCTGCTTTGGCGCGGACGAAACGGTTTCGCGCAGCTTGCTGTTTTAGAAAACGATTTGCCAAGCTCGTTTTTTCGTGCAACAATGGAGTTCCCAAAGATACCAGTAGGGGTGCGGGGCCGGTCTCACGGACCCAGCATAAGCTCCGGAACGGAGCCGGCTCGCACCGCAGTTTCCGGCAAACAAACTAATCCCCGCTACTTCCTTCGTTAAAAAAGACACAGCTCTCCAAAACCCAGCATCCAAAATATCAAACCTGGCATCCGCATATAATATACTAGATATAACAACTCCCGAAAAGGAGGGTAGAATACATGGAAACAATCGAATGCAGAGTCGCCAAGGTCGTCTTTCGCAGTGCTGAGAATGGCTTTACCATCCTCAGTTGCATCACCGACCACGATTATATCACCATCACTGGTCCTATGGCTGATGTGCAGCCGGGCGTCACTCTCACTGTTGAGGGAGAGTGGAAGACGCATCCCAAGTATGGCCGCCAGATGGAGGCTGACCACTGGACCTGCAAGACGCCGCAGGACCTTGATGGCATTGAGCTTTACCTGACCAATTTCTGCAAAGGTATCGGCCGGAAATACGCCCATAAGATCGTCCAGGCGTTTGGCCCCAATACGATCGAGACTCTGGACAAGCATCCCGAGAAACTGTCTCTCATCCGCGGTATCGGCAAGGGCCGGCTGAAGAAGATCCAGGAGAGCTGGAAGAAACACAAGGCCATCCAGGATGTGATGATCTTCCTCCAGGGCCACGGCGTCACACCTGGCTATGCGGCCCGTATCTATTCCCACTATGGCGAGGATAGTATTGCCGTCATCACCAAGAACCCCTACCAGCTTGCCGATGAGGTGCGCGGTATTGGCTTCCAGATGGCTGACCATCTGGCCAGCAGCCTTGGGATCGATAAGGACAGCTATGTCCGCATCCGCAGCGGCGTCCTGTTCACCTTGAACCAAGTGAGCAACGACGGCCATGTTTATGCCCGGAGGGACCAGCTGGTCCACAAGGCTATCCAGCTGCTGGATGTGGATGAGGTGAAGCTCCAGGCGACTATCGACGAGATGCTGAAGGTGGGCGAGATCGTCAAAGAGGGGACGGCCGCCATCTATCTGCCCCAGCTTCGGTACTGCGAAATCGGTATTGCCGGCAATCTTGACCGGCTAATGACCAAGCCCAAGGGGCTGAAGGCTGAGGTTGCCAAGATCGAGGCCAAGCTGAAGATCTCCTATGATCCGCTCCAGGCTGACGCCATTATGAGCGCCATGAACGCTCAGGTGATGGTGCTTACGGGCGGACCGGGCACTGGCAAAACGACCGTGACCCGGGGCATCATCGAGGCGTTCCTGCAGAACAAGCTCAAGGTGGCTCTGGCGGCTCCTACCGGCCGGGCGGCCAAGCGGATGCAGGAGGCCACGGGGATGGAGGCCAAGACTATCCACCGGCTCCTGGAGTATCGTCCTGACGATGGGTTTCTCTGCGACCAGGCCAATCCCCTGGACGCCCAGGCGGTCATCGTGGATGAGTCGTCCATGATCGATACATTCCTTATGAACGCCCTGCTCCGGGCCCTGAAAACGGGCACCCGGGTCATCCTGATCGGCGACATCGACCAGCTGCCCTCTGTGGGCGCCGGTAATGTACTGCGGGACATCATCGACTCAGAGATGGTGCCAACTGTGCGGCTGACCAAGATTTTTCGGCAGGCGCTTACCAGTAAAATCATTGAAAACTGCCATCGCGTTAACGAGGGGCAGATGCCTGATATCCGGGTGAAGAAGGACTCTGATTTCTTCTTTATCCGGGCTGAGAACAAGGATGATATTCCGCGGCTCATCGAGGAGCTGGTAAGTAAGCGGCTGCCCAATACCTATGAGGTGGACCCGCTCGACATCCAGGTGCTGTGCCCGCAGAAAACCTCCGATATTGGCACCGTCGCCCTCAACAAGCGGCTCCAGGCGGCGCTGAGTGACTCCAAGATTTTTGTCCAGTATGGCGATACGATGTTCAAGATCGGCGACAAGGTCATGCAGATGCAGAACAACTACGATAAGAATGTCTTCAATGGGGATGTTGGCAATATCCTATCTATCAACCGGGAGGACGATGAGATCATCATTGTCTTTGATGGCATGCCAGTCACCTACTCGACCTCCGATTTGGGCGATATCTCGCTGGCGTATGCGGCGACTGTCCATAAATCGCAAGGGTCAGAATACCCGATTGTGGTCATGCCCATCCATAATACCAATCACATTATGCTGGAGCGGCATCTAGTCTATACAGGGTTCTCCCGGGCCAAGAAACTGTTGGTGGTGGTTGGCTCGGAGGCAGCCCTGCAGTACGCAGTGCAGCATGAAGTGACGACCAAGCGTAATACGATGCTGAAGGAACGGCTGCGGGGAGAAGTGGGGGATGAGTCCTTGTTAGCCGAAGCGTGATATTCTGAAATTAGATTAGGAAACAGTCCCAGGGGTGCTGAGATGGCATTCCCGGGGCTTTTTCATGTTGTACGAAACCGTTCCGCAGTCCTATTGGCAATTAGAACCCTTAGGGAAACTGTTTTCCCGGTGCCTTGAGGACACAGGCGATCCGTGGCGGCCGTGGGATGGGCAGGGGAGTCCTGGGATATTCCCCATGACAAGCGGCCGTCCAGCGAGCTCCTGGAGGGCTTTCTTGGGACTTTGTTTCTGCAAATAGCTTTCGGCCAAATTGCATAGTATTCCTCCAAAAGAAGTAAAAGAGGGATACTGCACCATGGCCAAAAACAAGAATCTCAGTGCTGCCAAGAAAGCCAAGAACGACGAGTTTTATACCCGCCGCGAAGATATCGAAGCCGAACTCATTCCGCCAGAAATACCTGGAGACGGCCTTTGCCTGGAAGGCAGAGGAAGAGGGTTATACCGGGAAGGACGCCATCGTCCAGTTCATGCAGGCCCACCGGAACGACCCGAATGCGGATGAGCTCTGGAACTATTTTGAGGCCGTCTTCGACTGGGTGCAGCGGATCTTCGGCGCCAGCGCCGACAAGTCAATGAAAGGTGTGCCCTGGGGCCACCTGTACAACGCCCACAAGGGCGACAACCTGGACCCGGCCTTCCTCCAGGCGGAGGTGAAGAGGCTGCTGGCTGACAGTGAGGTGCAGAAGAAGGCGGGCATCTATCCATACCTGCTCACCGGCGAGGAAAAGTATCTCAACATCCGGCAGTTCGACAGCGATGTCGCTCTGTCCGCCTATCATGCCCAGGGTGGCAAGTGCGCCATCTGCGGGCAGGCTAAGGACTTCAAGGATATGCACGCCGACCATATTAAGCCGTGGAGCAGGGGCGGAAAGACGGTGCGGGAGAATTGCCAGATGCTCTGCACGCCTTGCAATATTAAGAAGTCGAACCATTGATTGGTTGAGAGCCCAGGATGGAGGAACATCTGTCCTGGGCTTCTTTCTGCTCTGATAGGGGAGAGTGGGTCTTTTTTAACGAAGAAAAGAGGCTGAGTCCGTTCTATTTGCTGGCATCACTCGCCCGAGCCGGTTCCCTCGCGGGAACTCTATGCCGGGTCCGTGAGGTTCCCTTGTTTTGCACTACGACCCACATAGGTTTTTTTCGAAAACCTACAACCAACTCCGCCGTTGTTGGAAACGCGCCACATAACCTTCGAAGAAGGTCGCAGGTCTCACGGACCCGACATAGGCTCCGGAACGGAGCCGCCCGCGCCACCGCTTTTTGGAAAGAAGAAGTCCCTGTGCCACATTTCTTCGTTAAAAAAGATGTTTATGCTTTTCCATGCCCAAGCGCTCCTGCAGACAAAAATCATCCCAGCCCAACCTGCATAGGATAGGCTACATCCAACAAAAAGGAGGTCGACTCCTATGTTCATCGCCAAAGACGGCACCACCATTTCCCAGTCCGGGCCTCTCATCAGTTGTTCTGATGGCACCAGCTACAATCTCTACGGCTCCATGCTGTCCGGCCCGGGCGGCGTTGTGGACACCAATGTCAGCAACATTTCCGAGGTTATCGGCATTGTTCTTGGGCTGCATGGCGGCAAGAGGTTCTAATTCTGGACAAAAAGCAACAGCTCCCGAAAATCGGAAGCTGCATCTAACATGGCTACATGCCAACGATATGCAATTTTTGTCTATGCCGCGCCTATATGAATCGGCAAATCGTTTTTGTTCTCCGTGCATAAGATGAAATAGCCTGTATAGGCTGCCATCCCATTTGCGGATGGGAACTAAACCCTCAACGACTGAGGGTCACAGAGATCGCTTCCCGCGACTCCGCGCTAGGCAGAGTATCTTTACTCGAACTGGTTGGGGAACCTGAGGCCGAGCAAAAAATATCTGCCATAGCATCTGTGTAAGGGCTGTCTCCCGCTGCCTCTTTGAGGTCGGGGGACAGCTCTTTCACTGCGCGCTTAGCGCGCCTGATACGAGCAGCGTGTTCTTGGTCCCGAATTTTCGCTTCCTTTTTCGCCTTGTAGATAGCCGCCTTGGTCTGTATAAACTTGATGGCGGCGTACGCAGCGATGAAAAGAAGCAAGCGGACAACCGGGACTACCAGATTGGCCAAAATAGCTTGCATGTTTGAAAACATAAAGTACCTCCTATTACAATGTATTTACGGTTGAAGGCACGGCAGCCAGCCGTGTCTTTTTCCGCATCGTTGCCTAAGCTGTTAGAATGAGAGAGTCTTGGCCTGATGTATACCTCCAAGGACCAGCGCGTCCGTGACGAAGTCCGTCAGCCGGCCTCTCATTCGCAGCGTTCGATTTATGCAGGTTGAGCCACCTCCTTGGTGCGCCCGTGTCATCAAATAGATTGGATCGGCAATGGTGGAATGGCTGGTCGCCAAAACAAATCCATGATGAGGAGCGATCAATATGAACAATGTGGCAGGGATCGATGTTTCCAAAGGAAAGAGCATGGTATCCGTTCTCCGCCCTTTTGGAGAAGTGGTAGCAAAACCATTTTCTATTGGTCACACCGGCAGTGAACTCAAGGAGCTGGCAGACTACTTGAAAAGCCTGGACGGTGAGACACGAGTAGTCATGGAGCATACCGGACGGTACTATGAGCCGGTAGCCCGTTTTCTTCATGAGGAGGGCGTCTTTGTCAGCGCAGTCAATCCGAAGCTTATCAAAGACTACGGGAACAACACCCTGCGAAAAGTGAAAACAGACAAGGCAGATGCCCGGAAGATTGCCCGCTATGGGCTTGACAACTGGGCAGAATTGCGCCAACATACACCCATGGATACGATTCGAATGCAACTGAAAACGCTGAACCGGCAGCAGAGTCTATACGCTAAGACTAAGACGATGATGAAAAACAACCTCATCGCCCTTCTTGACCAGACCTATCCCGGCGTCAACGCCCTATTTGACAGCCCTGTCCGTGAGGACGGCAGCCAGAAGTGGGTGGACTTTGCCACGGCCTTTTGGCATGTGGACTGTGTGCGAAACATGAGCCTCACTGCCTTTGCCGAGCGTTACCGTAAGTGGTGTAAACGGCATGGCTACAACTTCAGCCAGAGCAAAGCCGTTGAGGTCCACACCGGAGCACAGGACCTGATTGCCATGCTCCCCAAGGACGCTCTGACCAAAACCATGGTCCGGCAGGCCATTGATGCGCTGAACGCCGTCTCTGCCTCTCTGGAACGGCTCAAGGCTGAAATGCAGGCCCTGGCAGCCCAGCTCCCGGAATACCCTGTGGTCATGGCCATGCACGGTGTAGGCGATTCTCTCGGCCTCAGCTTATGGCGGAGCTTGGGGATGTGGCCCGGTTTACCCACCGAAACGCCATTACCGCTTTTGCGGGCGTTGACCCTGGCGCTGACCAGTCCGGCACTCACGAGGCTAAGAGCACAAGGGTTTCCAAAAGCGGGCCGCCGGAGCTGCGCCGCGCCTTATTCCTGGTTATGGACTGCCTACTGAAAACACAGCCCCAGGATGACCCGGTATACCGTTTCATGGACAAGAAACGAGCCGAGGGCAAACCCTATCTGGTTTACATGACAGCCGGCGCCAACAAGTTCCTGCGCATCTATTATGGCAGAGTAAAAGAATATCTGGCATCTCTGGAGGAAAATTAAGGAAGTATCCTTCCTTGTAGCAGAACCATATTGCCCATACGCTAAAAGCATCTTATGACAGAAAGAGAGCGATTAAGATGTTTTTAGACAATTTATCCACCTCCGTCCTCAAATTATGTGATACTCAAAAGCTCAGCTATGAAGCTGCCTCGGAACGATGTGACCTCAGTTCCAGGTACTTTGGCGACATTGCCAGAGGCAAGACTGCGCCCACGATCCTGACGCTGGAAAAACTCTGCGTTGGCTTTGAACTGACGCCAAATGACCTGTTGATCCCCTCAGAGTTCTGGAGAGAGATGGCCTTCCGCGAACCGATGCCAGTTACACACATCCGCTGCTTTCGATACCTCTCTGGCGTGACGGGTTTTCCTGTTTGCCCGCAATGTAGAAGGACTATGGAACGGGAATACCAGTCCTATTGTGACCGCTGTGGGCAGTGCCTTGACTGGAACAACTTCTCTAAAGCAACGATTATTCTGCCTCAGAAGTAATGTGCACTGTTACATACCTGACCATCCGGCCAGCGTCCTTTACCTGCTGGCCGCTTTTGGCATGGCCTTTTTCTCTCCTCAATTTTGCTTTATTTCCCTATTGACTTTTTATTTGCAGACTTTGTCAGGAGGGACAGCAGCTGTTTGGCCATTTCGCTCAGCACATAGGTTCGCCTTTCCCCTTAATGCCATCCCGAGGTCCTTCCTCTGGCCGCAGACGCCTTCTGGGGTGCTGCAGAGGCATTGGTTTGGTGCTTCCTGAGTGCTTGTTTTCCCTATATTTTGAAGTCTCCTAGATATATTGCTTCCAAAGTGGGGTACTGAGAATATCCTATGCAGACTCGTGCTGAACAATTCTGGCGAAACCGTTTCGCTGTGCCCATCGTTTTGCATAACAACGAAGCCTGCAAATCGTTTCGTACAACGCTGAACCGACAGCCCAACAACATCCAAAATCACTCGCCGCCGATTTGCATAGGATAGTCCAGTACCCCAATTCAGGTATACATATAAGCCAACGGAGAAAACAAAAAAACTAGGAGGTATTCATTATGTTGGAAGTAAGAGGATTGACCCGAGGTCAGCTCCTCGAACTGAAGCAGTGTCTTCTGTTCGACCGCATGGTCGAGAATGGCGACTGGCCGTCCTACGGCGAGCTTGCCCAACGCAGATGAAACGATCACCGATGAGGCTGTTTTTGCGGCCTATGAGGGGACCGTATTCTCGCCGGACGACTTCTGCTGTTCGGTCGGGATGTGAGGGAGAGGAGATAAAATATGAACATCGGACGAAAGCTGACGATCGCCCTTGACTGGGACAATGTGCTGGCTCCCTGTACGGAGTTGGCCTGTCAGAAGATGACCCAGCGCGGAACTCCGGTCAGCGTGGAGGATGTGACCCTCTACTCGTTTGCCAACTTCCACAAGGAGCTGGCTGATGGCCTCATGGCCATTTTCAAGGAGCCTGACTTCTTCGACTCCCAGGTCCTGTACCCGGGCGCCGCTGAGATGGTGGAGGAGCTGCTGGCAGCCGGCCATGAAGTGGTCATTGCTTCAGCAATGCCGCCTGAGCAAATGGGGATCCGCGGCAAGCAGATCTGCTCACTGCTTCCGGGCATCAAGGAGTCCAATGTGATGCTGGGCAGCCGCAAAGACCTGCTGCATGTGGATTTCCTGCTGGATGATGCCGACTACAACATCACCAGCAGCCCGGCTAAGTACCCAGTTCTCTTTACCCGTCCCTGGAACAAGTCCATGGAGGGCTTCCTGCGGGCCGGCAGCTATGCGGAGTTCATCAAGCTGGTGGAAGCTGTTTCGCTGGCCCCTACCGTCGAGCCCATCAAACTGGGTTCGGCCGGCCACCCAGGTATGATCTGCCTGGTTGGGCCTTCGGCGTCCGGCAAATCTTTTATCTGCGATGAGCTGGTGAAGAACCCACTGTTTCGCAAGGTCAAGGCTCTGACGACCCGCCCGCCCCGGGGATGACGGCTCTGACGCCGAGGAGTACCGGTTTGTGAGCGAGGCAGAATTCAATGCGGCCATCGACGATGGCAGCCTGGTGGAGCACACCACCTACGCCGGCCATGGATATGCCATCGCCAAGCAGGAGATTGAGGCTATCTGGGCCGAGGGCCGTATCGCCATCAAACCTGTGGATATCCACGGTGCCATGGCCTGCAAAGCTGTCTATGGCGAGCAGTGTGTAAGCGTGTTCGTGCGCCGCAGCAAGGAGGATATCGTTCTGGCACTGCTGGAGCGGGACATCTCCAATGCGGATAAGACGCTCCGGCTGATGACCCTGGACCAGGAGATGGAGAATGAGCGGCTGTGTGACTGGACTGTGTCCAATAACGGCAGCCTGGATCATGCCATCCGCCAGATCATGCGCATCGTTGGCTGAGCGGAATGAGTGCCCGGAGGAGAAATCCTCTGGGCATTTTTTGTTGCCCTGAAACGCATTATAAAAAGGCTGGAACTGTGCAGGAAGCGGAAAGGAGGGGCTTCCTTTTGCCAAAAACAAGCTCCCCCATCCTTTCGGACAGGGGAGCATTTCTCATTTTTCGGGTTCCTGCCTGGGCTTTCTGGACATTGTGGTGTGCTCCCCGTCAAGTAGACAATGAAATACTTTACACTTTACGAGCGAATTTCTGCCTGTCCAGTAATATGGAGCAGACCTGGTCACTACGCGGCCGACAGGCAGTCATGGACCTCCATAGGGGTCCGCACACCCAGGCCGCGCTGGAGGCGGTGGAAGTTGTAATAGGTGATGTACTCCTGGATCATCTTGACCAACTGCTCCCGGCTGGTGAACCGCCTGCCATAGTAGCGCTCCCGCTTGAGGATGCCCCAGAAGCCCTCCATGGGGCCGTTGTCAATGCACTTTCCCACCCGGGACATACTCTGTGTAATGCCAGCTGCAGCCAGCTTGTCATGGAAGATCTGGGTAGTATAGGCGCTGCCCCGGTCGCTGTGGAGCAGAGGGTGGGCGCCGGGATTGGTCTCCAATGCCTGATCCAGAGTGCGATGGACCAAGGCAGCGTCGTTGGTGTCCCGGATGATAAAGGAGACGATCCTTCGGTCACACAGATCCAGGATGGCGCTCAGGTAGAGCTTGCACATGGTATTTCCCGTATAGTAGTGAAACTCCGTCACATCGGTGAGCCACTTTTCGTTGGGGCGGTCGGCGTAAAATTGGCGGTTCAGTACATTCTCTGCCAGCTGCCGGGGAGAGGATGCCACCCGAGTGCAGCCATGTGGGGCATGTTTTACCGCAGATTGAATCCCAAGGCAGCGGCAGATACGCAGCGTCCGCTTATCGTTGACTGGCGTATGGTAATACTTGTCCAAATCGTCCCGAATGCGGCGGTATCCCTTGTCCGGGCTATCCCGGTGGATCTCCTGCACCAACTGGGCGATGCGCTGATTCTCGGCGACGCGGCCCCGGCTTTCCCGGAGCGCCACTGGTAATAGCTGGCCCGGGAGATATGCAGTGCACGGCAGGCTGGCCCCACAGGAAATCCCTCGTTTTCCGTACCATAGCGCACCGCTTCATACTGCTGTTCCTGCCGAAACTGCCTCAGCGATCCCCCCTTTCCAGCTCTTGCACTTTTTTTCGCAGATACAGTTCCATTTTCAGCAATTCATTCTCCTTCTTCAACCGGGCGTTCTCGATCCGCAGGGCCTCATCCCGGCTCCGGGGCGTTTGGTCCGCCAGGCGCTTGCCACGCCGGTCCTCCAATCCCGCGGGACCCAACTCCTGATACTTTTTCACCCAGCTCCGCGCGTCTGTACGGCTACTTGGTGTGCCTGCGCCACCTCTTGGAGCGTCCGGCCGCCCTCCAGACAGGCCAGCACCGCCTCCAGCCGTTCCTCTATGGTGTGGTCGTTCCTCATGATAGTCCCTCCTCTTTCTCTCTTGGAGTTTCTCTCATGATACGCCTTTACCCAGTCCAATACCAGATTCCCGGAGCGCAAATGATACTTTTCCGCGATGGCCATAGAACTGCCCCTGACCGGACAGGTACTCCTCCGCCACTTGGCGCTTGAAGTCCTCGCTGTACTTCCGTTTGGAGCGATTCCCATTCTCCTCCAATGCCGAAATTCCCTCCGAGCGATACCGGCTGATCCAACTCTCCATGGTGGAGTGACCCACCCCAGCTCGCCGCGCCGCCTCTCGCATCCGCAGCCGTCCTGCAAGATATTCCTCCACCAGCGAGACTTTTTCCTCAAAAGCAACTTCTTTTCGTTTGCCCATCCTGTATTCACTCCCAATGTTATTTTCCTGTCTGCTTTATTGGGAGCATACCATTGCGACCGTACCGCCAATACAGGCGACGACATAAAAGCACATCGTCCCAATATTGATCAAATTCAGCGCAGTGACGACATCAAGTGCTGCACCGGCGGCAACCGCAATTCCGATGCCAGCCAGAGCAACGGCCTCAAACACGATCGCCGCGTACAGTAACCAGCGCCAGCGCCGGGTTGGCGGGGCGCTCAGAAACAGCACCAGGATGGCCAGAAGGCCAACATTGGCCTCCACCACCCCCAGGGCTGCCCGAATCACTGTGCCAGCCGGGAAACGCGCCCGCACAAAGAACAGAACCACGCAGGCGATGATGCAAAGAATCGCGAAAGATGACCTCTTTGCAACAGAAATTCTCCAAAAGTTCCTTTTTCCGAGCCTTCTCCATAATCTATTCCTCCTTAAAAATTTTCAGGCGACAGTGTCGCCGTCTTCTTCCAGATTCGGTTCATCCCAGATGGTACCCATCATCCGCAGGCACTGGCTGGCCGGAGCCTTCTGCTTCTTGTGCTTCTGCCAGGACTTGCGAGCCTTGGAGCTCTCTTTCCAGGACCGGCTGTGCTGCTTCCAGCAGCGGCTATCATCCATTGGGTTCACCTTCCGGAGCTTATCCGGGATGGTAGCCATGACTTCCAGAATCTCCCTCAGCATCGGCAGGGGAGAGGCCCAGCTGCGACTGCTTGTAGCCCTTGGGCCGGCGGTACATGTGCCGGAACCTGGGCTTGTACCCAGCGCTGAAACTGGGACCACAGATGAGATTCTCGACCTGAGCCTTCCACCGGATCAGGTAGCCCCTGATTTCCGGCAGCCTAGGACGGATATCCACCGGCCGGCCATCCTCCAGGATCATAATGGGCCTGGGATAGAGCGTGGGCCGGCAGCCCCCCAGGAAGCCATAGCAGGCCCCGGGCGCATACTGGTCGTTGGGGTCATAGCCAGAAGCTGAAACACCGAGGGCGTGTACGACATGATCCGATCCGTGGTACAGATATAAATATTCAGATCGCGCCGGATGAAATACCGAAACAACTCCTCGCGGGTCTGCATCTTTGCAACGGCCTTGCCATTCTCGAAAATCTGGAACATACTGATTCCTCCTTGGTTTTGTTGCCGGCAAGCTAATTTTCGCCTGATTTCGTTTTCTCCTTGCCTTTGTTTAGTCTCCGAAATTGGGGACTGGACTGTTGTATGCAGTCCAGTCCCACAGCTATTTCTGCTCAGAAAATCAGAGTCTTAAAACCCTCTTCCGAGAGCTTCAAGCTGTCATTCTGGAGCATCTTCGCCAACCTCTGGGAAACACTGGTGTACGGATCCTTATTCCACTCTTCCTTCGGCACGCTGATTGAGAAATTATGGTCCGTGAACAGCCCTGAAGTAACAAAAATAGTCTTCTGGATGTCTGAATCACCGAGAACATGGAATTCAATATCCATACCGGCGAAGAGCCGAACAGATGGTTCTCCCCATGTTGTCCAAATCCGTCCCCAAGTCATCCTCACGGGTGACATCGATCATATAGCAGGCACCATCCAGGATGAACACCCAGGAGTCGAACAGGAAGTTCTGAGACTGGGTTTTGCAGACTGTTTCTCCCTTCTCATTGCAGAGGCAGCCCTCTGCCCAGGAGAAAAAGTCTACCATCAGGTCGACCTTGGCTTTGTACCCATTTGGGAACGGCACCTCATAGCTTGCTTTGCAGACAGCAGACTGCATCTTGCCATCCATCTGTGAAAGCAAATAATCGATTCGGCTTGCTTCCTCTGCTGGTATAACCAGCTTGGCCCGATAAGTCATGCCTCCTCAACTCCCTCCTGAACAAACCTCGATGACATAGGTATCAAGTTCCACGCCCAGGTCACCATCCACGAGGGTCCAGATCCTGGTTCCAAAGAACTCGGACAACGGTTCATCCTGGTAGATTACATCGCCATTCCGGTCGTATAGGCGGCCATCCGCCCATCCAGAGCCATCGAAGCAGAACCGGATCTCGGCCACGACCCCATTGAGGAACGGGATCTCGAAAGATTCTTCATGGTAAGCCTCCAGTTCGGCATCTTCCTCGGAGATGGACATTTTCTTGTTAATAAAGCAGGCCAAGTCCCCTTCGATGAAGATTTTCCCACGATATATCATAAATGCCATGCCTCCTTTCTTGATTTTTTCTCCATTTTGCAATTTCGTGCATCCCCAAATTGATGTATGTAATCATTGTATGCAAGTTCAGACAAGGTCATTTTGGAGGATTGTCTTGCGGCAACCGATTTTTTTGCGGGCCTTTCATGGCCGGATCGGCTCGCCATCGACTTCAATGAGAAGTCGGTTCAAGGCAACAAAACGCAGGCTGCCCGCCGCTGCAAGGAGGATAGCTTGCTTTGGCTGTTAATGCCGTACCACAATTACAAAATGGACCGCGGGAAAGCCCTCTCTGTAAGGGGTGGGAGCAGTCAGATACAAAAGAATCCTCCGCACATTTTTCCCCTTGATTTTGTTATTGCTTGTTTGCAGCAACGCTCGATGTATGCCAATGTGGATTGATTTTTGCTGGGATCGGAATTGCTTTTGCTTTGTAGGCATAGGATAGAACATTGACCAATTTGGAGAAAAAATAACTTTTTGGAGGTATATGATATGGTCACAAAAACTTGTCATCCTGCAAATTCCTGCGCCGGTGGCTACGGGAATTGTCTCGATGTGAAGATTACAAATGCCTGCAATGCCAACTGTGCATTTTGTATTGAGAAAGGCGGCTATTGTCCGAAAGAGCGGCCGGTTAAGGAGCTGGCTTTGGAAACGATCCACTCGGATGCCGAGACTGTCCTCATTCTGGGGGGAGAGCCGACGCTGTACACTCATCTGGCGGAATATCTGGCGATGATTCGTCCTTGGAAGAAACATATCTATATGACCACAAATGGGAGCATGCTCAAGGATGGACTCCCTGAGGCTATTGCCCCTTACCTCGACGGAATCAACATTTCGATTCATCACTACACAGAGAAAAGAAATGATAAGGTCTACAACAAAAAGGGGTTCCATGTTTCGTTCGATGAGATGCGGCGCGCAATACAGATTTTTCATAAGGCTGGTGTATCTGTCCGAATCAACGCAAATTTGGTGAAGGGACTGCTGGAGGATGAAGCTGGTGTGACGGCAATGGTTGAAATGGCCCGGAACTTTTTGGGCGCTGATGAAGTGCGGTTCAGCGAACTCCAGAACTGTGAGGGCCTGTGGGTCGATGCCAGAAACATCTTTCCTGGGCTTCCTGAAGATCCGTTCTGTGCTGGCTGTGAGCAGGAGCTGCCTCAGTTCGATGGCATTCGTGTGCGAGTCAAAATGACCTGCGGCCGAGTCAACAAACTGCGGCCGCCTGTTGAGACGACTCCGGTCAGAACAGGGAAGACCGAGGTGCTGTATCCCAATGCCATTCGTACTGATGGGTGGATGAGTACAGCCCCGTATGACTGTCATAGAGATTGAGTGACCGCCACTTGAAGTCTATGATTGTTGCAGGACTTCTTCCCAAGTCTCTCGGCTGCCATATTTGACAAGAAAAAGAAGCCGCCCAATTTGGGCGGCTTCTCTGTTATCAAATTTCCAGCAACGGCAGGTCATCACAGATGTGGAAAAAGACCCGGCGGCTCTCACCGACAACGAGCGCGGGTCCTGGACGAGATCGCCAGAGCACTGCCGGTGATGAACGCTGCTGGCAAGCAGCCTACCGAAGCCGGGACCGCTATAAGATGCCCGCACAGGGAAAGTCGTTCCTCAGCTACCCCTTCCTGGAAGCGCTGCTTAGGGCATCCAACAACCCGGACTTCCTTTGCGGCAAGCTGCCCCGCCAGGCAGCTCAGGCTGTCCTCAAAGACTGCGTCCAGGAGATGAAGTCCTACTATGCCGCCAAGCGGGAGTACAAACGAGACCCCGGCAAATTCAGGGGAGAGCCCAAGTTTCCTGGCTATAACAAGCCTAGCGGCTGTTGCACGACCACGCTCACCAACCAAGACTGCATCCTTTATGATGCCGGGAGGGGAGTACATGAGCTGAAGCTGCCTCTCACCAGGGAGCGGC